>CAZTRY010000099.1:0-12083 GCA_964616525.1 uncultured Sphingobacterium sp. | reverse complement strand
ATTTTAAAGCACCTGATAAGCGTGGAGATTATCCATTTATCTGTACTTTTCCGGGGCATTGGAGGATAATGAAAGGGGTGATAAAGGTTCAATAGTGAATTGTGCAGGTATGATTTTATAAATATTATCCAAGGCCTATTAGCTTAGTACTAAAGGCAAATTAAATTATTTTTCTCTTGATCTGGCCCGGTCGTTACAGCCTCAAACCTTTGCCAGCGAATTCATCTAATTGTTATGTTTTCTTGCTAAGACCAAGCTGTTTTTGTAAGTTTAAGTAAATACTCACAAAAATATCGCCCCAGATCAGGTTTGGGAAATTTGAAATTGAAGGTAAATTCTGGTTAAAATATTGGATTTACTGTAGATTTTAAATAGATAGACGTGTTCCTAAACATACTAAATGGAAAACAGTTCTAGGATAGATTTTTTGAATTCCAGAATACTGAAAAACCTGTTTTCCCTCAGTATTCCTGTTGCCGTTTTGGCCATTTTTTTCTTTTTCTTCAATAGTATTTACAAAGAGCTTATTGACTATTCGCGACAAACTATTAGTACTGATAAGGTTTATAGCAGCTTCAGGAATCTGAATGTTGAAATTAATAAAGTCACCAACCTAAATTCGAAACTGTTTGAGCTCAATAACAAGTTAAATGCTTCTACTATATTTTACCCTGATAGTCAAAAGATTGTTATGCATTTGGCGCTGCTAAAAGTAAATGTTAGAGACACGCTTAATGTCAGAATTGTGCAACAGCTACATGAGATGATTCTAGATGAACTTCCATGGCTACTTGGCAGTAAGGACCTTGATTCGGATATTCAAAAGGGGACTGTATCACAAATAACAGCTTTGAACCACATCAATCTTCTTATTGATAGTGGGATCAAAAGAACAAGTTTTTTACTTGATGCCAGGCGAAAGGAATTTGAAAACTCTATTTTGAACCTTTTTACCTGGATAATTGTTTTGATCACTCTTTCAATAATTTTTTTGGTATTTACTGGATACCATTTTTATAAAGAGAGATTAAGAACAAAGGTTAAGGCAGCCGAGCTTGAAACTAACGAAAAACGTTTCCGTACCCTTGTATCTAAAAGCGCTGATATTATAGCGGTTTTTGATAAGAATATGTTTCCCATTTACCAGAGTCCTTCAGCTGAGCGTTTTCTGGGATATAGTTCAGAAGAAAATAGGAATGGTCTTGAAATGGACGATGTTCATCCAGAAGATAAAGAAAGTCTGGCACATGTTATAAATGAAGTAAACTCTGAACCGGATAAAGTTGTTGATTCCTTGTTCAGAGTCAGGCATAAATCCGGTACTTATTTATGGTTTGAAGGAACCTTTGTTAATTTGTTTCATGACATAGAAGTACAGGGGCTTCTTGCCAATCTTAGGGATATTTCTGAACGTAAAAAAGCAGAAGATGACCTTTTGGTGAGTAGTAAGGAACTTAGTGATTATAAGTATGCTCTGGATGAATCAGCTATTGTCGCTATTACTGACCAAAAAGGTATAATAAAACATGTTAATCCCAATTTTTGCACTATTTCTGGATACTCACAAGAAGAGCTCATTGGGAAGGACCACCGGATTATTAATTCAGGCTTTCATCCTAAGCAATACATGCATGACCTTTGGAAAACTATTACGAATGGGAAAATATGGAAAGGAGAATTAAAGAATAAGGCAAAAGATGGCAAATATTATTGGGTTGATACAACGATAATCCCATTTTTAAATTCAGAAGGAAAGCCTTACCAGTACGTGGCCATCCGATCTGACATTACCATGCGTAAGCAGGGGGAGGAAGAAGTTCAACAGAAGACAAGACAGATCAACGAAATTCTCGATCGAATTGACGAGGGGTTTATCGCTCTGGACAAAGAGTTTAGGTATACTCATGCAAACAAAAAGATAGGAAAAATGACCGGGAAAGATCCCGACTCGCTTATTGGTAAATATATTTGGGATGAGTTTCCAGGGGTCGTAGGATCCACCACTTATGAAACATTTGAACGGGCTTTCAAAGAACAGGTTTACATATGTGAAGTGGATTATTATGGTCCTTATGAGCTTTGGCAGGAAAATCACATTTATCCATCAGAAGACGGAATTATTGTATTTATTCGTGATATCAGCAGCCAAAAGAAACATGAGCAGGAAATTAGTTCTGCCTATAAGCGCCTTTCTTTCCATTTTAATAATTCCCCTCTGGGAGTAATGGAATGGGAACCAAGCGGGAATATTTTGCAATGGTCAGAACAAGCCGAAACGATATTCGGTTGGACAGCCGAAGAGTTAATCGGCACAAATGTTTCTAATATTGAGCTCAGCGTTCCGGAAACTGCTGTATTAGATGAGCAATTAACGCTTAAACTTCTGAATGGCGAGATTGAACGTATGGTTGGGAGTTCAAGGAACAAAACCAAATCCGGTGGCCTGATTTATACTGAATGGTATAATTCTGTATTGAAAGATGATGAAGGCAAGGTTATATCAATTGTTTCCCTGATTAATGATGTAACCGCCCGCAAGGAAGCTGAACATTTGAGTATTAGCTTAAATCAGGAGTTGGAAAACAAAGTAATTGCCCGTACTGAACAGCTTGAACAGGCCAACAAAGACCTGGAAGCTTTTTCTTATTCTGTTTCACATGATTTAAGGGCACCCTTAAGGGCAGTTAATGGATTTTCTACTATGTTGTATGAATTGTACCGGGATAAACTGGATGAACGCGCTGATCGATTAATGGCAACTATTGTATCGAGTACGGTCAATATGGGGATGCTAATCGACGATTTACTCAAATTTTCGCGTCTAGGTCGTAAAGAACTGACAATCCATACAGTAAATATGGAAGCACTATTACGAGATTGCCTTCAGGAAATAAAGTTATCCCATCCTGGACATAAGGCTGATATTGAAACAGAAACCCTGCCTGATTGTCTTGGGGATGGAATTGTTCTCCGTCAGGTATGGATGAATCTGATCATTAATGCTATTAAGTACTCCTCTACAGTGGAATCGCCAAGAATAGTAATAGGCTTTAAAGAAACTCAACAAAAAGTAACCTATTTCGTTAAGGATAATGGTGTAGGTTTTGATATGCAGTATTATGATAAATTATTCGGAGTTTTTCAGCGTCTGCACAGGCAGTCTGAATTTGAGGGTACCGGAATTGGTCTCGCACTTATAAAGAGAATTATTGATAAACACAATGGTAAAGTTTGGGCAGAAAGCGAGATGGGTAAGGGGGCAACTTTTTATTTCACACTAAACAAGTAAAATAGATTATGATAAAAGAAGTAGACATTTTATTAGTTGAAGACAGTGAGATTGATGCAGAATTGACAATATGGTCATTAAATAAGATCAATCTGGGTAATAAACTTTTCCATGTCAGGGATGGAAGTGAAGCTTTGGATTTTATTTTCAAACGTGGGATATATGAGGATATGAATTCTGCAAATCCAAAAGTCATTCTGCTTGATATTAAAATGCCAAAGGTAGATGGTCTGGAAGTACTCAGGCAGCTTAAGGAAAACGAGCAAACGCGATCAATTCCGGTTGTGATTATGACTTCATCCCGTGAAGAGCAGGATATAATCAAAAGCTATAAGTATGGAGTCAATAGCTATGTGGTTAAGCCGGTTGAATTTGGAAATTTTGCAAAAGCTGTAAGTGACCTGGGTTTGTATTGGCTGATAACAAATCATGTACCTGGCAAGTGATTTCATATCCAACATACAAAATCCGTATTCTTCACCTTGAAGATCTTCCGGCTGATGCTGAACTGGTTGAATGGCAGCTCAGGAAGGAGGGTCTTGATTTTGAAATAATGCTGGTAGATAATGGTGAAGGTTACCGGAATGCACTATATAATTATTCTCCGGATATAATCATTTCTGATCATTCACTTCCGTCTTTTAACTCCATTGAAGCTCTTAGATTAAAAATAGAATGGAATCCCGGTATCCCGTTTCTATTGGTTACATCAACTGTGTCTGAAGAATTTGCGGTAAGTATAATGAAAGAAGGGGCCTCTGACTATATTCTGAAGGATCGTTTGGAAAGGCTGCCATCTTCTGTAATCAATTGTATAGAGAAATTCAAAACTGAAAAGGAGAAACTGAAAGTAAGGGAAGAGTTGATGGAGTCCAGGGCTAATCTCAAAGCTATATTGGATAATACCGATACCGGATACATATTGATAAGCCCTGAATATCTGGTTGCCTCATTCAATCAGCGGGCAGTGGAACTCACTCAATATCAGTTTTTTAAGCCTCTGAAGAAAGGAAGCTATGCCCCTAATTTTTTCAGGGAAGATCGCAAAAGGCATATTGTTGAAATATTAAATAGCGCAATGTTGGGGAATAAAATTGAGTATGAAGTTAGCTATGCTCAGCCCGATGGATCATATCGATGGTTTTTTATCAGCTATTCAAGAGTATTGGATGCTGAAAACAAAATATTAGGAGTGATTATGTCTATTTCAGATATTAATCGAAGGAAACTTCCGGAATTGGAAAAAGATCTGATTACTGCCGACCTGATTAAACGCAATTCTGCTATGGAACAGTTTTCATATATTGTTTCACACAATTTGAGAGCCCCTGTTACAAGTATACTTGGCCTTGAATATCTTTTGAGGGAAAGTAATTTAAACGAGCAAGAAAGTATTGAAGTTCATAAGGCTTTAACAGATGTTACGGCTAATCTGGATAATATTGTAAAAGATTTGAATGAGATTCTGCAGGTAGCACAAAATTCAAATGAACAATTATCGGATGTTTCGCTTCAAGAATTGATTGATGGCATTGAATCAACCATTATTCATTCGATAGAGAAGGCTAAGGCAAATCTGATTTGTGATTTTACTTCTGTTAAGTCCATTAAAGCTGTCAAAAGTAATTTATATAGTGTATTTTATAACCTTATTGTAAACAGCATAAAATATCACAGAACAGGGGTCGCACCCGTAATTTTTATTAACGGTAAACGAGAAGGCAATATGATTGTTTTCTCTGTGAAGGATAACGGGCAGGGTATTGACCTCGAAATGCATGAAAAAAGTCTTTTCGGTCTTTATAATACTTTTCATCAAAATTCAAGTGGACGTGGAATGGGCTTGTTTCTTGTAAAAACCCAGGTTGAACTGATGAATGGGATAATTACCGTTAGCAGCAAATTAGGTGAAGGAACCGAATTTCTTATTACCGTTCCTGAAGCTTGAGCAAGCTTTGGTTTATTTTGTCAGAATTGCCTTTCTCTTGTTTCGCTCAATTACCGGTTCTTTAGAATTACTTCTTTTAAATTAATCATATTGTAGATTGTAGATTTTCCAATGTCTAGTTTTTCAGCTACCCTGACAACATTATTATCATATTTGTCAAGAAAATGCTGAACAATACGAATTGTATATTCCTTCATTGTAGTTTCAGATTTTAGCAGATTTTCTTGGGAACCAGAATTCACAAAAACTATGTCTTCAGGAAAAATTTGTAAACCATCACTCATAACCGCGGAAAGGTCCACAATCGTCTTCAACTCCCTGATATTTCCGGGATAGGAATAACTCATTAATTTTTGCTTTGAATCATTGTTAAATGCTTTCTGTGGCATTTTATTCTCCTTGCAGAATTCCTCCAGAAAATATTTTGCTAACAAAAGAATGTCATTATCGCGATCCCTGAGTGGAGGAAGTTCGACTGGCATTCCAAATATCCTGTAATACAGATCTTCCCTGAACTTACCTGATTCTACCTCTTGGGCTAAATTTTTATGGGTCGCCACAATGAGTCTTACATCCAGTTTAACAGGCTCATTGCCACCAAGTCTGTATAATTCCCGTTCCTGTAAAACCCGCAGCAATTTGGTTTGAAGGCTCATGTCCATTTCTCCAATCTCGTCCAGAAATAATGTTCCCTTATTTGCATCCTCAAATTTGCCTTTTTTGCGGGTTAATGCCCCGGTAAATGCACCTTTTTCATGTCCAAACAGTTCACTTTCGAGTAAATCAAAAGGAATGGCTGACATATTAAGCCCAATGAATGGCATTTTATTCCGATCAGAATTGTAGTGTATTGCTTTTGCAGCAAGTTCCTTACCTGTTCCTGTTTCACCAGATATTGTAACATTAATGTTCGTTTTAGCTGCCTTTTCCAACAGTGAGAATATCTTTTTGATTGCAACTGAATTACCCTGAATTATTTTATTAAGTGCATATTTTTGGCTGAGTTCATCACGCAGGATTTCAACCTCTTCTTTTAGCTTTTGGTGTTCCCTGATCCGCAATATGGAATTCCATAATATTTCCCTGGTATCGTCGTCCTTAACAATATATTCAGCTACCCCCATTTTTAATAAGTTGACTGCTGTACCAACCTTTTCCTGACCACTAATAATAATAACAGGTATACCGGGAAACCGACTTTTTATCTGGATGAATAATTGTTCACCGGTCATGTCAGGAAGGGTGTAATCTACAGTTATTAGTCTTGGTTTGAGATGAAGATTATTCAAGCATTCTTTTCCAGACCCGAAACGGCTGATTCTGTAGTCAGGGTTTAAAGTTAGCTGATATTCAAGGATCTCGGCATACCTGGGGTCGTCCTCGATAATAAAGATATGATAGTCTTTCATAGGCGGTAATGGTAGTATAAATATAATGATTGAGAGGCAATATTAACCCTGAACTGACAATTCTTTACGTTAATTCCATTCCCGAAAGCTAACCTGAGTTGCAAATATCTTTTGTTTTGAACAGAGACCAACCCGATGATAACAGGTTACCAGAATTTGGAAGGAATTTCCATCAGCCGGAATTAAATAAAACCTTATTATATTTTAAATAATTGATAATCAATGAATTATGCACAGGGTATGCCAATTGTAATTAGACTATCAGGTTTTGATAGCCTGTGATAAACTTAATGAAGGCAATTTCTAAATTAAAATAATCCATGAAAGCCCTGAAATTTTTGAAGTCTGAATATTTTAATCTAAACAGGATTTTTGATATAGGTTATCGCTTGTTATTTGTTTCAGTTTCTTCGAACCGGCAGCATAACATTTTGGGTCCGCATAGTCCGATTATAAATGCTGTACGTTCAGGTGTTTTGATTTGTCTAAGTCTGTTTTATTTTACGCTTACTCCGGGATATTGTGCCGGGAAAGCTCCTGTAATAATCTGCCCAAAAGTTATTGATAAAGGCGCTGATTGGATTTCTGTTCAAGGAGAAGTTCTTGTTGATGAAGGGGATTTAATAACTGAGAAGGGATTTATTTACAGTACAGGCCGGGATGATGTTCAACAAGTCAGTACAGGTTCTGGCTTCGGGATTTTTACTGTTAAATTAACAAATCTTCGAAGTGATATAACCTATTATATTACTGCTTATGCGATCCATACCGGAGGTATAATTTACGGACCGGCGATTGAGGGTAAAGCTGGAAGTAATGCACCCATATTTATCGGCAAACTTCCTTTGACTGTTAATTATGATGAAATCTATAAATCGCTTATTAAGGTTCAGTCTCCAGGCTCAATGGAAACCAAAGTAATAGTTAAGAAGAAACCCGAATGGCTGACATTACGATCAGAATCGGAAGTTCAGACTTTAGCGGGAAGTGGAAACTCTGGAGTATTGAATGGCCAGCCGCATTCAGCTTCCTTCCGTACGCCTTATGCACTTGCTTCGGATGCAAGCGGTTGTATTTATATTGCAGACCAGCTAGCCCAAAATATCCGTAAGATCGATGCTTCCGGAGAGGTTAGCCTGCTGGCAGGCGGCATTGAATCAGGATTTCAGGATGGTATTGCTGATGCCGCCAGATTTAATTCTCCTTCAGGAATTGCAATCGATCTTTCAGGGAATATTTATATTTCAGATCAAAATAATCACTCTATCAGGAAAATTAGCCCCTCAGGATTTGTATCAACTTTTGCAGGTAATGGTACAGCCGGTTGTGCAGATGGTACCGGTGATGCGGCCCGTTTTAAATATCCAGCTGGTCTCGCTATTGATGCCATTGGAAATATTTATGTGGCCGATCGGGGAAATAATTTAATCCGGATGATAAATGCTAATGGAAAGGTATCAACCCTAGCCGGGACCAGGGCCACAGGTTTTGCTGATGGTGAAGCACTTAGCGCAATATTCAATGCACCAACTGGCATCGCAATCAGTAATTCTGGAGATCTGTTTATTGCTGATCAGGTTAACAATAGGATTCGCAAAATAGATTCGGCAGGTCAGGTAAGTACTGTTGCCGGCAGTGGCGAATTTACATACCTCGATGGCAAAGGAACCCTCGCCGCTTTCCGTTATCCTACCGGGATAAGCCTTGGAAGCGACGGGAGTTTGTATGTAACAGACCAGCTTAATCATAAGGTAAGGAGAATCAGTAAATATGGAGTGGTGAGTACACTTGCTGGGGCTGAGCCTGGCTTTTCTGATGAATCTGGTAGCTCTGCAAAGTTTAGAAATCCATCCGGAATTTGTATTGCGCCTACTGGTGAACTTTATATAGCTGATTTCGGTAATTACAGAATCAGGAAGATTATAAATGATCCTGTACTATTTGGCAAACCTTCTAAATCAGAGGTAGGATCTTATGAGGTAATTCTCGCCGCAACAAATGATTCTGCCACTGCAATCCAAAGCTTTACTCTTAAAGTTCAGGATACTTTACCACCTCAGGTAAATTCATTTAGTCCTGCAAATGGAGCAACTTCTGTTCCCCGTTCACCTGATTTAATGCTGTCCTTTGATGAGGAAATATTTCTGAGCGATACAGGATCTATCACAGTGTTTAATGATTCAATAGTTCTGAAAAAACTTGATTTGGAAATTCCAGCCCAGCGTGCAAAACTTGTACTTTCTTCTGATCGTAAATCGCTTCAAATTAGTGATTTTAAAGATTTACCATCAAATACAACTATCCGGATACAATTAAGTAATGGACTGATCAGCGATTCATTGAAAAATAAATTTAATGGTCTGCCCAACTGGTATTTTAATACTCAAATGGCAGAAAATCAAACTCTGAACTTTAAGTCTCTGGTTGAAAAAATTTACGGTGATTCAGTATTTAAAATAGGACCTGAGTTTTCCTCAGCTGGATTACCAATTATTTATGTACCGGATGACCCTGAAGTTATTTCAATAAGCGGAAATACTGCAAGGATTTTGAAGGCCGGGCGCACAGGGTTTACTGCCATGCAAAATGGAGATGCAAACTTTCTTCATTTGGAGCTAAAGGGTGAAATACTAGTGAAAACCAGAACTGTTATTATACAGCCTATACAAGGACAGAAAAAAAAATATGGTCAGTCAGATTTCGACATTAGCTTTAATATTAAATCGGGTAATCTAGTTAATGCAGATCAGTTTACAGGTAAACTAAGCAGAGAAAAGGGCGATTCAGTTGGTGTTTACCCAATTTTAGCTGGTGATTTGGCACTCAGTCCCAATTACAATTTAATAATATTGCCTGAAGTTATTTCTATTGAAAAAGCAGAACTTAAGATTATTGCTGATGATAAAATTAAAATTATTGGGGCACCGGATCCGGAATTTACTGTAAGCTATTTAGGATTTGTAGAGGGCGATGGGATTGAATGCCTGACTGATAAACCTCAGATTATTAGTTCAATGTCAACGGTTATTGTTCCTGGAATTTATAAGCTTATTGTAAGTGCAGCCACAGCGAAAAACTATGAAATCATTTTTCAGGAAGGTAAATTGATGGTCGTTTTTAAGGAAGTTCCTGACTTTTTTATTGGGGCTGATATTCTGCTAGAAAACCAGCCTCTAAATTCCCTTGCGGCTGTTTTGATAACAGATCAAGCAGATTCTAAAGTTGATTATACTTTGACAAATGGTGCAGGTGACACCAATAATAGTTCATTTTATATCTACGGCAATAAAATTCTGACACGCACTTCATTTGATTATGAAAATACAAAGGGATGTACTTTAAGGATTAGGGCAACCGGCATCTATGGGGAATATAGGGAGAAAATTATCTGGATTGCAATTGCGGACATTAATGAAATGCCTCAAATGAGTCTTATTCCTGATAAACCATTATGTATAAGTGGCGAAATTCAATTACATGGCATCAATGGTGGGCCTGAACCAGGACAAGGACTAAAAGTAAATATCAAAGCTCAGGACGCAGACCTTTTTAGTATTCTGAAGGTTTCAGAAGTTATAAATGGAAATGCAATAATTATGTATAGTATTTCAAAAAGCTCTACAGGTACAGCGAGGTTGGAAGTAATAGTTAGGGATGATGGAGGGATAAAAAATGGTGGAGTTGACTCTGCTGTTTATCATTATACCTTAAGATTTCAAAAGCCTCCCACACTCTCTGTGTCTTCTAATAAAGGTACGACCATCTTAAAAGGTGAGTCAATATTGTTGAGTGCTAATGGGAATGGTTCATTTATGTGGAGTGATGATAAAGGTATTTTATTGGGACAAAATAGCTCTTTTCTTCGGGTTAATCCGCTCCAATCAACAGTCTATAAAGTTAGGATGACCAGCGAAAGCGGATGTGTGAGCGAAGAGGAAATTAATATTTTAGTTAGTGAAAACCTGGAATCAGCTTTTTATAATGTAATCACACCAAATGATGATGGGAAGAATGACTTTTTTACTGCAAAAAACATCGATTTATTTCCACAGAACAGTTTAAAAGTATTTGATAGAAGTGGTACAATGGTTTATGCACAAAAAAATTACAGGAACGAATGGAAGGGCGATCGTAATGGAATACCATTACCAACCGGAACTTATTATTACCTTCTAGAATACGGCCAGAGTAAAGATAAAGTGAAAGGCTATGTATTAATTCTAAATGACTGAGTAATTGTTCGGCTTGTGCTATTATTTTCGAACTTTTAGCTTTCTCCCTGCCACTCAGCCTCACGATTATACTTTTCCTTTACATTTTTGCTGAACTGCTTTAAATTTTCCTTCAGGCTTTCTAAAATTTCATCAGAAGTATGTCCCGCAGCATCCCTCGCCGCAGGAATAATGGTATTACACTCATTGGCATCCATAAAGCGGGCTGCTTCCAGTAAACTGCTTTGCTCTTCCGGCGCAATCACTATGAAACCATGTTTATCCGCATGAATCAGGTCGCCAGGCCGGATTTTTCTTCCAAACACCTCTATTTCACAATTCCATCTGACGCAGCTCACATAAGCATGTCCAACGCAAAGTCTTTTTGCAAGAGCTTTAAATCCGGCATTGGTCATTTCATCCAGATCGCGGATGGCACCATCGGTAATGGTTCCTACACAACCTAGTGATTTATGAACAATACTATTTACTTCACCCCAAAAGGAACCAAGAACCTGTGGTTTATCTAAATCCTGTACCATCACAATTTTTGGTCCGGGAGTATTAGCAACATAATGAAGGTATTCTAAATAAGCATTGGGATTCGTAATCTTGTGCTGGGGATTGCTAGGTTCAATAACCAATGTAATGGCATAACCTACCATTGGACCCATCTGAGGCATAAAATCATGTGTTTCTTCAAGATTGAATGCATCCTTTGCGGGGTTTTGTTTTGTAATCTGTTCCCAGCCATTATAAATTGTGGGTGTATTCCAGCGTTTGAGTTGGATGAGGTCGCTATGTTGCAGAACTCGGTTTTTGTGCTCGTACATAATTCAGGATTAAAATACTATGCAATATAATTATTAGAACCTGTTTTAAGCATTGTTCATGATCTGTTTTTAGCCTTAGAAATTTTTTATTCAAGGTTATTATCAGATTAAATAGTGTTATTGTTACAATAGCATATTGGAATAACTTATTTATCCAATTATAGAGTACAATCAGTTTTAAATGTCCTCTGCATTAGATTTTGACACATGTTTTTAATGTTAATCCTGAGGAGCCAATAGTAGAATAATGTATAATATGATTTTTCAGAGCTGGCTAATCATTGGAAGTCCTGATATCGTCAGGGTATTTTTCTATATTTCAAGAATTAAACGAACACATAATGAGAACAAAACTACTTCTATTTACAGTCCTGGTAATTTTCGGCATCAGGG
>CAZTRY010000098.1:0-12310 GCA_964616525.1 uncultured Sphingobacterium sp. | reverse complement strand
GTTGACAATTTGAGAAATGTACTAAATGTCAAATATTAGTATTTCATTGTCTTGGTTCTTTATTCAGGTGTCGGGTATGAGTAGGGCCTTTATTTCCTATTCTCCAATTACAGCTATGAGTTGCATCATGGATCTCTATCCAAGATGCAACTCATAATATGCATTCAGCTTAGTTTGATTTTTCTGAGCTGGCAGGTAATTGAAATTGTATCGGTAATGTAAATTGAGCATTTACTTTTTCACCGTTTTTGGTTGCCGGCTTCCATTTTGGACTATTCGCCAATACTCTTACCGCTTCTTCATCAGTACCGCTTCCAAGACCTCTCAGAACCTGGATATCAGAAACTCTCCCGTCTTTTTGTACTATAAAGCTTAGGATCACTTTGCCCTGAATTTTGTTTTTCTTTGCCTCATCAGGGTACTTTAATGATTTTGACAGATATTCAATCAGTCCGGGGATGCCACCTTCAAATTCAGCTTGCACCATTATGGTATCAGCATAACTTTGGTCTGGGTTAAGCGGCTCCGCGTTGCTGGAATTAGTTCTGCCTTGTATTTCTTTTGCCTGATATTTTGAAGATTGAGGCCGGTTTAATTCTTCATCTGCCATTTTGTTTTCTGCTAAGTTGTTCCATGCAGGTTGATTTGCCTTAATTGCAGAAGGTTCAATAGCGTCTGTATCAATGAGAAGCTGCTTGCTTAATTTTATTGCATTGTCACTATTTTCTGGATTTTCAATAGCCACACTGGCAGCAGAGAACACCAGCATGGTAGCAAAGAGAGGTGCAGAAAATCCATATTTCCATAATCCGGTTTTGCGTGATTTATTTTTGTTTAACATGATTATTCGTCTTTTTAAAAGTGAATTATTAAAAAAATTATTACTTAACTGATCGGGCTGAACTCCCAGGCTGTTACTGAACAGCAATAGGGCATAATCCGATTTGCTGTGCATTCCTGCTGCAGCTTCCTCATCAGCGATGAATTCATGAATATGCCTGATCTCCTTCTTGAACAGATAGACCACAGGGTTAAACCAGTTAATGATTGATGCAAGTTCAATCAACACAACATCGGCAGAATGCCATTCCCTCATATGCACTTTTTCATGATCGATGATGATTCCCGATTCAGGCAGTTCCCTGTCTACAACCATTGTGTTGAAGAATGAATAGGCAGCCCCTTTTTTCGGTTTTAGTGTGGATTTTAACAATAACAGTCTGTATAGGAATTTTAGCAATAGTATCGCCATTACGCCTGCATAAACCCATAGAATTATATCTCCGATTGCCCGCTTACTTGCTCCCTCATTCGCTGCTATTGTAACTGTTTCATAGATCATCCGGGTCGGAACTATAGTTTCTCTTAGTTTTTGAGTAATAAAAAGCTCCTGAAACCAGTTGGAATTGAGGAATGGGATGGCAAATGAAAGAAGTATGCTCGTATTCAGGTAGATACGGTTCTGTCTGAAGAACGTCTCGTTCTTCAACAGCAATGTATAGAATCCCATGAACAGGGTCAGATACAGGTTTGTTTGTAAAAGATAATTCAGGATGTTCATTTTAATGTTTTTTTAGTTTTTCAATCAGTTTCATGATCTCATCTGCTTCCTTCAGGTCGAGTTTTTTCTCCCTGACAAAGAAGGAGAACATGTTCTCCACCGAATTGTCGAAATATCCGCTCAGCAGTTTCTCGGTTGCAAAGCTTTTATATTCTTCAATTCCGATGATGGGGAAGTACCTGTGACTTTTTCCGAAAGCTTCATGGTCAATGAAACCCTTAGTTTCAAGAATGCGAATGATCGTTGATACAGTATTATAGGCCGGCTTCGGTTCAGGAAGCTGGTCGA
Organism: uncultured Sphingobacterium sp.; assembly: GCA_964616525.1. Classification (GTDB taxonomy): domain Bacteria; phylum Bacteroidota; class Bacteroidia; order Sphingobacteriales; family Sphingobacteriaceae; genus Daejeonella. The sequence continues at coordinate 10,461 of CAZTRY010000098.1, read as the reverse complement.
CCACGTCTTTAACGAATCCTTTTTTCAGGTCCCATAAAACCTGCATGATCTGTTCTTCCGCTTTTGTTAATTCCTTTATCTCCATATAATTTTATTTAGTGTCTGATCCTATTAATTATACCTGATTCGAATCGGTAATACTAATGTATAACTAAAAATATAGTTATACAACTAATTTATTAGTTTTAATTCATGAATTGGTTTTAAATAGCTGTAAATCAATTAAATAATTTATTTAATTTCTTAATGAACGAAGTGTTAAAAGCTTCTTTGAATGGTGATTTTTTTTAATTTATCACCGGACTGTTTTTGCAAATTCGGAGATCCATTATTGAGATTGAATTATCTTTAGGCTTTAAACTTTCTGCTTTCAGCCTTCTCTTGTTATTCTCTGAAAATATCGGGAAATTGCTCATGGGGATATTTGGTTTAAAATTTTAAATATGAAAAGAAGAGAACTGATCAAAGGATTAAGCTTTTTGCCTTTATCAGGAGCTATTGCCGGTTCAACAGAAACAGTGAGCGCTGCAGTGAATGAATTTGTTTCTCCATCAAAGATTGATGGTCCGCTTGTTCCCGGACCGCAAATATTCCAGTCGATTGGGGTTGAACCGGTCATTAACTGCCGCGGCACTTTCACCATAATCGGCGGCTCAATTGAATTGCCTGAAGTCAGGGCAGCTATGGATTCAGCTTCGAGACATTTTGTTCAGATGGATGAACTGGCTGATGCGGTAGGGAAGAGGCTTGCGGAATTAACCGGAGCACAATGGGGTATGGTGACGGCGGGATGTGCTGCGGCACTCAAGATGGCAACTGCAGCATGCGTTGCTGGAGGGAATCCTGAAAAGCTGCATCGTATTCCTGATCTCAGCGGATTGGATAAAACAGAGGTGATTATACCTGCGGGATCATTCAGTGCTTATGATTTTGCTATACAGAATATTGGGGTAAAGATTATACGGGTTGAAACTATTGAAGAACTAAAAGATGCCCTGGGACCAAAGACTGCGATGATCAAACTCAGTGGGGGGAATCTGGTTCCGGGACCGATGAGTCTGGAAGTTATTGCCACAATTGCTAAACCATTAAATATTCCGATTCTCGCAGATGCCGCTGCTGAAATCTTGACCATTCCGAATGTTCATCTTCAAAATGGAGCAACAATGGTTGCATACAGTGGTGGAAAAGCAATTTGCGGTCCGCAATGTGCCGGACTCCTGTTAGGTCCTAAAAATATACTGATGTCTGCCTGGCAGGCCAGCTCTCCGCATCACGGTCCGGGACGCGATAATAAGGTCGGAAGGGAGGAAACTCTGGGTATGCTGGCAGCTGTAGAAACCTGGGTAAAAATGGATCATGCTGCCCGTGAGAAGAACTGGATGAATTGGGTGAATGCGATTGCCAAAAGAGTCTCAGGAATCGAGAGTGTAAAAAGTACAATTCGTGAGCCTGAAGGAATTAATAACCGCAGCGCCTCTCTAAGCATTTCATGGGATCCTGAGAAATTGCATTTGAGCAGTGCAGAGCTGATCCAGGAGCTGATCAGTTCTAAGCCCAGAATTACAGTCGGTGGTGGAAGAAGTACAGATTCGGGTATGGCCTCCATATCCATTAATGCATCTCAAATGCAGCCTGGGCAGGATAAGATTGTTGGGGATAAGATCTTTGAATTACTTTCTAAGAAAAGAAGTCCGAAAGTTGAAGCAAGCATGAAAGCTCCTTCTTCAAAAATAAGTGGTCGCTGGGATCTGGAAATAGATTATTTCAGCAGCAAAAGTGATCATTTATTATATCTTGAACAGGACGGGAATTGGCTCAAAGGAATCCACAAAACCGACTTTTCGGTACGCGAAATCTCGGGAAGTATCGAAGGGAATGAAGTGAAATTCCAGAGTCCGGGGCGGAGGCCGGCGGTTAGCTATACTTTTGCCGGTACCATCAGTGGTGATACCATTTCAGGTAAAATTGATATGGGAGAATTCCTGACAGCAAATTTTACAGGAAAGAAAAACACGAAAGACCCGGATAGGATACCGATTGTATTTCCTGAAGGAAGGCCGATGGGAAATTGAAAAGTTAGTTATCTGTTACCGGTTGCCTGTTAACTGTAACTAACAATGCAGAGATTAATTATTAAAATTGAATTTGCTTTTGGCTTTAAGCTTTATGCTTTTAAGCTATCCTGTTGTTGGTGTTATAACCATCACATATAAGTACCAAATTGCCTAGCGGGTGTCATCCCGACGCAGGAGGGATCTTATTGCTATTAGCATTCATTTTCCCGTGATTGGTGTTCTTACCAAACACATATAAGTGTCATATTGCCAATCGGTTGTCATCCCGACGCAGGAGGGATCTTATTGCTATTAGCATTCATTTTCCTAGGGCAGGTGTTCTCACCAACAAGATAAAATTTCCTTTTGCTTTTAGCTCTCTGCTTTAAGCATTATCGTTGCAAAATAGCTTGAAGCTTGGTTTCCAGCTTTGCAGGATCATTCATGTATTTCGCCAGGTTAAACAACTTCACGTTCCTGAACTCAACCGGGTGACTTTCACTCTGCAGGGAAATGTAGCCTTCTTTCAAAGCTTTTCCATCAACCTTAACCGCAGGGTCGAAATTGGAAACACTACCGCCTCCGATCTGTGGTTTGGTATATTTGAAGACCTCTTTACCTTCCAGCCGATGACTAACCAATGAATCGCCCAAAACTACAATCTCTGCCCTAACCCACTGGTCGCCATGATAGGTTTTTGAGCTGGAACTAACGCAATGCGGTGTAAACAGCTTTCCATCCAGAAATACATTGGTTCCGGGAGTACATAAATTTAGTGTACTTCTTTCATCTTTACCGTTCCCACCCAAAAACTGGGTTTCGAGTGAGATTGGGAAATCCTGATTTAATCCCATACTTTCCGGCGATTGACCGTGCAGCATTACTCCGCTATTTCGGATTGCCCATCCCGGTCCGCCGGGGATTTGCTCACCCGTGAAGCGGTATTCAACCACAAGCACATAAGCTGAAAAAGGTTTTTTATAAAATATATGCCCGTAACGATCCTTCCATTCGGAATATCCATCATAAGAAACCTTCATTGCCCCGTTTTCTACCCGAAAGGTATTGGCATAATTATCATTCAGCGGGTGGCCATTGATTTTCACTTTCCAGTCTTTCAGGTCTTTGCCATTGAAGAGATTGATCCAGCCTTTTTGAGCAAATCCTGAATGATTGATAATTGCAAGGAAGAGGAATAAAACTATTTTTTTCATAAAATCAGATACCTGTGGTATACTTTTTCCTGTGGTTGGTGATAACACCAACTACAGGAAACAAAAGAAGATACAAAGTTCAGCATCTTCCGGTCTTTTGGAGATATAAAATTGGACTACCTTGTATCTACAACTATTTCAGAATAAACTCCGCGACAGTCCATTTCAAACTCTAAATCCTGGACTGGAGGCCGATTATAATGCCAGTCAATACCACTTAATGCTGCGCCACGCTTTACAATTTCGTTTGCCATTACATGGTGAAAGTTATGGACAGTATACACCTGGGTTGCCGTAGAATCCGCCCAGGTAAAGCCAAGACCAGCCATTCGACGTTCCATCTCATCAAGCACCCAGCTTCCCTTTTTCATTAAGCCCTCCTGGGATATGTCGCCAAGACAAATACTGTGTGTACGATAATCACTCTTTCCCTCCGGAGTTTCAGCACTACCGGCAATTACAAAAGAGGGTTTTGCCTTAGCATCAGGCATTGTGTAAGTAAAAGCATGAATACTCGGACTCAATGGTTTATTCAATTCCGGAATGACATTTGAGCGAGCTATGGGATTGTCACCACCTTCTTCATAAATACCCCACTCTTTTAAAGTACCGATATAAAGGTTATTAAAGTCGGCAAAGCCTTGTTCAGTAAACGGCTCGGGTGAACGTAATTCGCAGGCTCCAAATGCAGCGATCGGACGACCTAAATTCTCAAGATGTTTTTGGATATGTAAGAAGCCCTCTTTTAGTGGCAGCGGCCGACTGAATCGTACACGTTCTAATCTATAACCATCCAATGCCGTTATACCGGCAGAGTACTGCCTTACTCCTCGCAGATAACGATATGATCCAGGTTCAAAAATTTTTGTCTCAGACATATTTATTTCCTTATTTTTTTTTTTACTAAGATAGTGCAAAAATAGTTGGACATTCAAGGTGGGAAAATGCTGATTACTATTTAATTTACCCTTTGGTTAGGGTGATCAGGCAACTATATACTTGTTAAACCTTGTTAACGAATCACTTCGATTTCATCGGAAATGTCTTCTGAATTTTTAACGTTGAAAAGAGTATCTAATTCAAAATGATATTTCAGTAACTTTTGTTGCCCATCAACTTTAATTCTAAAAGTACAATCTGTTTTATAAAAATTGTACATTCCACTTTTAATAATTTTTAAATCATTTAAATTACTTGCTCTAACCCACGGACGATCTCTGTCTGCGGTATCTGCATACACTTCATATTGTTTGTAATCAAAAAGATCATTTATAGGAGCAATTGAATCTAAGGATGTAAAATACCTGTCCTTTTCCAATTTTTTTATTGACACCAATTCAAAGGAATTAGGATTGTCCAATTTTGATTTTATGTACCTTTCAATATTTTTATTAGCAACTTGTTGTTTATCCGTTTTACATGAAACCACAAAAAACACGATAACCAATAAAATATATAAGGCTTTATTCTTCATTTGTCATTTGATTTATTAGAGCTTTCTTTTTAAATTCACTTGGCCTATGGTTATCTTTCACAGAAGCTTTCATTATGCTTTCAAATAGCTTAGAGGCTTCCTATGGTGATTTCTTTTAGATATACTCAAATTTACAAAAAGTCCTATAATTCAACTCCAAGTTGTCCTTTAGATAGTGTTCACACGAACCAATCTTTTACCAAACACCAGAGATTTAATATAAAGAAATTAAGATTAATTGGTCGCTTATGACACCACAAGTATTCTGAACACTTTTGGTGTGAGCACCTACCACGCGGAATTATGCAGCCTTTTCTGGCATTTGTCTGTAAACTTTTCCATCTAATTCGCAACCTCCTTTAGCATGTTGCGGATGTTCCGTATCTATAGTTGGATCGAATTGATTTTCATTAAATTTTGTCTTCCCCCATTGTTTAAAGAAAAATGCAACAGCACTGTTTTCACATTGGAGACGTATATAATCAACCCATTTCTTTTTAATAGGTCTTGCTTTGTGACCAGATTCTCCACCAACAATAACCCAATCTATCTTTTCAAGCTTTAAATTTTTTATAGCACCAATTAAAGGCTCAATTGATAAAAATTTTGTTTTGGCTGGTGTTTGTGATAAATCATCTTCCCGGTGCCTATAATCTTCATTTTCAATTGAAACACCCATCCATATATTATCTGTCCAGTTAAGTTCAGCTGAAAGTTCCAAAAGACGTTCAGATCGTTTGGTGAGTACCTGATAGATATGCTGTGGTGTTTGGTTCATGACCGAAAAAACTGCCTTTATAAAATCAATTGGTACTTCCGGATGGAACAGATCACTCATAGAATTTACAAACACAACTTTAGGCTTTTTCCAAGAAAAAGGAATATTAAGAGTGTCAGGATGTGTACGGATGTTAAATCCTTCACTGTATTTATCTACTCCCATTGCCTTTAAGCGCCTTGACATTACTTCTGCATAACAGAATTTACATCCGGGGCTGATTTTTGTACAACCAGTAACGGGATTCCAGGTTAGTTCGGTCCATTCGATTGATGAAGAAGCCATTATAATTTATATTTTGGTTTAATTACTTCATTGGCAATTTTAAGTGCTTGTGAATTATTTGTAGCCATCATAAAGTGGTACATAATCGAGTTTGTCCTGTTTCTCATTACAAATGGTTCAGTGACGAATTTAAAAACAGTTCCTAACCTTTGTTTATAAAGTTCACCTGCTTTGGATACAGTTCCTTTTTCTTTATTAATCTTAACTTCTTCACCAAATAATGTGTTTGTTATCTCTTTTTTATAAAAATGATCTCTAATCTTTTCCCTCGATAAACCTAAGAATTTTTCAAGTTTTGTAAGCCAAGCATCTGATATTTCACCATTATTCTTTAACAATCTGTTTATACCCAATCCTGTTGGAACTAAAATCCAAAGATCAACACCTAAATCTTTTAAAGCATAAATGGATTCCCAATTAATAGACATTCCATACGGATCAATAAAAGCCAATGCCCTGTAATTGGTATTGTCTTTTAGATACTTGGCCATCGCAATCAATTTTACGTTACAATCTTCTTGTATTACATAGGTATTCTTCCCTGAATAATTGGCTTGGATGTTGCTTTCTAAAGCCGCTTTAATCTTTGGATTCTTTTCAACAAAGTAATACGTGTCAAATGGTTTAGGTTTATCTATTTCTAAGATTCTTAATGAAGTACCTTTTATTTTATCTTTAGCTTCTTCAACTTCAATTAAGCCTGAACCTGCAAAACCATCAAAATATAATGTTTTTGCCCATGGTTGATTGTTCATAATAGTTAAATACGCTTTAGCATAATCAACTACTATTTCCATTTTGGCTTCAGTCCAGTTTCCTCCGAATTGATTCATTGAAATAAAAATACTAAAAAATTTAGTAAATAAAAATAAAATTTTCAAATCGCGGCTTAACTCATATTCTCAGTTAATAATTAACAGTATTCACTGAATTTTTACATTCATCTTTAAATTTCATTAATCATGTTTGAAAAATTTCGCCAATCTGAATAAATAAAGTGAGTTCTTTATGCCCTAGCATTCCACCATTCAACTTCTTTAATTTCATAACAAGCATTTTCGAATTCTCCGAATATTGGGCGAATATGTTCCCTTTACTTAGTTTATATCAATTTGATTCCTAAAAATCATAATAATTATCTTGATAACTCAAAAGCTAACCGCTTGCTCATTGATATGATACAAAAAGGCCAGCAATTGAATCATTTTGCTGGCCTTTTCACTAATAAGTAAGATACTTATTTATACCGCGTCCGATAAACTCGAGAACGTAAAGTCCCTGATCTTCATCGGTGGAATCAATGCATTGGTATTCGATTCACCACTTACTGTCCGCTCAGGTTTTCCCAGTGCTTCCAGATTATTGAGCATGATGATTGGACTTTCATTGAACCTGAAATTCTTAACCGGGAATTTGATCTCCCCATTCTCAATATAGAAAGTACCATCACGGGTTAGCCCCGTCAACAAAACAGTTTGTGGATCCACGCTACGGATATACCATAAACGTGTGACCAAAATGCCTTTTTCTGTACTTTTGATCAAATCTTCCAGCGACTGGTCTGTACCAGCCATGATGACAGCATCAGGAGCCGGTATGGCTTTTATGCCTTTCTTCTGTGCCCAATAACGTGAATAGAACAGGTTTTTCATCACTCCGTTCTCTATCCAGTTAATTTTTTCCTGTGGTCTTCCATCTCCACTCCAGGTGCTGGTTGGCATTTCGGGATGGAAAGGATCCGAATAAATATTTACACGTTCATCCAGTAATTTCTCACCCAGTTTTGTCTGTCCGCCGGCTTTACTCATAAAACTTCTTCCTTCATCTGCCTGACGTCCATCCATACCAAAGAACAGGTTCTCCAGTAAGACCAGAGCGGCAGCAGGTTCAAGAATTACAGTGTATTTACCAGGTTCGAGTGCTCTAGCAGAAGCAGAACTTGCGGCCTTAGTGGCTGCCGAGGCAGTTGCCTTTTTTACATCCAGTTTGCTGAAATCATTGTATGATTTGGTGGCATATCCTGAGCCTTTTCCATCTTCGGTACGCAAGGTCACATTAAAACTGACCCCGGTGGAGGTATTATAGGCAAACAAACCTTTTGAGTTCATCATTGCAGCATAGGAGGTATTGTTCTCCAGGAATCCGGCAGCATTGAGTTTATTTTCTTTTGAGATCTGCAAGCTTGCTGCTACTGCATCCGCACGTTCTTTCGGACCCATATTTGCGGTCGACTGTACAAATGTTGGGGAATCAGGATAGGTTTGCGGACCCAAAAATGATACAAATTCCGGATTTTCAGGGGCGAGCATCGCTGTTTCTTCTGCCCTTTGGACTACTTTTCTCAGAGATTCATCATCGAATTCATTGATCGTTGCTACACCCAGCTTTTTGCCGAATGCTGAGGATACAACCAGCGTATTCTGACTGATTCCACCACTGGTAGAAACCGAATTGCGGGCATAACGTATATTTCCGGCATCAGAACCATTGAGGTTAACCTCACATTCATCTGCTTTGGAATAGCCGAGCACTTTCTTTAATAAAGCCTGTGCCTCTTCTTTACTTAGTATTGACATAATCTTATCTTCAGATTTTTCTAGCTGTATTAATTACATTAACTCCATTGAAGCGCGTGGTGGCACAACCATGTGAAACCGCACTGCTTTGCGTCGGTTGACCCTTACCGTCAAAGAAAGATCCTCCAAGACGATAATCGCTTTCATCACACATATCACTGCAGGCATTCCAAAATTCCTGCGTATTAGCCTGATAGGCAACATCCTTGAGCATTCCTGCAATTTTACCTTCTTTGATCTCATAATATAACTGCCCGCCAAACTGGAAATTATAACGCTGCTGGTCGATAGAGAATGAACCATCCCCGATGATGTAAATACCCTTTTCAACGTTTTTAATCAGATCATCAATGCTTTTCTTTTGTTTACCCGGCATCAGAGAAACATTAGGCATACGCTGGAACTGAACACTGCTCCAGTTATCGGCATAACAACATCCCTGCGATTCATTCAGACCCACAATATGAGCCTGATCGCGGATCGCCTGGTAATTCACCAGTACACCATCTTTAATAATATCCCATTTTTTGGTACCTACCCCTTCATCGTCATAACCTACTGCGCCCAAAGATCCTGGCTGGGTTTTATCACCCTGAATATTGACCAGTTCGCTTCCGTATTTGAAGTTCTTCGATTGCCATTTGTCGAGGGTCAGGAAGCTTGTTCCGGCGAAATTTGCTTCATAACCCAGTACACGATCCAGTTCTGTTGGATGTCCTGAAGATTCATGAATGGTTAGCCAGAGGTGTGAAGGATCGAGAACAAGATCATATTTTCCTGCTTCAACCGATTTGGCTGTGATTTTCTGACCCACCTGCTCTGCTGCAGATTTTGCATCTTCCAACATGTCATAGCGGCCCTTGTACAGGGTAGTGATGCCCTTTATTTTATGCTCGGGACCAGCCTGCAGGTATTCATAACCCATCCCCATTGGGGCACTCAGTGCATTTCTGGTTTCAAATTTACCAGACTTTGCATCAATCTTTGTCAGGAAGAAGGTTGGCCAGATTCTGTGTACATCCTGATCAATATAGGAACCATCAGTAGAGGCAAAATATTTTTGTTCGTTTACCAGGAAGAGGATTGAATTGGCATAATTTGCTCCGCCTTTCAAAGCAGCATCATTCACGGATAACAAAAGATCAACCTTTTCCTTCATGGGAATTTCAAAGGCATTCTTTTCGATCGGTGCTTTCCAGCTAACTTCTCCATAACCTTTTTGAGGGGCTAGCTGTACAGGTTCTATCAGCAAACGTGAGTTTTCTTTGGCAATAGCTACAGCAAGTTCTGCTGCTTTGGCAATGCTGTCGGTATCCATTTTATCAGTTGCGGCAAAACCCCAGCTGCCATTGGCAATTACCCTGACACCCATACCGTAGCTCTCGGTGTTCACGATGTTCTGAACCTTATCTTCACGGGTTACGACAAACTGGTTAAGATATCGGCCGATGCGGACATCAGTGTAAGTGGCACCCCGTGATCTTGCTGCATTCAGCGCTACATCGGCCATCCGCTTTTTCAATGCAGGATCGATCCGGTCTAATGCAGCATCCAGTGGAACATCGTTGCCCCATACCGGAATTGCGGGCATCATGGCTGCAGCAGCTCCCATGCCCGTCATGTAAACAAAATCTCTTCTTTTCATCTAGTTGGTTAGTTTAGGAATACCGCTTTTAAGGTAAAGAAACCGATATGAGCGGATTGGACTAGGTTAAATATAAATATTTATACGTTGGTTTTAACAAATATCAGACTTTACAACACATGATAAGTTACAGTTTAAGCTCCGGGTTTTTGAAGAATTTGGAGGATTTATTTGAAAAATCTGTTCAAAAAAAATCGCATCCTGATTTTTAATATCCGATGCGATCTTATTTGACATTCCAGAAAATAGTTGTCTGTTGTCAGTTATCTGCGATATAGTACTCAATGTCAAATTTAGCAATCATATTAATTGTCAACCCGATAGCTATCCTATCTAGTGGAAATATTTTCTAATTCGTCATGCTTAGGCATCCAGTGTCCCCCGATTTCTATGGTTTAAACAAGGGTATAGTGATAATTTTTTTCATAAGGT
>CAZTRY010000097.1:0-12492 GCA_964616525.1 uncultured Sphingobacterium sp. | reverse complement strand
TCACCGGATGGGAGCTAGCCAGAAATGTGTCCACACGATAGGATAGCTATCGGGATGATAGTTGACAATGGTGCGTTTTACAAAGCAGGATGTCATCCCGACGCAGGAGGGAACTTAGTGATAGTTAATATAGATCAAGACCATAATATTGAAAATCGATACAATAGCAATGAGATCCCTCCTGCGTCGGGATGACAGTTAATTACGATGACAGTGGATAACGCCAACCTACTTTTTCCCAACAATAACCTTCTGAAAACTATCAAAATTCAGGTACTTGTTTGCAAGGGCAAGCACCTCTTCCGGACTGATATTCCGCACCGTTTGAATATAGTTCTGATAATAATCATAACCCAGGCCTGAGAAATAGATATTTTTGAATTTATCGGCATGAGAAAGCGCGTTTTCAAGACTGCCCAGCATGGAACCAAGCATATAATTTCTGACCAATGACAGTTCTTCTTCACTTACCGCTTCCTTCTTTAAAACAGTTATTTCTTTTTCAATCTCAGTCATGGCAGCAGAGCATACATCTGCCCCTACTTCTGAGGCAATAAAGAAATAACCACTATTCTTTAAAGAAACCAATGCAGAGCCAATGCCATAGGTAAAACCTCTATCTTCACGGATATTGGCCATTAACCTCGAACCGAAATAACCACCCAAAATTGTATTGACAACCTGTAAACCCGCGAAATCAGCATGGGTACGGTTAATGGAGATCTGTCCGATACGGATCGCAGATTGCAATGCATCGGCTTTCTCTACATAATGCTCCTTCCCCGAATCCGCCTTGAAATCAAAACTGTTTTCCTTAACCTCAAATGAATTATTCCAGTCTTTTCCAAACAGTTCATCCAGCAGCCTGAGACTTTCATCCTTCACCTTCCCTGAAACAATAACCGTACAATTTTTTGGCTGGTAGGCAGCCCTGAAATAGGACAATAACTGCTCCCGGTCTAAGTGATCATAATCTATGGCCCTGATATCGTAGCCATATAAGCTATCCCCAAAAAGGACATGATTAAAGGTCTTGCGACTCACAAAATCATTCTTTTCAAGGTTCACACTCAATTTCTGCTTCTGGTTTCTACGCAAGGTATCCAGCTCAACCTGTGGAAAAACTGAATCTGAAATGATCGCCTTCACAATAGGCAGCGTATTTGCCAAATGCTTGTTCAGGGTGTAAAGCGTTACAGATGAATGATCATTGGTATAATCTGTTTGCAGAAATGAGCCATAATAATCTACCTTATCGGCAATTTCAGTAGAACTCAATTCACTCGTACCATCATTCAGCATCGTATTACAGGCAAAAGCCTGCAATGGCTTTTTGGAATCGTAAGCGATATTACTGAATATAAACTCGATGCGAACCAGATCCTGTTCACCGCCGTCGATACTGAAGATCTTTAATCCATTAGCCAGAACCAGAGGTTTTGCCCTGATCAGTTCTATATTTTCAACTTGCCCGAATGCCGGCGCTTGTGCTCTGTCGATCATGTTATTTTGCTAAATAGTAGAGAGTAGATGAATTTTCCTTACGGAAGATATGCGCAGCCTGAGTCCGGATCTCTTCGGCACTGACATCCAGATACTTCTGGGTTTCTGAATTTAGCAGATCCGCATCTCCCAACAATTCAAAATAAGCCAGGTTCATCGCTTTATCCAGCAGACTCATTTCCGAAAACACCATGGTCGATTCCATTTTGTTCTTCACCTTGGTCAATTCGGCTTCAGGGACAAGCTCGGTACTGATCCGCTCCAGTTCCTTCCAGATAGCAGCTTCGGCCACTTCCATACTGATTCCGGGTAAGGGTTTTCCCTCCACCACAAATAATCCGGCATCCAAACTCCCGGTGAGGTAAGCATTAATATCACTAAATAATTTCTGATCCTTCAACAGATTACGGAACAGTCGGGAAGAATTTCCTCTGGATAAAATATCCGAAATCAGATCGGCAGCATAATAGCCGGCTTCAGTACGAGATGGCATATGAAATACCTTATAAATTGCTTTCAAAGGCACATTAGCGTGTACAGTTTCTTTACGCTCTTCGGTCTGATCATCCTCAATAGGCAATAAACGAGCAAGTTTCTCCCCTGCCGGGATATTTCCAAACCATTTCTCTGAAAGACGTTTGACCTCTTCCAGTTTGACATCCCCACCCACAACCATGATGGCATTTGATGGATTATAATGGCGATTAAAAAAGGCCTTTACATCCTCAATATTTGCATTTTCTATATGATCAAGGGATTTACCGATGGTAGCCCACTGATAAGGATGCTGCTTATAAGCCATTGGACGCAGTTTCAACCAGACATCACCATAAGGCTGATTGAGGTAACGCTGTTTAAACTCTTCGCAAACAACATTCCGCTGCACTTCCAGACTTTTTTCTGAAAAAGCCAGGCTCAGCATCCGGTCGCTTTCGAGCCAGAAAGCCGTTTCAAGGTTAACAGAGGGCAAAGTGATGTAATAATTCGTGATATCATTACTGGTAAAGGCATTATTCTCACCTCCTACCCGCTGCAGGGGTTCGTCATAAGATGGAATATTGACCGAACCTCCAAACATCAGATGCTCAAAGAGATGGGCAAAACCCGTTTGATCCGGATGCTCATCGCGGGCACCCACATCATACAATATATTAACCACAGCCATTGGAGTTGTAGGGTCTTCATGGACCAGTACTTTCAGGCCATTGGCAAGAGTGAAACGTTCGAAAGAAACCATAAATTGGGAATAGAATTGGCGAATTTAGGAAAAATGGAATTAGAAAATGAGCAAATTAGAGAACGAGCAAATTAGAAAAATAGAAACCTGATAACTACAGGGTTGGACTGCTGCCTAAAATTATACCTCATACTGACCATCAATATGGTATTTGAGTCAGTGTCATCTTGACAAGCGATATGAATTTTGTGTACGTGTCATCTTGACGAGCGATATGATTTTTTTGTACGCGTCATCTTGACGAGCGATATGAATTTTGTAGTACGATAATTTTGCCGTGAGGAAAGATCTATTGCCGTGAGGAAAGATCTATTGCCGTGAGTAAAGATCTATTGCTGCGAGGAAAGATCTATTGCAATGAACTGAGCAACCCCAAAGCAATCGCGTTGATAACTATCTGTTTAAAATTGCTTGCCTCAGAGATCAGACTTCCGAACTCAGAATTCAGACCTCAGATTCCAAACACCATCGTTTCCAATTTAACCCAATACTAATAGTCGCCGCAATCAAAACTTTTTACAGTTTTAAATAGCTTTATAAAATTCTGCTGGGCCTGGGAAGTATCGGGATATCTGAACGATCTGATGGCATGGTTCCACCAGCCAAAAGCTAATACTTCTATTTTTGCATACGTATATCTCTCGGCAGAAGAATTTTGCTGATCAAACTTTTGCTTTACTCTAGCTGGATTGCCATTTTTAAAGCGATTCACCTCGTTGACCTCCCGCCAGGTATTAATTAATTGTTCTCCACCCGAATTTAGAGCCTGAGCATATTTGAGTAATACCGGATCAGTCTGTGCAATTTCATTCAAAGCCGAAGGATCTGTATAGGCCAGCATGGTAGCTCTCTTCAATTGATAATATTGCTTCATATAATCAATATTACTTACTTTCAGATCCTGCCAAAAGCTTGATTTAATCATATCCAGATTTTTTAATTCAGCTAATTTTCGCTCATACTCCCTGTCAAGATCGGCTACACTTTCTCGGTTAAGTTCCTCCAGACTAAAAGGAGGTATGCTACCGGTATTTAAACTAAAGTCCTGGGTCATGGCAATACGATAGCAGTCTTGAATTTGAGAGGATGTATAATCCGACAATTTATAAGTGCCTACACTACTGCATATATCGCCTACCCATTTAAACTTTGCCGTTTGGGCAATCGCAGTGATTTTGAATAGCAAAAGAAATATTATCAGCGGATAAGTCCTTCGGTAAATCATAAGCAAATGAGAGAATTAGAAATCCGATAGCTATCGGATGAGCAAATTAGGTTGAATTTGTTAATGAATACCCGATAGCTATCGGATTGACTCTGGAAGATGATTTTTCTCAAGATGACGGATTCTCCATTGTCAACTGTCATCCCGATAGCTATCGGGAGTCAACTGTCAACTAATTAAGCGCAAGCCTGCTGTTCTCCAAAAATATCGTCCTGACTAAACTTACCCCGCTGAATGGTGAAACAAAGTTTATTAAACTCATTCTGAGCTTTCTGAAGGTCTGAGGCAGCATGGTCCAATTCATCCCAAAGGGCTTGATTGGTAAAACCTTCATCATCAGTTGCCAGGGTATTTTGCGCCTTTAACCAAGCCGCGTAGGCATCAGCAGTTTTCTGCCGAAGGATTTGAAATTGTTCTTTGTAGGTCATTTTTCATCGGTTAGGTTCGTAAATATAATTATTCTACTCTCCCAAAGAAAAAAAATCAATCATTTACTTAATGTCAAATTTCCCCGTTTGCTCATTTCCCAATTATCTAATTTGCTAATTCTATTATCTTTGTACATGCAAACCTCCGATCTGCTTATCCGGGCTCTGAATTTTGAATTTCTTTCTGCCGAAGAAGGACTATTCCTGTTCAAACATGCGGCGACATCCGAACTGATGTACACTGCCAATGAGTTAAGGAAAAAGCAGGTGCCGCATGGAAAAGTAACCTGGATCATCGACCGCAATGTGAATACGACCAATGTGTGCATTGCCAATTGCAAGTTTTGCAATTTCTTCCGCCGACCGGGGCATGATGAAAGCTATATTACGGATATTGAGACCTATAAAGTAAAGATCGAAGAAACCTTCCGGTATGGAGGCGAGCAATTGCTTTTACAGGGCGGGCATCATCCCGATCTGGGTCTGGCTTTTTATGTTGATCTGTTCAAACAATTAAAGGAATTATATCCTACCTTAAAATTACATTCTCTCGGTCCGCCGGAGATTGCCCATATCGCCAAGCTCGAAGGCCTAAGCCATACCGAAGTATTAAAAGCCCTTATGGCTGCCGGTTTGGATTCTTTACCCGGTGCAGGGGCAGAAATTCTGAACGACCGCGTGCGTCGGCTTATTTCCAAGGGCAAATGCGGGGGACAGGAATGGCTGGATGTAATGCGTGCCGCCCATCAATTGGGTTTAACCACTTCGGCAACGATGATGTTCGGGCATGTAGAAACCCTGGAAGAGCGTTTTGAGCATCTGGTCTGGCTGCGTGAAGTACAATCTGAAAAACCAGCCGATGCCAAGGGCTTTATCGCCTTTATTCCATGGCCTTTCCAGGATGATGGCACCCTATTGCGTAAAGTAAGAGGAATTACCAACCAGGTAACGGCCGATGAATACATCCGTACCATCGCTTTGAGCCGCATCATGCTGCCCAATGTGAAAAATATCCAGGCCAGCTGGCTAACCGTAGGAAAACAGGTCGCCCAGATCTGCCTTCATGCCGGTGCCAATGATTTCGGTTCGATTATGATTGAAGAGAATGTGGTTTCTGCCGCAGGCGCACCACACCGCTTTACCTCACAGGGTATTCAGGACTCCATCCGCGAGGCAGGCTTTGAACCCCAGCTCAGAACCCAGCAATACGAGTTCAGGGATTTGCCGGAAATGATGGAGGAGCAGGTGATTGGGTACTGATACTCATCCATTTCTACCGTTTACTCATTTTAACTATTTCCTTCTTCTGGATATTTTTAAATTAGAGTAGAATAAACCTATAACTATTTAAATGCAGTTAAATGCCCTAATTGTAGACGATGAAGAGTATTCTCGCAAATCTCTTTTCTTTTTGATTGATGGCTATTGTCCAAATGTCAAAATAAAAGGAATAGCTAAGTCGGTACAGGAAGCTCGCCTAATGCTGAAATCGAATGAAATAGATCTTATATTTCTAGATATAGCCATGCCAAATGAAGACGGCTTCAGTTTATTACCAGATTTGAAAAAAAATTCCGGATTAGTAATTTTTACAACAGCCCATAATCAATATGCTTTAAGAGCTTTAAAGGCGAGTGCCATTGATTATTTATTGAAACCTGTTGACATTGATGAGCTAAATATAGCGATTGAAAAAGCGGTTAATTGGAGAATCCTAAACCGGACTAATAGACCTAACATTCCGGACCATACAATACAATTGAATAGCCTTGAAGAAAATCTGAATGAAATTAAGAAAATTTCCAAATTAAATCTACCTCATTTAAATGGATTTAATATCCTCGATATAAATAGTATAATATATGTTGAGGCAGATAGTAATTACTCCATCTTCCATCTTGAAAATCATGGGCGGGTCGTTGTTTCAAAACATCTTAAAGAATATGAAGAAATACTTACTAATACAGGTTTCAGCAGAATACATAAATCAACAATCATAAATCTGAAGCATCTTAAAAATTATTCTAATAAGAATGGATTGATTGTCAGTATGTCCGACACTTCAGAACACACTGTATCAAGAAGAAGAGTATCAGATTTCCTCGAAACCGTAAGACATTTTTATAAAAATAAGTGAATTACTATAACAATCTACAGCAATAATTAAACAAATCTTACCACTCATTTGAAATTATATACCGTTTACTCAATTACCTCAAAGCAAAATCCTGGAATTCATAAATTTAGCGCATAGCCAAAAAGTTTTCCATTTTTTATTGATTATTCTTCTCACCTCAATATAATAATTAAATGCACTTTAATTAAAAAAAGCGACTGAAACGATTGGGGCGTTTCTATGCTTTTTTGTGCATTAAAATAGAAATGGTAAATTAGATAGTTTGATTGTGAGGCAAACTCGAGTATCATTATATTCCTCTATAATAATCAGAATTGAAAAGAAAGCTAATCCTAAATGCTTCATTAATCATTACGCTTCTTACAGCAATAGTTATTATAGCTAAAATGCTGCATGAGAGTCATCTGCCAATTCTGCATAAGTATTATCCCTTCAAACCTGATATCCAATCAGGATTCAAAGACACAGTAAGTATAAACCGAATAAATACAGCCGCATTTAACATTAGACTTACTGATCCACAAAAAACAGTCAATCTTGCTGACAGTGCACTATTTCTTGCAAAAAAGCTTAATTATCTATTTGGAATAGCTGAATCAAATAGAATAAAAGGTGTTGGATTCTATTATCTCAATGACACCAAACAGGCTGTAAAAAGCTATCTAGAAGCCTTAAAATATTTCAAATTTATTAATGATAAAAAAAACGAGGCCAGGGTTTATAATAATTTTGGTAACCTCTACAAGGAAATTAATTATAACAAAGCATTACTCTTTTATAAAAAGGCATTATCAATAGCTGAAAGATTAAATAGTGATGAATTTACCGCAGGTATATATTTAAATGTTGCAACCATTTTAAGATTTCAGGGTGATTATAAAAATTCGAAAAAATACCATGAAATAAGTAAAGATATATTCGAAAAAACAAGAGACACCATTAATTTAATAACGGCACTGCAAAACTCAGGAGTAATCTTTTACAACCTTAAAGATTTTGAAACAGCAAAGAAGCGATTATTTGAAGCAATCAATCAGGCCAAAAAGCATAATTTTTACAAAGTGATTATCGGTTCCAATTTAACATTAGCAACTATTTATTTAGAGCAGAAAGAGTACACAAAAGCTGAGACTTCCATAAATGAAGGGATAAAATACTCTAGATTGATGGGGGATAAAAATTCCGTTTATTACTATTTATATAAAGCTTATGAACTTGAACTTGAAAGAAAAGATTACCCAAAAGCATTAAGATATTTAAAAGAAGTCCATTATCATGATAGCATTCAATTTTCAAAAAACTTGTCTGATAACATTGGCAAAACACATTCAAACTACTTACAGTTGCAAAAAATGCAGGAAAATGAACTCGTTATAGCTAAACAAAAATTTAAAGAAACACAATACAAATGGTTAATAAGCACAATTATTTCAATCGTATTACTGGCAGCACTAATTGGAATTGTAATCCTTTACATATATCAAAAAAGGAAACAAGAAAAAGAAATAAAAGTCCAGAATACTATAGCCACTCTTGAACAAAAGGCCTTACAGGCGATGATGAACCCACATTTTGTTTTTAACGTAATTAATACAATTCAATACTTCATCGGGATAAATGAGTCACAAGCCGCAAACCAGATTCTTACAGGATTCGCAAGATTAATGAGAAAGCATCTAGAAATATGTTTAAAAAGCAACATAACACTATTTGAAGAAATTCAGTATCTAAATCTATACCTTTCACTCGAAAAAATCAGATTTGCTGATAAAATGGATTACAGCATAAATATTGATAATGAGATTGAATCTGAGGAGATAATAATACCATCCATGTTGATACAGCCATTTATAGAAAATGCAGTTTGGCATGGTTTATTACCAAAGGAAGATGGTGGTTGGATTCAGATTAATTTCAAATTCAATGAAAGCCGGTTAATTATCTCAATTTTAGATAATGGGATAGGCATTTCGAATTCCATCAAATCCAGGACCCATCGTCAACACAAAAGCCGCGGACTAGAACTAATCCACGAACGCGTCCATCTTCTCAACAAAATCAACAAAACCTCCATCCACATCTCTCAAACCCAAACCGGCGAGTCCGGCACCGAAGTCATCATCAGCATCCCCGTTTAACAAAAAAAGGGAACATTCCTGCTCCCTTTTTCAACAAACCCAAAACAAACACTAAACAATAAATGGATCGACAATGGCCAGAATCTGGGCCTTGGTTAATGGTTCATCAAAAGCTTCGGTAGCAGCTGCGACAGAAATCATCTGTCCGTTGATACCGGTAATTTTTACTCCGGCTTGAGTTTCGAGCTCTTCACCGGCATAGGAGTTCTGTACTATGGCACCAATTCCGGTATCCTGTCCTGTAATCCAGGGTTTTACACTGGCACTGCGTGCCTTACGCATCTGCCTGACATGTGCAGCATGCCTGGCCTCTACCGAATGGATATTCAGAGCAGCAGTCAATACCCCCCCGCTGCCGATTAAGGCAGGTGCCTGTCCTTTATAAGCTCTAACCCCTGTATCTTCAAAGGTCTGCGCTACCGCAAGGAAGGTGTCGTAATTTGAAAAGACATCTGCAAAAGGACCGTTATTTGAGCCCTTTCCTGCCGAGAAATCGAAGGTAGGCTTGGAAACCGGTGTTTTACCCAGGGAACCTATTGCGGTTTTCAAAAAGGCTACATGCTGGTTCTCATGATCACGAATGGTAGTAATGGCTCCTAAAGGAGCTCCTGCAGGAACGAGTCCGGCTGCCGCAACGCCTTTGGTGTAAAATTCTGCTTCGAGGTATTCTAAAGTCAGGGCAAACTGAAGCACGCCTTCTACATCGGCAGTAGAATTTTGTGCATAAGCCTTTTTAAACATGGAGCCGAGTGCCAATGGTAAAGATGCAAGGGCTACTTTCTTTCCAAAGCCGTAAAAATCGGCCATTGCTTTTCTTCTCGGACTGATGCGCTCATATAATTCGGCATCTGTTTTTTCAATTTCTTCTAATATGTTCAGGATATTCATAGCTGTTAAGATTAAGATTTAGGCAGATCGTTTGCGTTGATTTTTGTTTTGATGAAAGGTGCGGCAATACCCAGCACTTCAATTGGAAGACGGGATTTATCGAGTCCGTTGTTATCAATTACTTCAGAGTTCGCAAAACTTCCGTTACTGATCAGGTCGCGGATCAGGGCAGCATGGCGGGCTTCAACAGAAACAATTTTACCGGCAAGGGTCAGGTAATTTGCGTCTTTAATTAAAACCCCTGCACCGTTGTAGGCAGAAACACCCAGATCTTCGAAAGCTTTGGCAGTTGACAGCACACTATCACGGCTTGTGAAATTGATCATTGAGAAATCTACCTCCAGTCCGGGGATCGCATTAGAACCCAAAGCATTTTTGAAAAATTCGCGGTGAGCAATTTCATGATCCCTGATATCAGCAAGCAATAATTTTTCGGCCTCTGTAGCCCCGGTATAAAAAGAAGAAGCTACTTTGATATAAAATGCGGCTTCCAGCTGCTCTAAAGCATAGGCATAATTCAGAATACCCACATCTCCGCTGCCCAGATTTACCCCTGCAGAATCATCAATCATCATTCCGTCTTTTTTGCATCCTGCTGCCAGTAATGCAATCCCGGCTGCTCCGGCTCCGGCATAGCGAAGGAAGGACCGGCGCTGTAGCGATACTGACAAAATATCCTGTTTATTCAGAATAATTTGCTCATCTTTTTTTGTTAAGTTTTCCATGTCTGAGAATAATTTTAAATGTTCTGTTGATTGCGATTACCTACGAGACCCGGATTCGAACGGATTTAAATTATTTTTGATGTGAGGGAAAAAGCAGGCTCTCTGTCAGAAAAACAAGTATTTTTTCAAGATTTTTTTTTGTTTGAAGAGCAATATGTTATGTTTGTCCATGAGTTTTAAAGAGCCTGAATCTTTTATCGAAGCTTTGATATTTGCTTCTGAAAAGAGTATTGCTGCTGAAGAAATACAGCAGGTTCTGGCAGAGCTTAGTGAGAATCAGATTCCGATAACAGAAATCCATGCTTTGATCGAACAGATCAGGCAGAAGTACCTGAATTTGAATCTGGCGATAGAGCTGGTTCATTTGAACGGAGGTTATCAGTTTCTGACCCGGAAGGAGTTTTATCCGGTAATCAATCAGCTGCAGATTCAGCGTTCGAAGAAGAAACTGAGTCAGGCGGCCCTTGAAACCCTCTCCATCATTGCTTATAAACAGCCGGTTACCAAGCTGGAGATTGAGCAGATCAGGGGTGTAAACTGCGATTATACGGTTCAGAAATTGCTTGAAAAGGAGCTGATCAGTATCGCGGGCAAGTCAGAAACAGTGGGAAAACCGCTGCTTTATGCCACCAGTGGACTTTTTATGGATTATTTTGGAATTAATTCAACAAAAGACCTGCCACAGCTCAGTGAGCTGGTTTCTGAGAGCAATGTTATCGGAGATCAGAGCGAGTAAAAGAGCCAGGAAATAAAAATTAAAAAAGAGGTTTGGAATTTCAAAATCTTGTTAAATTTATAAGTACATATTATTAAAATAAAAACGCATAATTTGCAGCAATGAAGTCGCCAAAGAAAGTAGTAAAAAGCGGGGGTACAAAAAGTACCGATAAGAAAAAGACCCATTTGTCTGAACCGATAGAGCCGATTCGTCCTATTCTTGATGATGAAGATGAATTTGACCTTCCGCTCGACGATGATATTCCGGCATTCGATGATTTCGACGACGACGATGATGATTTTTAAGCAATTATTGTCCTAATATTCAGGCATTCAGTTCTCTGAATGCTTTTTTTATTTTATCCCCTTTTTAAGATGCTTATAACCGAAGTCAAGAATAAGAAAACTGCGAGCGAATTTCTGGATGTGGCGCGTGAAATCTACAGAAATGATCCCCACTGGGTATGTCCGCTCGATAAAGATGTAGAAGCTGTTTTCGATCCGGAAAAGAACGGGCTGCATAAGCATGGGGTATGCACCCGCTGGGTACTGAAATCAGACGATGGGCAGCTAATCGGAAGAATAGCCGCATTTGTCAATGAGAAAAAGGCTTATCAACCCGAACAGCCTACCGGTGGAATCGGCTTTTTTGAATGTATTAATGATCCGGAAGCCGCTAAGTTATTGTTCATCACAGCCGAAAAATGGCTGGCAGAAAAGGGTATGAAGGCAATGGACGGACCGATCAATTTCGGTGAGAATGACAGTTTCTGGGGACTCCTGATTGAAGGATTCACCACCCCTTCCTATGGAATGAATTATCATCACCCCTATTATAAAAGTTTGTTTGAGGGCTATGGTTTCAAAACGCTCTATGAACAGATTACCAATCACCTTCAGGTACAGAAACCCTTTCCCGAGCGGTTTACAAAGATCGCCGAATGGGTAGCCAATAAACCGGGTTATACCTTTAGGCACCTCGAGGTGAATAAACTGGAGGATTTTGCCAAAGATTTTGCCGAGATCTACAATGATGCCTGGCAGGATTTTGAGAACTTCGTTCCTCTGCAAACCAAAGGAATTTTGGAAACTTTCAATAAGATGAAGACGGTGATGGACGAAAAGCTGATCTGGTTTGCCTATATCAATAATGAACCGGCATCGGTGATTGTGATCCTTCCCGATGCCAATCAAATGATCAAAAGCTTCAATGGTAAACTCGGCCTGATAGAGAAACTTAAATTCCTCTACTATCGCTGGAAAGGGGTAAGCCGGATGCGAGCGGTGGTGATGGGCACTAAAAAAGCCTTCCAGAAACACGGATTGGAGTCGGCATTATTCATTAAACTCAAAGAATATGTGCTCCCTTTGAACCAGTATGTTGAACTGGAACTATCCTGGGTAGGCGATTTTAACGATAAAATGCTGTCTATTCATGAAGCTACGGGAGCCACTTTCGGTAAAAAGCATGCCACGATGCGGAAATTATTTTAA
>CAZTRY010000096.1:0-13193 GCA_964616525.1 uncultured Sphingobacterium sp. | reverse complement strand
GAAAGTATGGGCCGGACCAATGAAAACGAAAACAGAAGCAAGATTTATGTCAATGCAGAAAGCAAAGAAGAAGCGGTTAGAATATTTACAGGACTTTCGGCAGGTGGACAAATTGAAGTACCGATGGAGGAAGGCTTTGGTATGTTCAGGGACCGGTATGGCATTGAATGGATGGTCAGTTTTGAACCCTAAACTATCTTAGGGACTAAAGCGCCGGACAGAACACAAAACTGAATGACATGAAAAAAGTAATTGCAGCAATGAATATGACGCTTGACGGATTCTGCGATCATACTTCAGGCGTTCCCGATGAAGAAATACACCAGCATTATGCCGACCTTTTAAGAAGCGCTGATTCCGCTTTATATGGCCGAATAACCTATCAGCTCATGGAGTTCTGGAGAACCGTACTGGAAAACCCAACAGGAGATCAGGCGATGGATGACTTTGCCCTGGCCATAGACCATACCCCGAAAATTGTGTTTTCCCGTACCCTGAAACAGGTAGACTGGAAAAGTGCGAGATTAGCAAACCGGGATCTTGAAGAAGAAGTTGTTGCGCTCAAACAATCCGGCAATAGCGGTGACAAAGCTATTTTTGTTTGCAGTCCGGGTCTGATTGTTGCCTTAACGAACCTGAATTTAATAGACGAATATCAGATCTGCATTCACCCTATTGTTGCCGGAAGTGGCTTACCCCTGTTTAAAGATATTTCTGAAAAGATTATGCTTAAACTCATCAAAACCAAACCATTTAATGGCGGAGCTGTCATTTTGTACTACGAACCGGTAGAGAAATTGAATAGCTGATATTGAACATTTGGGGAGTTGTCTTTGGTTTAAGTAAAGCGCCTTTGCATTATTCAATAAAATAAAGTCTTAATCCTCATTTAGAAAAGCCTTTAATGCAGCCTTTCCAGCGATTACGAAAATTGATTTTTAAGCACAACAGATATTCGCAGTTTAACAATTTAATCAAAGGAGCCTGAAGCCTAATAACGATAGTCTCGGTCTGTCGACCCCATAGGTGGTCGTATGTTAATAGAAATGTCGATTTGCCATGTTGCCCATACAGTCCCTGGTCATCTCCAAAACTCCTGATCTTGCTTAAGCCCTCTCATTCCATAAATTACTGGCGGACTACCCAATTCAATTGCCCCCAAATCAGGTGCTTTTCCTCGAGAATTATCATTTACATTTGGAATAATTACCCCGGCATCCACTGCCTTCCCATTAGGATTTAGTTTAAAATTAAGATCCACTCCGTAATAAACCGGACTAGGCTTATCAGATTTAGCTGCCTGAATCGGTTTCTGGAGGTTTTCAAAAACATCATAATCAACTGTTATACCATGAGTTTCAAGACCACTTGCCTGGTTAAGGCTGTTCAGTGTCTTAAATCCAACACGTTCTCCTTTTGGAGATAACCATACATATTGATTTTCAGGACTTTCAGCACCACGATTTGGCCTATAGCCATTATAATCTGCAATTGAATAAGAAGTTGTATAAGGGAAAGCGGCAACAATTGTTGGTCCATCTGAGCCAAGAAATAAATTATTCCGGTAGTTCGAATTGGGATGTCCGCCTCCTGCGTTGTTCTCTGCAATGAAGGTATTATGATATGCGATTAGACCTGGTACACCTCCGTGAATTTTAAGCGCACCTCCCTGCCCTATATTATACATTACATTTCTGATGTAATAGGCAGGTCCTCCAAATACAGGTTGAGCACTTATTCCACTCTCGGCTGCATTTATACCCCTATTACGCATAACCCGAATATTGTGCACTCCGCCATCCGCTTCAATAAAATCATCCACCATCAGGTGTAAATCATTGTTATAAATATCAATGGATACCGCTTTTAGCTCTTGCTCCTTCTCGGGTGTACCGTAGGTGGAAACACCAATAGCATCGTGAAAGAATGCAATGGAATTATGAGCAATTACATGACCCGGGCCGTAGATCATAATCCCATAATAAGAATCCATCAAATGCGTCCCATAAGGAATCAAACCTTCACGGTGAGCAGCCCAGCCGTACATCCTGTAACGGTCATCGCGGCCGATCATGACATTATCCTGAATCAGAAAATTCTTTGAGCCTGCATATTCTGTACGGATGCCTTCACCAACATCCTCAAAACGACAATTACGGATGGTCAGATTGCTGGCACCTGCCAAATGCTTACGACCGGCGTCGAAAACCCGGCCCACATTTCTAAAAGTAAGACCCTGGAAAATATGATGATCGGTAGCCATCACATTAAATAGGTTAGCGGCTCCTGCCCCATCAAAGATAACCTCACCATCCCCTGCTGCCTCGATTACAATTGGTCGCTCCGCAGTCCCCTTTGCAGTGAAGAAATAAGTCCCATCGAAAGGAATATTATTCCAATCAGGATAATTAAGAAGAACCCCTTGGTAAAGTCCGCCATGTATTTTAATAATATCTCCGGGTTGAACTTTATCTTCACTTACTACATACCAATCGCCCTTTGTATCTTTTGAACCATTATAGGCAGAGACCAAACCCGGGTAATTGGGCTCTAACTTCTCACCTGTATAATATTGGGAATATACATGTCTTACCCTTCCGCCACTGGCAGCCTTTGGCTCAGCACGTGTAGAAACCTTAACCACTTTCACTGCTTCCCCATCAACTCCATCAGGATCTTCCAATGTAAAGCGGGCCTCATAGCTTGTGTTGGAATTCAGATCCAAAATACTCCCTGCAAACATATGGGGAGTGGTATAATCAATTCCTGCTCTTGAAATATGTTCAGCCCCAATTCTAAGCATTGGCATTCCCTTTTTCCATTCCTTAGCCGATGCTGCAATTCGATACTCTACCTTTACCGTGGCATTACGGTTCTCATCACCTTCGATATACCATTCAAATCCCAAATTTTCAAGGGTTGGTGGTTCAGTAATGAATTTTCCTCCCTTAACTTTGTTTTGGGCTTGTGAAAGTTGAGGGAGAAAAAGGAAGATGATAAAAACTCCTACAATTAGGCTTTGTAATACACTAACATTAAGTAAGACTATTCTTCTTAAGCATTCCTTTCGAAAATAATATTCTTGCATTTTATGTGATTTTATATTGTAATCTATTGCTTTATTCGCTCATTTACAAGCGATTTTTTGAATATCAATGTACTGATCTATTAAAATACTTGTAGGTATAAGGACATATTTTCAGATTCTGAACAAATAGAGTTCCTTAAAAATTTTAAAGAACCATAATACCGATTAATAGTTAGTACGCTACATGTGCTCATTTGAAAAGGCATATTCGCTAATTTCATTTAATACATGTTTAATATTAGTCGAAAATGTCTGAATCACAGATTAATCGGAGATCACAGATTAATCGGATAAATGGATTATGGAAGAGTTGAAATATCGCGATATCACAGAAAAAATAATTGGAGCTTCTTTCGAGGTACATAAATTTTTAGGAAATGGCTTTCAGGAAGTCATTTACCAAAGGGCTTTAGCTCATGAATTGAATCAAGTCAGACTTAATTTTATGAGAGAAATTGAACAGCCTATCTTTTACAAAGAACTAAAAGAGCCAATAGGCAAAAGAAGAGCTGATTTTGTGGTAGAAGGAAAAGTTTTGGTTGAACTAAAAGCGGTTATAAAATTGGAGGATGTACACATGGCACAAGCCCTAAATTATTTAAAAGCTTATAAACTTGAAATTGGCTTACTTATTAATTTTGGCTCAAAAAGCATAGAATTTAAACGCCTAATACTTTCACAAAAACCCGCACAATCTCTTAATCCATAAAATCTACAATCCAGAACCTTTCTGTGCAATCCATCTAATCCTCGATTCAGACTCCTGCTTCTCCCACCCCCTCAATCTGCTCAAGTTTTTTTGATGCCAGCTCCCGGTAGCAATCCGGCAAATCAAACTGCTTTAATATCCCTGGAACCAGTGTGGATAATGGCCAGTTAAACTCTGCATTTTCAGCAATGGCAGAATAACTACTTAAAGCATTCTTAAGAGTAACTTGTGTAACCTTATCCGAAAGCACAGCAGCAAATGTTGCCGGAATAGCCCCCCAGCCTTTTGCAACTAAATGAATCTCCTCATGCCCGCAGGATCTCAGCCAGTCAATAATTCGCAAAAGATCATATGTTTTTTGTCCGGTATAGGTCGAGTTCAGCATAATACTATGTGCCGAATAGAAATAATCATTCCCATAAGCACCAAAAAAATCATCCGCACAGGTATTTGGCTTCGACTCTCCAACACCCCGTACATCACAGGCATACACTGCCGATGCGGGTTCTGCAGAAATCAAATTTCTGATCAACACCTCTTTCCTCAATTCCTCGTCTGCTGATAAATGTGAAACATACAATATAGCACGTTTTATACCTGCCGGCGGACGGGACAATAGTTCAGTATCCGACAAGCGGTAAACAGGAATGGTAATTCCTGCTTCTGTTTCAACAACATAAGAAGCTGAGAATTTTTTAGGGAACTGTCTTCCGGGTAAAGGCCTTAAAATACGATATTCAGGAATGCCTGAAATTTGTGGTAATTTGAGAACAGTTCTGATTCTCTGCTTCAGGTCATCACCGGATGGCAATCCCCTCTGGGATTTAAAATTTTGAGAATACTCTCTGGTATAACTTGTCAGTGTTCGGGGATTGAGTTCTCCAACCTGTCCATTAGGTGTACAGGATAACAGTTCAATTTCTTCAAGACTCAGTTCAGGTTCTGACTTTGCATCTGAAATCTTAGTTACTTTATTGAACCAGGAATACATGGCCTCACGGTTATGTTTCGAAAAACCGTGGTATTCTGGTCCGGCGAAAAACTGAATATTTTGCTCTGCACCAAGCAGTTTGTAGATCTTCTTAAGCTCTTTCACCGCATGATCGGTTCCCCGCACATCAAAAAAATCCTTTTCCTGACCCAGCAAAATAACAGGCTTAGGAGCCATGGCAGCAATAAAATCGAGATGGTCAAGTCCGAGGCTAATTGCTCCCGGCGGACATTGCTCGATGTCGGCAGGAAGTTCATTCTTCAGATTGGTCTCAAATCCGACTACAAAACAACTTGGAGCTGCCATAGTCAGACGTGATTCAACCCCACAAAACCAGGTTGCCTGAGTTCCTCCACCTGAATTACCAGTGACTCCAATATGTTTAGGATCTACTTCGGGTCTGCTCAGCAGATAATCCACGCAACGTATACAATCCCAGGTAAACCAGGAACTTAAATGCTCTCCATTCAACAGCATTTGCTTTCCGGTATAATTATGTTCGGGCACCCCAATCCCATGGAGTGGCTTTAAATCCTTACTCAGCATTTGTACCCGCTCCCCCTGACCAATGGGGTCAAAGATCAACACAATATATCCCTGACGGGCAAGTCCCTGGGCAAATGATTGATAAATAGGAGTAGCTTTCGCAGGATCACCATGTCCGCAAGTACCAACCACAGCAGGCAAGGGTCGGTTTTTACCCTTAGGAAGGTATAAATTAGCCGTAACCGGAAAACCGGGACGGCTGTCGAAAATTACCTTCTCAATTTTATAGGTATCACGCTCAATAGTACCTGTTATGCGTGCATTCAGAGGAGTCTTCTCTGGCCATGGACCAAAACATTGGGCAATCTTAGCGCGAACATCCTTTACGTATGCTTCGGCTTCCTGTTTAGTCCTCAGGGATGCACGGCGTTTGCGTGATTTTGAGAGAGATTCACCTACGTGATCTAAAAAATAATCCTGCATCATCCGCGGGAAGCGATTATATGTCTGAAGATCAGCGGCCGGTGCTGCCTCTCCAACGGACTGAACTTCTGCTGCTAATGCAGGCAAATTACCCACTCCGCTTAAGCCAATTCCGGCTATCCCTGCTTTTTTTAGAAAATCTCTGCGATTGTTTTTCATTTGTTTAATTTTTACTCATTTTCCCGAAATTGCGGGACAATTATGTCTTAAGACAAAGTGAAGTGATTTAAAAATCACTTACGACACATTATCCGGAAATGAATTTACAAGTTTGATCCATAAATAATACATCAAATTGATTTTTGCATTTAAGATTTATTGGCCTGAAATCAGGGCAACATTCCCCAAAATACCGGAATGAAATAATTATCTGCCCGACATTTTCATCGCCCGAACCTGTGCCCGGTATTGGAAAGGAGTCTTATCAGTAATCAGTTTAAAATGCCTGTTAAAATTGGAGACATTCATAAAACCACTTTCATAGGCAATAACGGCCATACTGTAGGTAGATTCGGAAAGTAATTTACAGGCATGACTTACCCGGATCTCAAGCAGAAAAGAAGAATACCGCTTTTTGGTTCTTGACTTGAAATAACGGCAGAAAGAATTCGGACTCATGTGAACTATATCCGCAATTTCCTGTAATGTAATCTGCCTCAGAAAATTATTCATCGTATAATTATAAATCCTGTTCAGACGGTCATCATCAGATTTATTGAACGTGTTTTTAAACATGAATTGCGATAATGCCTCCTTCTCCCTCGAGGAAGCAATCAGATGCAAGAGCTGAATCAATAAAATCACTTTCTCGGTATTCCGGGCATACCTTATAGAGTGCAGAATACGCTTTGCAGAGAGCAGAGTTTCACCAGTAATTTCTAAACCGTGACCTGCCTGCTGCAGCAAATCAGCAATCGCTGCATTTTCAGGCAGATTCAGGAATGAACTAAGTATATCAGGCAGAAAATGAACCACAATAGCCTCTGTATCAGGATTTTCCTTGCTCAGGTCACCATGAGTACGCAACATATGTGGCAGATTAGAACCAATCAACAGTAATTCATCCTCCTTGAAATTATCGATCCGGTCACCAATAAAGCGTGTGCCCGAGCCCTTAATGATATAAATGATCTCAATCTCCCTGTGATAATGCCATTGCTTATAAAAATTCCATCCGATCTCCAGTTTAACGCTGAAAGATTCCTGACTACTTAGGGGTATGGCGAGTAGATGTGGATCCATTAATACTAAAATAACATATTAAATATCAATTTTACTAAATTTTGGTTAAGATAGTATCAATAATTGCTAATTATACACTAAGTATACTAGAAGATTCAGCATAGATTTGCTGATATAATTCAATAATCATATGAAATCAACTAGTCTGATCCTCAATTTAAACGAGGTAGGAATGCAGGATCTGGAAATTGTTGGCGGCAAAAATGCCTCACTGGGTGAAATGATCCAAAACCTTTCGAAACTGGGTGTAGCCATCCCGGGGGGCTTTATTATTACTGTTAAAGCCTACCGGGAATTTATCAGTTACAATAAACTTGATCAGATTATTCCGGAGATTATTGCTGAGATGGAAGAGGGCAACATAGAATCCCTCGCACTGACAGGAAAAAAAATCAGGACCCTTATTGAAAATGGTTCCTTCCCGATTGAATTATCACAACAAATTGCACATGCTTATCAGTCACTTTCTGATCATCATGGGCAGTTCAATGTAGATGTAGCTGTACGTTCTTCTGCCACAGCAGAAGACCTTCCGGACGCTTCCTTTGCGGGTCAGCAGGAGACTTATCTCAATATTTGTGGACAGGCAGCATTACTTGTTGCGATCCGGAATTGCTTTGCTTCTCTTTTCACCGACCGGGCTCTGAGCTACCGTGAAAACCTGAACTTCGATCATTTTCAAATTGGCTTGTCAGTATGCATCCAGAAAATGGTTAGATCCGATCTGGCAGCTTCTGGTGTTGCATTTTCTCTTGATACAGAAAGTGGATTCCGGGAATCAATTATCATCAACGCATCCTACGGACTCGGGGAATTAATTGTGCAGGGAGCCGTTTCTCCAGATGAATTCATCGTGTTCAAGCCTGCGTTGAAAAAAGGATATCAAGCTCTGATTGAAAAAAAACTGGGCAATAAAAACAGAAAAATGGTTTATGGTAAGACAAAGGAGGAACGTGTTAAAACCATTGCAGTAGAAGCAGCAGCACAGGAGCTCTTTTGTATCAGTGACGAAATGGCTCTGCAACTCTCGAAGTGGATTCTCTTAATTGAGGAGCACTACTCAGCAAAGAAAGGAGCCTGGTGTCCAATGGATATAGAATGGGCTGTTGATGGCATTAGCGGCGAGTTATTTATCGTTCAGGCCAGGCCCGAGACTGTACACTCACGCAAGAAAACAGGAATGATCACAGAATACAGCATCTCAGACAAAAACCGTGATGAGAAAGTAATTCTGAAAGGAATTGCTGTTGGTGATAAAATAGCAGGTGGAAAGGTTCATATTCTTAAAGATCTGAAGGCCGGAGAAATTCACCTTGCTGATTTCCAAAAGGGAGATATCCTGGTTACAGACATGACTGATCCAGATTGGGAGCCGATTATGAAACATGCTGCAGCAATCATTACGAACAAGGGAGGCAGGACATGCCATGCCGCTATTGTCGCCCGCGAAATGGGAGTACCGGCCATAGTGGGTTGCGGCAATGCAACGGCTATTCTTCAGAACGGGCAACTGATTACGGCATCATGTGCCGAAGGGGATGCAGGTATTGTTTATGAAGGATTAATCCCCTTTGAAAAGCAAGAATTTGATCTTTCTGAATTACCAGAAACAATCACGCCACTTATGCTGAATGTTGCCTCGCCTGATATGGCATTTCATTACTCCCACTTTCCAAACAAAGGAGTTGGCTTAGCACGCGAAGAGTTCATTATCAATAACTACATTAATGTGCATCCAATGGCTCTGTTGAAGCACCGGCAACTTAATGATCCAGAACTGAGTGCCAAAATAGAATCTATGATCCGGGGATTCAGGAATGAAGAAGCCTATTTTATTGACAAACTCTCCTATGGTATTGCCCGTATCGGTGCAGCATTTTATCCCAATAAAGTGATCGTCAGGTTCTCCGATTTTAAAAGCAATGAATATATGAATCTTCCCGGAGGAAAATATTTTGAACCTTTAGAGGAAAATCCAATGATTGGATGGCGGGGAGCATCCAGGTATTATTCTGCAGAATATAAAGAAGCCTTCGGACTTGAATGTAAGGCAATTAAAAAAGTGAGGGAGGAAATGGGCCTTGATAATATCATCGTAATGATCCCGTTCTGCAGAACACCAAAAGAATTACAAAGGGTTTACGAGGTAATGGAAGAATATGGATTGAAAAGAGGAGAAAATGGCCTTGAAGTTTATCTGATGGCAGAACTCCCTTCAAACATCATTCTGGCAGAACAGTTTGCAGCCTATGTAGATGGGTTTTCAATAGGTTCAAATGATCTTACTCAACTGGTACTCGGACTCGACAGAGATTCATCACTGGTTGCCCATTTGTATGATGAACGTAATGAAGCTGTAAAATCTATGATCAGTTCATTGATCCGGACAGCAAAAAGAATGAATGTCAAAGTTGGTATCTGTGGGCAAGGACCATCAGACTTTCCGGATTTTGCAAAATTCCTGGTTGAAGAAGGTATTGATACAATATCAGTTACACCCGATTCCTTCTTCAAAACGGTCCAGGCGATTTATGAAATTGAGAATATACGCTCTATCAGGAATGAGGAAGCCCTCATAAAAGAAGACCGTTGGTTAAGTGTTGTTTAATAGTTCCAAGATGGGGTGCATGGCAATAGGCACCCTTTCAAGGGGGGCTTGTCTTTATCAGGCAAGCCCTTTTATTTTTAAGATTACATTATCTGGATTTAACCCTTGCTGTTGAATTGGTCTTTTCGGCCAACTGCAATGCATTATAAGCGTTTACAACTCCACCCGTAACAGAGATCTCACTCAGCAATACCTTTTTGCTATCACCCTCTTCTTTAATTTTAACTTTTTGATCTACCTTAACAACAGAATTCATTATAATATCCTTTATCTGAACAGCAGTGAAGTGTGGATAGTGTGACCAGATCATTGCAGCAAGGCCTGATACAACCGGTGCAGCCATACTGGTACCGTCATTTTCTTTATATGTTGAACCAGGCATAGTGGAATTGATCTTAACACCCGGAGCAAATACATCTACAGTTTTGCCTCCATAATTGGAAAAGGAAGCTACCAACTCTTCATCATTCTTCCAACCTGATGCACCAACTTCTATCCAACCCGGGGCTGTTCCCATGATTACACCCATACTATCGGTGTATAAACGTGTAGGGAAATTATCTTCCTTTTCAGTATTTTTTCCATCGTTTCCGGCGGCATGTACAAGCAAAACACCCTTAGAACTAGCATACTTAACCGCTTCATCCACAACTTTTTTATCCCAGGCATATGCCTTTCCAAAGCTCATATTGAGGATCTTGGCTCCATTATCTACGGCATAACGAATAGAATTGGCAACATCCTTGTCGCGCTCATCACCATCAGGAACCGTACGGATTGCCATAATTTTTACATTATCAGCAACTCCTTTTATACCCAGATCATTACTGCGTATTGCACCAACAATACCCGCCACATGGGTGCCATGTTCAGCATCAGGTCCCTTGACATTATTATTTCCATAAAAACGCTCGTAGCTATTGGCGTAATCATCACCCACTGAATCCTTCCTTGGGTCAAAATCAACATTCAGGTGGTATTTAACCTGGGTATCATAATACTTGATACCATCTTCAAGCTCAGCATAGAATTTTTTAAAATCACGTTTCTTCAATTCTGGTTTGATAAACTTAATCACCTGCGATTCAACATCATTTGCTGCTTTATAATCACCAAAATCCTCTGCAGTTGGATTCTCTTTGCCCAACCTTGCCAGAATTTCATCCAAATACTTCTTAATCATAGTTGTATTCTGAAGTCCGATTTGTGCAGATTGAAGTTTTTCCATGTAATCAGTCACCAATTTCTTGTAGGTCTGGAATTCCTTCCTTTCTAGCTCAGTAAATGGAGTAGTATTCAGAGCAGAGGCATATTTAGGCTGAAGTTTATTGATAAGCCTGATTACTTCCATATTATCATAATGGATATTAGCCTTTGGAGAGCCTATAAAATTCCAGCCGTGTACATCATCGATATAGCCATTTTTATCATCGTCAATACCATTGCCAGGAATTTCCTTCGGGTTAGTCCATAATACCTCTTTGAGATCTTCATGTTCAGTATCAATTCCACCATCAATAACTGCCACAATGATTGGAGATGATCTCTTACCCTTCAGAATTTCAGTATAAGCTCTTTCTGTGCTGATACCAAAAACACCATCAGATTTTAAGTCGAGGTTTTGCCAGTTTGCCACAGGAGATTCATCCTCAGCACTTTGGGCAAATGAGATTAAGGGTAATGTGATTACCGCAAGGGTAATAAATAATTTATTTAATAAATTCATTTTTGTTCCGGTAAATAAAATTTCTATGTTCAAAATAACGAAATATTGTGCCTAATGTTATGTTAAGGCAAATCAAACTAAAATAATACAAAAATCTTCGTGAAAGAAGTATTCGAATGATTATCTATAGAAAATACGGAAAATTACATTGAAGGTATATAGGGATAGTAAAAAAAAGACTCTAGCCTTACAATGATTCGCTCGAAATAAGATTCAAATATTGAATTAAAGGGTTTTTACTTTTTTCAACATTTTACTTATCAGGGAATCATCAGTAAATGCCCAATATTTCCTCTGATCACGGCCTGACCAAGTATGATGAGAGTGAAAATCAAAAATATGAATATCCTTATCCTTTTGATAGATCAGTTTCTTCACAGATTCTTTACTAACTATAATTTGTTTAAATAAAACAACCTGACATTCAAATTCTTTTGTTGAATAATACTTTTTCAATTCAGAAAGATGCATAAGGAGCAATTCAAAATTGGTGTTTTCACAAACTCTATGGTGATATAGAAGTATATATTTCCCTCTACCTAAAAATGCCTTTAATTTAAGTGCCCGCCTTACAACCTTTTGCCAGTACTTATTATCTTTAATAACATCCTGGCTCGGGAACTCAATTCCATTTTCATGTAAATGATGATAGCTATTCTTAAGGAGTAAATCAGATTTAATGCGAGGGACAGGTTTTCCGTTTAAGTCGCCGTATTTCAGAAATTCGCCACTTGTAAAATTTTCATAATTACTTCTCTCCATATCCAAGATGTACTCAATATTAGATCTGCAATGGGAAAATGGGGTGGTGAAGGATTTAAGTCCGTATCTGCTTAAAATATTATCTGTTAAGCAGTTCTCACCAAATGAGAGGTATATTCTATTTGTACTCCTTCTATGAAAAAAGTTAGATATTCCATAAAGAAAATAGGATAAAAACATGAACGAAATTAATTGGAACGGACAAAAATCAATTTATTTATCGAACCTAGCAAATTGTTTTCTCAATTTATAAGGATGACAAGTTTTTACTGGTGCTATTTCCTCTTTGTGAGAATGATGATGCGTTATCCGTTTAACTAATTGAAGCGCATAATTAAATATAACCATTCATAAGGAATACAAATTAGTTGAGAATACAATAAAAAAGAGTAATTAATGTATTTAGATAAGCAGGTTCTGTGTTCTATCGGTCCCGTCAGCCGGGCTCTCCCCGTCCGAATGGCTTCAGCCGGGCGGGCGCTAAAGTTTGCCGCAGAAGATGAGTATTCAGAGGATAGTACCTTGCAGCAAAGCTACCGCTACGATCCCGTTTAGTATGGATAGGTTCATGTGCCAGTACTATTGGAGTAATTGCAGGATATTAAGAGGTGTATATAACCCTATTTTTAGCTTAGCGAAAGGCAAGCTGAAATGGGTTCCTGGAAAATTACATTCCGTATATCTTAAACAACCCAACTATTTACTATCGTAGCGGGCTTTCATTAAGTTAAGGATTACGATTCTGGCGAAGGCCAGAACCTCCTGCCCATTAACTTAATGACATTGGGCTTGCCTCGCAGGGAAATTAATTTTTTGCTTCTCTGCGTCTCTGTGAGATCATTTATAAGGCAGGCTATATCATAAAACAAGCTGGAATGATTGAATTGAAGAATTTAACCTCACGCAAAGACGCGAAGACGCAAATGTAAACCCGTATTCCACGCCTTACGATCCTAACGAAAGTCAGGCCAGAACCAAAAAAGCCCGGGGCAATGAAGGATTGAACTTTTGCCAGATCCTTGGAATAGTATCGGAATAGGCCTCGGCCAACTCATGCTTTAACCAGAATATCCTGTAAACAAAAAACCCTCATTCCGT
>CAZTRY010000095.1:0-13718 GCA_964616525.1 uncultured Sphingobacterium sp. | reverse complement strand
GTGCCCATCGGGCAATTTTTTTCAGAGAATCATTTGATTGGATCAGAGATGAGAGCGACATTTTCCTGATTTTTATTTCTCAAATATAAACATAGGATATTCTCCTTTTCTGCCGCATAGTTCCTGATTTTTTTCCTCTTTAGTATAAATCCAGTTTAAGATCTTTTTCCCAAAAAGTGCAGGATGAATATAATAACGCATGAATGGTACACTTAAGGACCTCCATACAGCAAGTTTAAATGGTGGCAGATTTTCTCTGAAATAGGAATAAGTATGTGCATAGAAATAAAGCCTTTTTGCAGGTTCACCTTTGCCAAGAAGTTTACTTAAAAGGCCTAATAAGCGGTTCTTTATAAAAACAAAACCGCGAAATGGCAGCAGATATAGGTTCATCCAGGCTGAATGTTTATACCAGTCGTAAACTACTACCCCTTTACCTTTTTTTGCCAGTAGTCTGTATAATTCCCGGATAGCAAGTGCCTGCTGATCTTTGGGGATATGATAAATGGTATTCAGGGATACAAAGCCATCCATAACATTATCCTTAAATGGCATATTGCACATATCAGCAAGAACATAGATTCCTTTTTCTCCCAACTTTTTTCTTGCTTCTGACAAGGCCTGAAATGAAAAATCCACACAAACCCTATAGGTGTAATTTGCAGAATACTGCAGATAGTCGGGATAC
The DNA here is from genome assembly GCA_964616525.1 of uncultured Sphingobacterium sp. GTDB lineage: Bacteria > Bacteroidota > Bacteroidia > Sphingobacteriales > Sphingobacteriaceae > Daejeonella. Next base: position 13,030 of record CAZTRY010000095.1, on the reverse strand, counting down.
TGCAATGCCCCTGAAGCGGCATCAAGCATATAGGTTCCTGATGGATTCAGATATCTGGAAACACGGTCGTGACATTTTTTCAGATAATCTTTTGAAACCTCCCTCAGGTCTTCGTAAATCACAGCATCTTCATAATTACCTTCTTCATTCACAAACCAACCTTTCTTGTTGTAGAAATTTTGAACCAGTTGTTTGTCCTTGTCTTTTTCAGCCTTAATGAATTTATCTGCAGAACGGGTGAGTGCAAGATCTTTCAATAAGATGACTATTCCATTGATAACAGGATATATGTAGGATTGATCAGAAGAGATAAGACCCTGTTCTAATGTCTGGTTCATCACTGATCCATCGGCCTGCCATAACATATTCGCCTCAGCATCCGCCTTAAGCAGCAAAATCTCCCCTTCCGTCAGCATGCGAAGTTCAAGTCCAGTAATCGGGCATTTTAAAATTCCAATCCAGTTCATATTCATTATTTCAATTTGATAGTGTATCTGACATCTTAAGTTTTTCTTCTTTCTTTTCCTTATCAAGGTTATAGGTTGCATCAACCAAAGCCGCAACAAGGAAAAAATAAACATTAAGCGGGTATTGTGTAATGGCTTCCTGAGGGTAATTGCCAATGGTAATTGCATAGACAATCAATACCATGGCAAGGCAATAGCTTTTGAGTTCCGGATCCTCCATTTTAAAGAAATTCGAAATGCCCTTTTGAAGAATAACAAAGAGTAATGTACAAAAGATAAATAATCCTATCCAGCCCGTTTCAACGGCCACCCTCACATAACCACTGTCGGGAGGAAATGAAGCCAGAAAGGATCCTGGTGAAAATTTTGCACCCCAAACTCCAGTAGAACCAAGCCCACCTCCAATGGGGTGTGTCCAGATATAGGGCTGAATCATCTTTTGATTTCTTGCTCTAACATTGAAAGATGCATCATCAGAAGGTTTGAATGCTGACTGGAAGCGGTATAATACCGGGTTACTGGTAGGCATGAAAATGACCACTGCCATAAAAAGTGCTGCTCCGGTAGTAATCAGCATAATCTGCCGGTTGAAAACTAATATCGTAAGCATTAACATGGCAGCCGGCAATAATACATAAGCGCTTCTTGTCCCCGAAAAAAGCATGTTTGATACAAAAAACATAATCAGGCCTGACAAGAATATTTTTCTTCTCATGGATATTGGTCCGAACATCATTCCTATACAAAGCAGGCTGCTTAATATCATGTTGTATGAGAATACCGTTGGATCAGAAAAAATGGAGAATTTCCGCCACACCCCATTAATGAAAAGAAGATCCCTGATTAACGGATCAGAATAGAGGTAGGCCTCCTCATAGCCCAGGAAACCAATAAACTGTTGTCTGTATCCATTTATTCCCGCAAAAACACTTAAAATCAGCCAGACTTTAATGATAAATCTGATAAACTTCAGGTCCCGGATATGGTAACTAAATATGAAATAGGTAAGCATGACAATGGCCATACTCCTTATGGTATAGAGCCATGCCATTTTGGATTGAGCTACCGGATTTGCAACCAATATGAAGTTATAAACTATCCAGATAGATATCATCAGACTGATTGGACTACTCAGAAACGACCAGTCGGGTCTGTATTTAAGTTGAATAAACAATCCTACAATTAATAAGGCAAGCAGTCCATCCATCAATGTACCTAGTGGAAACTTGACCAGATTTAGCCTTAGAATCCACATGATCAGATAGGCAGCGATCAATAAGGCAATAATTCCAAATTTCGGTTTGGCAATTACAGCAAAGGCAATAATGGGGCCGATTAATAGAATGAGTATTATAGCTGCACCTTTAATCTGGGCAGCATTTATGACATAGGCAAATAATATAGAAATAGCGAGCAGGACAATAAAGCCCAGCGGTTTGCCAAGGGTTTTTGCGAAAGAGCTTATGCTATTAAATCCTGATTTTATCACTTAAATTTTAATTTTTATCTAAAATCAGAGAAAGAGTATTTTCATAAAGAAGAAAAATACAGTAATGAATGCCAATGTCATTGAACCATATTTACTGAACAAAAGAAATAGTTCTTTACTTGTTTTCCTGTCTTTTATGTGGTTATATCTCATAATTTAAACACTCATATCAATATTAACTATTTATATCGGAGTCAACAATTGTTAATCTTCAGAATATTTTTTGTGAAGATGTTTTGTAGCCACTGAAATTTTATTCGCCGACTTTATTTTAAGCAATGACAACACCTGTAAGAACATGAACTCCGGAATATTAATCAGTGCTTTATAAATCCTCAAATCTGTATCTTTTTGTAAGAGTGTAATCCCAAAACCCATTAAAAAGCAAACAAATGCAAGGGCCCAAATCAGTCCTGCGTTTTGATACAGAAAGATATTGAGAATCAGGCAAGCCATTGAAAGTATCAGGAAGATAAACAGGGGTGGCCTCAGCAGCGTTAATCCAAACAGAAACTGATTCAGATTAAAATTCAGTAGACCTTTTACTACGAGCTTAAATCCATTTGAAAAATATTTAAACCAGGTATTTATCCATCTTGACCTTTGTTTAACTAATTGATCGGAGACAGAGGTTTTTTCATCATAAACGATTGCATTTTCTGCGAATGCAATCCTATGCCTGCGTTTTACAATTTCGTATTGAAGAACTTTATCAAAACCTGCACCACGGATCTCTTTATTTTCCAGACATTCACGAAATAACCCAATATTAAAAGCCATCCCAGAACCTGAAAGAGTAGCAGATGAGCCAAGTCCGAACAGAACTTTCCCATCATAAAAATGATAATAAAGATCTCTTGCAGCATCCAGAGCTGCCAGATTTGTATCCAGATTCTTTGCCTTCCTTATTCCCTGTACAGCATGAAAACCTTTATTGAAATAGTTATTGAGCTCGGTTAAGTAACTGCTATCAACCAAATTATCACTATCAATTATAGTGAGATGGGTATGATCCCTTTTAAAATGCCTGATCGCATAGAAATGGGATGCCGTATTACTTGCAAGGGTTTGCTCCGGTCTGAGCAGAATTACCCGTTCATCATTGAAATTCAGGTTGGAAACATCACATTTATCAGCCACAACATAGACTAAAAACTTGCTGTAATTTAATTTCAGAATTGAGTTGACCGCTGCAGGAATAAGATCGGTCTGTTCGTAAGCAGTGACTATTACTGCGTAATCAATTTCCTCAACCTTACAAACTTCCAATGTCTGTTTTTTCAGTATTTGCGAAATTTTGTAAAAAAAAAAGAGAACCAGGGGTAAAAGAAGATTATATCCGATCAATACCTGGATTACTATCCAAAAATATATTGTGATATGATAAAGCATATCATTCTAATACATTTGCATGATCAATATGTTCTTCAGGTTTTCCCTGTTGCCTCACTTTGTTCAGAATCCAGCCAATAAACTGTCCATTGAGTGTTGTCAGATAGTTAATATGCTGATTCTTTGTCTCATTTAAAGTTTGGTCAGCTTCAAAAACACTTAGCGTTTTGTCGGTAAATAATATCCATTCTTTTGCTTTGTTCAGAGCATCAAGAGGAGGGGTTTCAACGAGGATGACATCAAAGTGAGATCGTAATTGTTCAAACCTTTCCATAATCGTTTCTTCATCGCTTACTTCCAGCAATGATTTGTCTCCACCCCGGTTTCCCATCACCATTATTCCGGAGTTGAAATTAATTCCACCCAAATCTCCTGAATACAGAAAATCTTCCAGGAATAGTTTGGTATTGGAGTTCTTTGTAATCGATGGATTGTCGAAGTTCCCGTCGATAAGCAGAACTTTCTTATTCACCATCACATAGGTATAAGCGATGCAGGCTGAAATAAGTGTTTTTCCTTCCCCTTCACTGATACTGGTAATACTTAAAACCTGGCCACGGTCTGAGGTTCTGGCAAGTTCACGGTTTACTTCGAATCGGGTTGAACGAAGCTGCTTTTTAAATTCGCGCATTTCTGCTGTTCCATGCAGGTTTTTCCAGATCCCTTTCAGGTCAAGGGTTGACTTTCCAACCAAATTGAGATAACCAAGTACCGGAGCTTTAGTAAGCAGCACCAGGTCTGCCGGGCGGCGGATACGATTATCCAGGAAAAACATGATAAACAGTATGATCACACAAAAAACGCCACTCAATATTCCGCTGATAATTACTAAGAGCATTTTTTTGGACGGCAAGGGCAGACCAGGCATTGCAACCTGGGCTTGTCTGAGTTTCACAGGAAACTCTGCTTCCATAGTTACTTTATTGTATTGAGACAGCAAATCCTGATACTCTTCACTGCCGGTTTGTATATCCCGTTCATAACTTTGAATCACAGCCTCATGTGGTACCAGTTGCTCAAATTTTTTGCCCATGACAGCTAGCTGGCTTTTCAATGAATTTAAGCCATACACGGTACGGTCAAGCTCAATCTGAAGATCAAGTTTCTTTTGAATAAGTTGGGTTTTTGAACTTAGTGGGTTATCGGTATATTTATCCGACATGGTATTGATTTGAGCACTTACAATTTTTTGCAGCGAATCGATTGAATTTTTATACCGTTCATCAAAATCACTCTGAATATATTTATCCTGCAGGGCATTCATTTGAGCCTTGGTACCGATTATCTTTTGATTAATATCAGTAAAGGTCGATTCCATGTATCTGCGGTCAGCAGGGTCGAATTTCTTATCAATATTGGCAATAGTTCCTTTAAGAGCTACAATATCCTTCTCAGCCTGCTGCATTCTCAATTCATAATCTGCAGTCTGCGTATAGATTTGAGAGGATTGTTCATTCAGATTAAGGATTCTGTTTTCTATTTTATATTCCCGCAGCCCGCTAATCCTGGCTTGAAGAGTGTCTGATTTTATTTTCAACAGGTTTTTTAGGAAGTTTACTGAAGAACGCTGATTTTCCTTTACAAGGACGGTATAATAGTCTGTAAATTCATTCGATAAGGTATTGACCACAAATGCAGATAATTCGGAATTTTCAGATTGAAAATCAATGAAGATAAAGTCTGTAGTTCCGGCACGGTAGATGAGCATATCACTCAACAATGACATATAGTCATAACCCATAGAACCTAAAATGCGATGAAGACCATTTTCATCGTCATCTCTTAAATTTAAACCCTCTTTTTTACTGTATTTTTCTTTGAAGACACTTAATGCATGCTTTTTGGCTTCAAGATTTAAAGTTTTAAGAAGTTCACTAGGTTCCCTGAAAGGCTTGCCACTCAGGTCATGTATAATCAATTTATAAGAAACCAGGTCAATCATACTTTTTGAATTCATGACCTGAACCATATTGATAAATTTCTGGTTGATTCTGGATTCCTGTAATACACTGGCCTCTGAGAGGGCCATTTGTTGTGTTTCGTCGACTATACCTGTTGCAATCTGGGCTTGTGCCGGATAAACATCAGGGAGGTTTCTAACAATATAAAAAGTAACCATGACCGTAATTAGCGGTACGGTTATTAAAACTATTTTGTAGCGTAATAATAAGTCGATGAATTTTTTTAGCTCTTCCATACCTTACACTACTGTATTTCTTCAATTTTTTTAGTCAATAACTCTTCAAGAGATGCTTTGGCAATCAGAAAATTTGATTCAGCAGCAATTTTAGATTGCAATGCTCCTGAATAAGACATCTGTGATAATGTATATTGCTCAAATGTAATTTCACTTTTTTCATATTTGGTTTTGACATCATTACTGACGTTAAGAGCGTCTGAACTCAACTTGGTTTGGAGACGTAAATTGGAAAGTGACTGGACGTAGGCAAAATAACGTCGCTTTACTTCAGTTTCCAGAGTTAAATGATATTCATCAAGATCATACTGTGCAAGTTTTACACTTTCTCTTGCCTGCTTTACATTGCCCGGTTTCTGGAGTAAAGCACTGAAATTGAAATTGAAGGCAACCTGATAGCCACTAAAAAACCTGGGTGTTGCCAGATCTAATGTGTTTTTTGGATTGTATATATAGGAGAATGCAAATGCATCGAGCCAGGATAATTGCTCTTGCCCAACATTGGTCTTGGCAGCTTTAATACGTCCCTCAAAACTATTCATCCGGGGATAGTTTTCCTTTGCGGTAGCAATAAGTTTTTCAAGGAAAACATATGAAATATCTGTCATCATCGTTTCCTGTGACTTAACAGAATTACTTAAAAGAAGTAAACAAAACGTTGCAAATAAAAAGTATTTCCTGAACATATATTAAAATTTTTCCTTATGTAATATGACTGGCAGTGTTTTAATCAAAATTTCAAAATCAAACCAGAATGAATATTTGGACGCGTAAAAGTTATCAAATTTTTTTCGTTCCCGCTCTGAAATATCTCTTTTTCCTCTGCTTTTTATTTGCCACAGGCCTGTAACACCAGATGGCCCCATAAAACGCTGTGACCAGTCATTTGATGTTAACATTTCAGCTTCATAAAGCGGTAATGGTCTGTTCCCAACCAGTGACATATCCCCCTTTAAAACATTGAATAGCTGAGGCAATTCATCTATACTGGTTCTTCTGATAAAGGAACCAAACCTGGTAATCCTTGGGTCGTCAATTAATTTAATAAATGTTGTTCGTTTTTTCTGGTCATCAGATTCTTCATCCGGGTATTCCTCGTTCTTATATAGGTTAAGATTTGATAAATCTTCCAGCTGCGTGTCGGCCCCAACCCGCATGGACCTGAATTTGTAGAAATCAAATATATTATATCCGGTACCCACCCTTTTACTTTTGTAAATAATCGGACCTTTTGAATCCAGACGAATTAAGATTGCCGTCAGAATTAAAACAGGTGATAAAAGAATGATTGCAATGGCAGAAACTGCTATATCAAAAATGCGTTTAATCTGTGGTAATTTGTAAATGACATCAGAGCTTTCCAGTACCGAGAGCTGTGGTCTGATCAATTTGAATTTAACTAAAAAATGGAGCCTTTCTATCAGATGTTCAATGGGGAAGGGCATGATATAGAAGTCGTGGACTTTTAATTTTAATGCACTTGCCTTCCATGCTTTATCTTTTTCAGATGCCAGCAGCACGATTATCAACTCACGGTAAAGTGGATTTTTCTTGATTTTCTCAATAAATTTAAAACATGCTCCATCAGAATCCGTTTCAATAAGAATAACATCAGGTAATGTTAAAATTGACTGATTATCCAGATAATCCTGAAGTTCTGCTAAGGTTTGGTGTTTATTTATGAAAAATTCGGGTGGTAATTCCTTAATCAGCAAGGATGTAGCATTAGTGCCCATATAAGCAATGCTTAAATGATGCACGGTACCGGTATCTCCTCCTTGCTTAATTATTTGCGACATTCTGCTTCAGAAGTGTTTCAGTTATTGATGACTTTAATTCAGTTGGATTGAAGGGCTTTTTAAAATAACAATCTGCACGGAATGGCATTTGCTCAACAATCTTATCCAGATTATCTGCCCCAGAAAGTAGAATTACAGGGGTGTCTCTGTAAAATCCGCTAATTTTCAGGTTTCTTATAAATGAACCACCATCAATATATGGCATTTCAAGATCAGAAATAATCAGTGCTGGATCATTACCATCTTCAAGCCAGCTTATAGCATCTGCGCCATTTTGTTTAATCACAAGATCATATTCTTTTGACAGTATGAAATTGAGCAGTTTTAATATGCTCAACTCATCATCCACAACCAGAATTTGTTTTTTCATAATTTAAATAGCCCTGCCTTCTCGTTGAAAGACATATATTCCAATAATCACTTATCCACCAGGCAATTCAAATAAAGAATTCAGGTATTAAAAGTACTTAATTCTTGAAAATATATTAACCTTACAGAATAAAAAATAGTTAAATGATTACCGAACTATTTACACAATGAAAGTGCCAAATCGAATAAACTGGCTATGTGGATATAGTGGAGGCAAGTGTGGAAAATATTCCCGAAGTAGTGTAGAAAATATTCCACGATTATGGCAAAAAATTAACCTAAATTCCCCCATTGGGAAATATATGTGGAGATTTGTACGTTAGTCGAAAGTTGAGAATTGAGAATTGAGGGTTGAGAATGAGAAATTGGTTACACTAATATTATATAAAAACAAGATTTACTTATTTACTAACAGCTAACTGATAACAGGAATCAGATTCCGGTTATTTTGCAGCTATAGGATAGCCCTTCTCAATCCAGTTCTGTTTCAAATTGGTAGGCAGATTAAGCAGTTTAGCATTTGTGAATCCCATAGTTTTTAGCATGTTAACCGCAGGGCGGATATTGGGACATCTTTCAAAGGGACAGCAACCACAGTAAATAACCAGAAAGGTATTTTTTGGCAATTTTGACAGTGCATTATTTAACTTCTGGAGATTCTCCTTTTCGCTTACTCCTCCGATATTTATGGCACCTTTGATATTGTCAACTACACCAATGTTAAATATTTTAGGTTGGCTAGCCTTTGAATTAGCAATAATTGCAGCCAAAGCAGAGGGTTCAATCAGGTCTTTCTGAGTCCAATTGTCCTTTTTATCTAATGCCTGATTAGATCTGACGGTTGTTTGAGCCAGACTGAAGCTTGTAGCCGAAATGAAAAATAATATGGTGTAAAAAAGAATTCTCATGTTGCTGATTGGTTATTAATTGCAAAATTAAACATTTCTAAATAGAGTAGATGAAAATACTGATTAATATAGTCTTTTATCTGCTTAGGGCATTTAAGAAGTTGAGCATTTCTGAATTATCATAATCTGCCATTCCACTATGCTGAAAAACTATATCTCCTTTCGGCCCAACGATCACAGTAGTGGGGAGCGTGCCGCTAAAAATATGTTCAGGAATTGCCGATTCAATTGAATAGACTTTTAGTTGGTAAGAGTGTTTCTTCATAAACTTAACTGAGGATTGAATTTTATTGTCAACATCTACCATTATAAAATGCACTCTATCCTTGTTCTTAACCTTCGAGGACAATGAGTTTATAGAAGGCATTTCAGCACGGCATGGTGGACACCAGGTTGCCCAAAAATTGATGAAGTAAACTTCGCCTTTATTTTCTCCGGGTTTGAGTATTTCCCCATCCTCTGATCTGAAAGTCAGATCCGAAGGAATAGATTTACTGCTAGTCAGAACCTTTGAGGGCGCACTTGCATTGTAAAGACCGGTGCTCATAAGTCCCTTGATCAGGAGTGTCCTCGCATCGGCACTAAAGAACATAATGCCTGCAAAAAGTACAAACAGAATATTGCCGATGTTTGATTTTATAACTCTTAACAATTGCATTATTTTTCTATTTTAAATCTCTGCAAGTTAGTAAGCATAGCTATAGTTTATTGTAACATTAGTCACAAAGTCATTTAAGAAAAACAAGAAAATGTGTTGCAAAAATGTACCCGCTGTTGTCTGTTATTTTATGCAGGAGAGCAATACAATCCTGCCAGGAACATCCAGACTAAGTCATTGACTTGTAATATTTTAAATTTTTTATTGCTCCAGCCAATATTTATGCTTGTTATTAGTAAATAAACAGCGTTATGTCCTGAGATTCAGCCTGATTTGAAAACATTTGGCCTGATTTTCGAGTATACATATTCAATCTGATAAAATTATAGCGATATGGTCAAAAGTAAAATAGCCGCGATAAAGAACTGGATCAAAACAATGGGATTTGAACTGATAAAATCTCATAATTTGAGTGGCGAAGAAGTTAAAATTAACTACTACAGTTTAGGTAATTTTGGTATTTATGAGGAAATATCAAATAAGAAGGTGTCTGGTGGTGCCGAGAAGGAAATAATGCGATTTATTTCATGGAACCCATGGGGAATTGATTTTGAAGTTAGCTCACTTAAAGATTTAGTTGAGGCTTATCAGGATTCTAAATCCCTGAGCCCTGAGATAGGTGTATTATAGTTCAAAAAAGGAATAACTATCTGAATATTCAATAAATTAGATTCCGTTTTTTAAAATAAATCGGGATAGTTCTTCGATGGGATGTTTCAAAATTTTTCCCACTTTGATTTCATTTGCTGTACATAGTTCTTTCAGTATGTCAGAAAAATGGTATGCAATTGAACCTACAAAATGGCAGGTTTGCAGCCTGTAATCAGGATAAGATTTGATATTTGTTTCTATAAATTCACTGAAACCCTTTTTTAAAATATCAATGATAAATGGGTGGCTGATATGTTCACTCAAAAAAGGTGCGAAAGAGGCCAGGTAGAAATTCGGTGCGGGTTCCTGGTACACATGCCTGATGATAGACTCTTTATCGATTTTGTATTTTTTATTGAAGCTTTCTGAGAGAACTGCAGGCATCGTTCCATATAAGAAACTCGTGATTAATTGCTTCCCAAGCCAGGTTCCCGAACCTTCATCTCCAAGAATATACCCCAGTCCATGCTTACTTTCATGGATTTTTGATCCGTCGAAATAGGTAATGTTGGATCCTGTACCAAATATACAGCAGATTCCTTTTGAATTTCCGGTTGTGGCATAAATGGATGCGATGATATCTATATCAACACTAACAAATGCGTTCTTAAATACTTTAGATAGCGCATTGGATATATGTTCACGGCGGTCGGGGCTTGAGCAGCCTGCACCAAAAAAATATATTTCTTTTACCAGATCTGTATAAGGCTGTATTTCAGGAGTATTTTGAAATATTTTGATAATATCTTTCTCAGACAGGAAGAATGGATTGATGCCACTTGTTCTGAAAGGTATGGTTTCAGTATCTGAAAGCGTTAATATCCAGTCGGCTTTGCTTGAGCCGCTGTCTGCAACTAATAACATATTTAAATTTCCTGAAGAATTTGACTTGTAAGTGGTTTGCCAATAAACCTGGATACGAGGTGATTTTCTTTGACTCTTCTGATATCTTTTGGATCCAGAGAAGAAGTGAGGACATAAATTTTAATTTTATCAGGTCCCAGATCAGGCAGTTCGGTAAGTGCCTTAAGAAATTCAAATCCGTTCATAATGGGCATCCTCAGGTCCAAAAAAATGACCTCGGGAAGTTCCTTACCTGCGAGATATAAATCCCTTATGTAATTGTAAGCTTCTTTTGGTGATTCGATTACGGTAATAGACTCTGCAAAATTCCCATTATCTAAAATCTTTCGATTAATCAGATTGTCTATGTAGCTATCATCTACCAGTAATACATTTTTGTATTTGAAGGTAATCATCAAATCAAAATTACTAATTCTTTACACTTAAGCAAGAGAATTGGAATTATAGGTCTCTTACTGAAGATTAAGTCTTCCTGAGAGCTGCATTAATGCTACCTCTGCCAGCTTGGCTTCGAATTGTGCATTCGTGTACCTGGCATTGGCATCGATATAGTTTCGCTGGGCCTCTCTGAATTCAAGTGGTGCAACACTACCAAGCCTGAATTTTTCGAGGGTGATATCCATGTTTTGCCTGGCTACCTCCAGGTTCTGACGTTCTAGTTTTACCAGCTGAAGATTAGTCTGGAAGGTTTGGTATAAGGAGCTTAATTGTGAAGTGATAGACTGATTCAGCTTCTCGTATTGTAACTGATTGTTTTCAATTTGAAGTGTAGCGTTTTTTTCGGCTCTCTTTTGCAAATAGCCATTAAAAATATTAATTGAAGCAGTGAGACCATAATTGAGCCCTCTGCCCACTGAGTTCCGTGCAAAACCAAGTTCTGAAGTTGAGCGGTTAAAATTATAACCTGTATTCAGGTTAATATTAGGATAACGGTTTGCCTTTACCTCTCTGAGATTGATTTCTGAAATTCGCTTGTTAATCAATGCAGATTGGAGTGATGGATTTAACAGAGCTGCAGAACTTTGCAATTCAGAAAGCAGGAGGCTGCTGCTGATAATAATAGTGTCTGATACAGTGAAATCGGTATTAAGGTCTCTTGCCAGAAGCTCATTCAGTTTAATTTTTGTATTGCGGTACTGGTCAATTTGTCTCAAAAGGTTAGTGGTATCAGTGTTCAGGTCGACGGATGCGGCCAGAACTTCAAGTTTTGCGGCTTTACCAATAGTGTATCTGCTTTCAGAATTTCGGAGTCTGATTCTGGAGATCTCAAGCGCACCGCTCAAGGCTTCGATTTGTTGCTGTTGTTGAACCAGGTCATAATAGTTATTGATTACGTCAGCCAGAGTTGTCTGAATGGCCAGCTTAAAATTTGCTTCGCCCAGATTTTCAAGTTCTTTCAGTCTGTCATACCTGGCGAACATTTGAAAACCATCAAACACCTGCCAGTTCAGTACCGGTCCATAAACCAGGTTGGTATTTTTGGCACCGTTTCTTTCCTGAGATACACCGCTGGAAAGTGTCTGTTTAGTATTAGAAACGGTATTGTTTGTACTTAAATTTCCAGTTACTACAGGAAGCATTCCTGCATTAGCCTTGTTTACATTATTTTTTGCCTGCTCAACCTCATTTTTGTTCAACTTGATATCGTAGTTGTTTTCCAATGCAGTTTGTACAGCCTGTTCCAGACTAAGACGTTCCTGTGCATGGATGTTTGAAATGTGCAATAAGCATCCAAAAATTAACAGGATACTGAATTTAATTTTTTTTCTGTTCATATATTGTAATATCCTAATGATAAAGCCTACAAATAAGCCTGATCCTAGTGTATTTATTAAGCATTAACTAATTCAACTTCAGGAGCTGTTTCTGGTTTACCTGTGATTTCTGGAAGTGGTTTATGTTTTTTCGACCACATTGAGTACACTGCCGGGATCACGTATAATGTTAAGATCAATGAGAAAAGTGTACCACCTATAATTACAATACCCATACTCATCCTGCTTTTAGCTGCGGCTCCCAGAGCCATGGCTATTGGCAATGCACCTAAGGCAATTGCCAGACTTGTCATCAGAATTGGTCTTAGCCGTGCTACTGATGCTTCAATAATTGCTTCACCCAGAGGCATTCCTTGTTCTTTCAATTGGTTTGCAAACTCCACAATCAGGATACCATTTTTGGTTACGAGTCCAATGAGCATGATCGTTCCGATCTGGCTAAAGATATTCCAGGTTTGTCC
>CAZTRY010000094.1:0-14131 GCA_964616525.1 uncultured Sphingobacterium sp. | reverse complement strand
TAAAAAATGCAACTCGGTAAAATCTGGCTTAGGTAGGTTGAGCAACAGCCACGAAAGTGGGAACCTCCGCTTCTACATCTTGAGAATTCATTCCAGCAAAAGCTGGAACCTCATCACGCATTCTGGTTAAGCTTACTTTCTGACTTCCGCTTAATACCCTTCCTGACGAGGAAAGGCATTAAAGTAAAATGAAAGGGAGGTCGTGGCCTCCGCCACGATGACAATTCAATATTTAGTAGAGGAGATTCTGACCTTCGTCAGGATCAGGTTTACTGCTCAAATTCATTGTTATTAATTAAAGGATTGTGAACATCGGGCTTCAATTAGGTTATTATTTGATGCAGTAGATTAAAGTAAAATGAAAGGGAGGTCGTGGCCTCCGCCACGATGACAATTCAATATTTAGTACAGAGGAGATCCTGACCTCCGTCAGGATCGGAGTGATAATCTGAAAAAGCCTCTTAAATCTTTATAATGCAGCAATTTTTATTAGTAACTTAATTTTCAGCAGACCTAATTGTTTTTGTAATTTGTGCTGTTAATAAAACATCAACATCATGATACTTAAAAGATTCCGGAGCAGTGTATTTTTCTTTATTGTCCTTGGTTTATGTCTTCCTTTTTCTACTTTTCATATTCAGGCACAAAATAAAACCAAAGATTTTAAGCTTGCTCTGCAATGGCAGCCGGTTCAGAATGATTTTGAAGGTAAGAATCAATCGCTTTCGGTTCTGAGTATAAGCAATGAATCTGCTGATGATTTGCCTCCTTATGGCTGGACTTTGTATTTTAATTATTCTGGTGATTTTCCCAAACCGGATAGCAGAGGCTTAACTGTTTCCTTTGTTAATGGAGACCTCTATAAAATAGAACCGAATGCAGCTTCTGATGGTATATCAGCCGGTACTAGGATTGATTTTCAAATGCTCAGATCAGGTAATATTGAGAATGTGACTCAATCTCCCCAGGGATTTTATCTTGTTTTTTCAGATCGGCCTGAGAAAGCAATTCCTGTAAAATGTACTTATCCGGATCCCTCAAACGAATTCCTGAATTCACTCCCGGCATCAAAGACCTGGATGGATCCTGCCTTTGTGTATTCAAAGAATCAGGATATTCAGGATCTGGAGGAATCCAAATTGCAACTGATCTTTCCGAGTCCGCTTGAATATAAATTAATCAATGCACAATATACCATCAGCGGGAATACAGGCATTTCTTCAGACCCTTTATTTGTTAAGGAAGCATCATATCTGATGGAAGAGCTTGGTAAATTGTTGCATACCAAACCCCTAATCAGGCAGAATAGCATAGATGGTATCGTTTTAAAAAGAGATCCGAAAATTGCTGAAGAAGGCTATGAATTAATTGTTTCGGATAAGGGGATATTGATCGCTGCTTCAACACCTGCCGGAGCATTTTACGGCATTCAGTCGCTCAAAAGTCTCATTTCACCATTAAGCTGGCGCAGTAAGCAGAATTCAATTCAGCTCCAGGCTGTTGAAGTGAAGGATAAGCCCCGTTTCGGATATCGGAGTTTTATGCTGGATATTGCGAGGAATTTTCAATCCAAAGAGGAGATCCTGAAAGTGCTGGATCTGATGAGTTTATATAAGCTGAATGTATTTCATTTCCACTTTTCCGAAGATGAGGGCTGGAGAGTGGAGATTCCATCACTTCCGGAACTAACTCAGGTTGGAGCGGTAAGGGGGCATACCACAGATAATAAGAATAATATTCAACCGGCTTTTGCATCGGGGGGAGTTCCCAAACAAATGCCCGGAAGCGGTTACCTGAGCCGCAAAGACTTTATTGAGGTTCTTAAGTACGCTGCTGCCAGACATATTCAGGTTATTCCTGAAATTGAGTCTCCGGGACATGCCCGTGCGGCGATAAAAGCGATGGAGAACCGTTATGAGAAACTGATGAAAGCAGGAAAGCCTGCTGAAGCTTCCAGATACCGTTTAATTGATCCTTTGGATAAATCCCAATACCGCTCTGTACAGGGCTGGAATGACAATGTGATGGATGTGGCCCTGCCTTCAGTTTATAATTTCATTGAAAAAGTGACTGATGAACTGATTCTAATGTATAAGGAGGCCGGAGCACCATTAAAAACCATCCATTATGGTGGTGATGAAGTGCCGGCAAAAGTTTGGGAGCAGTCACCGGCCTATCTGAAATTAAAAGCCTCTGATTCTGCTATTCAGTCGACCGATGATCTTTGGTATTACTATTTCGGTAAACTAAATGCAATGGCTATGAAGCGGGGATTGTTTGTCTCCGGATGGGAGGAAGCCGGAATGCGTAAAACAATTCTGGATGGAAAACCACATTATATTGCGAATCCTGATTTTGCCGATGATCATTTTCAGCTGCATGTCTGGAATAATGTGATCGGCTGGGGTGCTGAAGATCTTGCTTACAAATTAGCCAATGGGGGCTATAAAGTGGTTCTGTCGCCGGTTTCCAATCAATACTTTGACCTGGCCTATAACAGTTCCTATTATGAACCCGGCTATAAATGGGGAGGGATGGTAGATGTGGATAAACCGTTTTACTTCATTCCTTATGATTTTTTAAAGAATGTAAAAGAAGACGGACAAGGCAGGCCAATCAAAAATCTGGATCAGACTAAGATGATCAGGCTGACTGATTATGGTAAATCCAATATTGTAGGCCTGCAGGGTTTATTATGGTCTGAGAATAATGTGAGTAAGGAGAGGTTGGAGTATATGATGCTCCCCAAAATGCTGGGTCTTGCAGAAAGAGCATGGGCGCCGGAGCCTGAGTGGGCAGTTGCTGAGTATTCTGTATTGAATGATTTATACTATCGAAATTCCTGGTCTTCTTTTGCAAATCGTGTCGGGAAGCGTGAATTGCCGCGTTTGACCTACTATAATGGAGGTTTTTCCTATCGCATTCCTGAACCGGGTTTGAAGCTTAGTGATGGGAAGGTATATGCCAATATTCAGCTACCCGGACTTGAGATCAGATACACCAGGGATGGTTCTGATCCGGTAGCCGGAAGTACAATATATACCGGCCCTATAAATGAAAAAGGAAAGTTTCGCTTTGCAGCTTTTGATTTATCAGGTAGGAGAGGAAGGATAGTACTGATTGAGAATAAATAAGCCACTTCACAATGGATACTGAATAAATGGAGAACGCAACTTCCACTGAGATAACCGCAAATAATCTAAATTTTACTTTCCTGGTTTTTAATTAATAAATTATCATTTAAGTAAGATTATTCCTTTATTCATTGTAATATTAGGCAATATTTATTTTTCACAACTGTAATGTCAAAGGCCTTCAATAAAGAATTAGTAGAATCGCAGGTTGAGATAAAACTGAGGGAACAGGCAGTTCATTTACAATCGCTGATTATATCTCTTGAGGATATCGTATTTGAAATTGATGCTGATCACACTTTCAAAAATGTTTGGGTATCAGATGAGAGTTTACTCTTTTTGCCCAAGGAACATTTTCTTGGAAAGAAGATAGCAGATGTGATGGGGCCGCAGTCGTCTATTTTTACGGAGCCGGTAAATGAGGTTGTAAGAACCGGTATTCCACAGGAGTTTGTTTACCAGCATGTTGACGAGAATATTAATCAGTGGTTTAAAGCCAGGATAAAGCCTGTTTTCAAGTCTCCTGATCCGGAAAGCTATATATTAATTTTAAGCATTCAGAATTTCACAGAACAAAAGCTTGCTGAGCTGGCTTTGGAGGAAGCAAAAGATAAACTTGAATTTGCAGTTCAGCTCTTGGATGTTAGCCAGGAACTTAATCGAACTGCCGGCTGGGAATTGAATCTATTAACACAGGAGCTCTTTTGTACTAAACAGGCGTATTTTTTATTTGATTTACCCGAAGATTTTAAGTTTAATTTCAATAATGCAAAGCCATTTTTTATTGAGGATGATTTTGACATTCTGATTAAACTTGCCATGGAATCGGTAACTGAAAAAAAAGGTTATGATGTTGATTTGAGGATAATTACAAAAAATGGCGTAAGAAAATGGGTTCGTGCAACAGGAATTCCGGTTACTAAAGGAAATAGCGTTATCAAGTTAAGAGGGGCTCTGATGGATATTACATCCAAGAAATTGATTGAACAAGAATTGATTGATGCAAAAAATGAAGCTGAGAATGCATTTAAAGTAAAATCTGATTTTTTATCTATTATGAGCCATGAAATCAGAACACCATTAAACGGTATCATTGGAATTGCAAATCTTTTGAAATTAGACCATACTGAGGAGCAAAAGGAATACGTAGATAATCTTATTTTTTCTGCTGATCATCTCCTCTCATTGATTAATGATATTCTTGATCTTACCAAAATTGAAAGTGATCAGGTTGAGTTGGTTACTACAGAGGTAAATCTTTTACAACTGACTGATAATATTAGAAACCAGTTTAATCTTTTAGCTGAGGTCAAAGGTGTCAAATTGGAAAGTATCCTTACCGGAGAAATTCCTGAAAAAATTATCGCTGATCCGATTCGCCTGAGTCAGATTTTGAATAATCTGATTGGAAATGCCGTTAAGTTTACTGATCACGGTACAATTACCCTTGTCATAGAACTCATCTCGAATGATCAAAAGACTGTTAAAATCAGATTTACTGTAAAAGATACAGGTATTGGAATACCGGAGGCCCTCCATGAAGATATTTTCGAGAACTTCAAACAAGTTCAGCAATCACCTTACCGAAAGCATACCGGTACCGGGCTAGGACTGGCGATCACCAAAAAACTGCTTATGTTATACGGAAGCAGCATCAGTCTAAAAAGCAAGGAAGGCTTGGGGACTGAGTTTCAGTTTGAAATTGAATTCGCACTGCCACAGGATAATACACTTTCAGGATCTGATGATATTTCAGATGATTTGCCAGATATCCGGCACAAGCTCTCCGGAATGCGTACCTTACTGGTGGAAGATAATATCATCAATATGATGGTGGCTAAAAAGCAAATGGAGTATTTTGGGATAGCGCCGGATTGTGCAGGGAATGGTATGAAGGCTTTAGCATATTTAGATAAAAATTCATATCACGTTGCACTGCTTGATCTGCATATGCCAGATATTGATGGTTATATGCTGGCTAAGATCATGCGAGAGAGATTTCCTGAAACGCATATCATTATTTTTACTGCTGATACAATGACTGAAGTGAAACAAAGGTTTGCAGATTTGAATATTCATGATATTTTGAATAAGCCTTTTAACCCTGAAATTATGCACCGTGTTTTATTAAAAGTAGCTAAGGATAAAATTGGGGGCTAAATGAAATATAATGACATTGATATTGAAAATTGCTTATCGCTTTAATGTCGGTATTTTTAGGCAGCCTGAGAGATAAATAAATCCCTTATTAAATGACTTGGTAGCTTTGTTGATTGAGAAAGGACTCTAAATCTGTGGCTAAGGAGTGCGGGCCTTATAAGGGTCACATTAAATGGCAGATGGATTATTCACCTGCCATTTATTGTATTGCTAAAGCTCCGGAAATTTTTTTAATTCTATTAATTATTATTTATTCAGCTTATTGTCAATCGAAAAACGTCCCGGTCCAGTGAGGAATAATACGATAAATATACCCAGGAATAGCAGTGATTTTTCTTTAGTTCCGAAATCATCAGCTGCATGAGCAATGAAAATGGCAACCGACATATTAATAATCAAGGGAATTAAAGATAAGCGGGTGTAAAGCCCGATAATCACAAGAATTGCACATAGAAACTCTGCAAAAGTTGCGAGATAAAGAGAAGGTACCTCCCCCAGTCCGATAGGATCTCCAAACTTCAGGTTACCTTCAAGCACTTTCTGAAATTTAGGGTAACCATGGGTCAGCATTACGGCGCCCGAAACAATCCGAAGAAATAATAAGCCTAAATTATTGGCCAGGGGGCACTTGTTAGAAATGGTGATTTCATGATCTTAAAATTTAAGTACAATGTGATGCTACTATTTCTAAGATAAGTTGATTTTTTAGTTTAATACAAATTGTGTCTTTAACTTATTTTTTTGATTGATTATCTGAACTGATCAGTGATTAAATTCTGTTCGCTAATCTGATTAAATTATGATCCTCGTCATTTTTACACTTTTTCCATTTGGATATATAATTTATTGTTTACTTTTGTAAGTAAACGCTCACTTATTTATATGACAGCAAGAATATCTGATACTGTTATTTTTACCGAAAGACAGATTGAGATCATGCAGGCGGCCACTCAGCGGATAGATAAGAATGGAATACAGGATCTTACTATTAAGAATCTGGCAGCAGATCTGAACTTGTCTGAGGCGGCACTTTATCGCCATTTTAAAAGCAAGAATGATATTTTATTGGGCTTGCTGAATTATTTTATTCAGGTAATGAAGCTACGGCTTTCAGCCATAATTGATCAGGAAGGATTGAGTGCTGAGGATATTTTGAAGCAGGTCTTTGATTCGCAACTTCGCAGTTTTGTAAATAATCCGGCAATTGTGAGTGTGATATTCTCTGAGGGTATATTCCAGTTTAATAAGGATTTGAACGGGAAGGTTATGGAGATGATGGAATTAATGCAAACCAATATTCAGTCGGTGGTTGCTAAAGGTATTGATGCCGGTCAGATCAGAGGGCAGATTGGAGCTTCAACTATCACTACTATCATTATGGGAAGTATGCGAATGACCGTCCTGAAGTGGAAATTGTCCGGTCATAAGTCCAAACTCATTCAGGATGGGAGCTCAGTATTATCCGGAATCCTTAGTATGATCAAAACCAAGCTATAAGCCAATCGTTATGAACCTGATTTTATCATTAATATTTAATAATTATTATCCATGAAGTTAGTGAATATTTACAAACATTTTCTTTTATTCCTGTTATTCTTCTTTACCTTAAATGTGGTAAAGGCTCAGCAATGGTCTCTGGAACAGTGTATTGATACAGCTCAGGTA
Organism: uncultured Sphingobacterium sp.; assembly: GCA_964616525.1. Taxonomy (GTDB): domain Bacteria; phylum Bacteroidota; class Bacteroidia; order Sphingobacteriales; family Sphingobacteriaceae; genus Daejeonella. Next base: position 7,172 of record CAZTRY010000094.1, on the reverse strand, counting down.
CACAATAAGAGCCTGCAGATGAGCCGAAACAGTATGTTGATTCTTGAGCAAAAGGAGAAGGAAGCAAAGGCGAATTTATTACCCAAACTTGCACTTAATGCTGATTACAGATATTTTACAGATCAGCCTACTCAGTTAATGCCACAGTCTGTATTTGGCGGACCGGCAGGTAAATTTAAGGAAGCCAGCTTCGGCGTACCTCATAACATCAATGCCAGTGTTCAGTTCTCCATGCCTGTCTACAATGCCCAGCTGAACAGTGCAATTGATAACAGCAGCATTGCCTCTGAACTGAGTGAGCTGCAATACCAGCGCAGCAACGAACAGGTAATCTTTGATATTTCCAATCTGTATTATAATGCGCAGGTTCTTCATCATCAGCTCAGTTTTATCGACAGCAATCTGATTAATGCCAGAAAATTGCAACGCAACATGACTTTGCTTCATGAGCAGCTCATGGCTAAAAGTTCTGATGTCAGCAAGGTTGATCTGCAGGTTGAGCAATTAATCACTCAGCAGGAAAATGTTAAAAGCCGGTATGCTCAGGTACTCAATACACTTAAGTTTCTTATGGGACTTCCTCAGGAGAAATCGCTGAGTATTGACCCTGTAATTAAATATCAACTTGTTCAGGAATATACTGGCAAGCCTACTCTGGATATCCGTCAGGCCGGAATTCAATCCCGCTTACTTGCCGGAGAACTGAATACAATCAGATATTCAAGGCTTCCAAGCCTGTCATTGTTTGCTTCTCAGGGAACTACCGGTTTTGGATATGATAAAAGTCCGGACCAGTTTCTGAAATTTTTCCCCGTTGGATTTGCCGGGATTCAATTGTCTTATCCAATCTTTCAGGGGACGGTTATTAAGCACCGGATCAATCAGAAAAAGTATGAACTTAAGAATAATGAACTGCAGATATCATTATTAAACGAACAAAATATCCTGCAGGTTGACAATGCTAAAAAGCAGCGTACAGTTTCTGCTAAATCTGCAGAAACTGTTCTGAGTCAAATCAAACTTGCCCAAACAATTTATAGCCAAAGTCTTGTACAACAAAAAGAAGGTACAGCGAGTCTAACCGATGTTCTTTTAGCCGATAATGCTCTGCGTGAAGCACAGCAGTTGTATTTAAATGCGGTAGTTGATTATCTGAAAGCCGATTTAGAGTATAAAAAGTTAACCGGAAATATTTCGACCACTAAATAAGAGATAAAATGAAGATTACAATTAAAAAAGTCCTGATTCTCATTGTGCCAATTGCTGTTTTGATACTGGTAATTGTCAGATTGAAAGCTAACAAGGAAAAAGCTCAGAATGCTGTTTATCATTATGACAAAGAGCAGTTGATCTATGTTCAGGCAGATACATTGAAGTCTGAAAAGATCAGCACAGCTTTGAAATTTACCGGCTCGTTCGAACCTTTTCAGGAGAGCCGGATTAGTTCTGAATTACAAGGGAAGATCAATCAAATTGTGGTTTCTGAGGGTAGTTTAGTTCAAAAAGGACAGACTATTATTCAGCTGGATAATTCATTGTTAAAACTTTCTTTACAGTCGGCCATTGTTCAGAAGGAAGGCCTGGAAGCCGATGTTAAGCGATTCGGAATCCTTGTAAAAGCCGATGCAATTCAGGGGGTACAGCTTGAAAAAGCAGAATTAAGTTTAAGATCAGCAAAGGTTCAGGTAGCTACCCTGAACGAGCAGGTCAGCAAGTCAATCATTAGGGCACCGTTTACGGGAATTGTAACTGCGAAATTAACTGAAGTGGGTGCCTTCGCCGCACCTGGTATCCCCTTGATTCAGATTTCAGATATTTCGAGATTGAAATTTGTTGTCAATGTGCCTGAAGCTGATTTAAATAAGTTCCGCTTAAATCAGGAATATGCTGTTACTGCGGATGCATATCCTGATTCTGAATTCTCAGCCCGTGTGGCTATGGTAGGCAGTAAAGCCAATGCCGGAAACAGTTTTCCGGTGCAAATGCTTGTTACAAATACAGAGGATTTAAAGATTAAGTCGGGTATGTTCGGAAAGGTAGTTCTGGAAAGTTCGCAGACCGAGGAGGGAATTTTCGTTCCTTCTTCTGCACTTCAGGGTACTTCAGATCAGCCGCAGCTCTATCTGATCAGAAATGGAAAGGCTGTTCTGCAAAAAATAGCAGTTGATGCAAAAGTGAATAATACCAGCAGGGTTTCTTCCGGATTAAAGGCAGGTGATGTCATTATCACCGGAGGTATAATCAATCTGTTTGATGGTGCTAACGTACAGGTAAGGTAAAATCATTGAATTATGAATATTACAGAAATTTCAATTAAACGGCCTTCGCTTATCATTGTTTTATTCAGTGTATTTGCACTTTTGGGTTTCATCGGATATAAGAACCTCAGCTATGAGCTGATGCCCGATTTTAATCAGCCCGTTGTTGTTATAAAGACTGCTTATCCGGGGGCAGAACCCGAAGAGGTCGAGACCTCCGTATCCAGAAAAATAGAGGATGCACTTTCAAATGTGGAGGGTGTTGACTACCTGGTTACCAAATCTTTACCTAATGCCTCTGTGATCATTGCCAACCTGAAATATGGAACTGATCTGGATAAAACCATGCAGGATGCACAGCGCTACATAGACAATATCAGGAAGGATCTTCCCGAGGATATATCCAGTCCGGTGATGACTAAGGTTTCGCCGAATGATCTCCCGATCATGTCGATTAGTGCCAATAGCGATATGCCTTCCACAGCATTTTATCAGAAAATGAAAGATGATTATCTCCCTCAGATACAGCAGATTAAGGGAGTTGCTGAAATTACCATATTGGGTGGAGAAGAACGGGAAATTCAGGTGAAGGTAGATGTAAATAAACTTAAGTTTTATAAAGTTTCACTTTCTCAGCTTGTTGAAGCTATAAACCGCTCAGGGATTGACCTGCCTTCGGGTAAGGTGCAAACCGGCAAAGAGTCGAATTCGGTAAGGCTGAGCGGAAAGTTTAAATCTGTTGATGACCTTAAGAATGTTCAGGTTGCGATGCCTTTGCCGGGTAGTCCGGTTTATGTGAGAGACGTAGCGGAAGTTATTGACGGGGTAAAGGAAGCGGAATCCGTGAACCGCTATAACGGGCAGAACGGAATAGGACTTCTGTTAAAAAAGCAGGGAGATGCCAACGCTGTTGAAGTCTCTAAGCTGGTCAGAGAGAAATTTAAGTTTATTGAGAAGCAGAATGAATCATCCGGACTAAGTTTTACCATTGCATCAGATAGTACAGATAATACCATTGCAGCTGTTGATTCAGTAATTTTCGATTTGATCCTCGCTGTAATATTGGTTTCAGTGGTTATGCTGTTGTTTCTTCGCAGTTTCAGGAATTCCCTGATTGTTCTGGTGGCGATTCCAACCTCGCTGATTACTGCCTTTGCCGTGATGTGGCTCTTGGGATATACACTGAATCTGATGACCTTACTGGCCATGTCATTGATTATTGGTATTCTGGTCGACGATGCGACAGTAGTGCTGGAAAACATTCAGAAGCATCTGGATATGGGGAAAGAAAAGCGGAAAGCTGCTATGGATGGCCGTATGGAAATCGGGTTTTCAGCGCTTTCAATCACCCTGGTTGACGTGGTGGTATTTTTACCTATTCTTTTTCTGCAGGTCTTTGTAGCTGATATGCTGAAGCAGTTTTCTGTTGTTGTTATTACCTCAACCTTAACCAGTTTGCTGGTAGGCTTCACTTTAACACCCTGGTTGGCTTCACGTATCGGAATGAAGGAAGATTTGAAACCCACGAATTTCTTTAACCGGTTTTTACTCTGGTTTGAGCATAAGCTGGAGGGATTTATCAACTGGTATGGCAGTACACTCGATTGGGTGTTAAGACATAAGCTGGTTTTCGGCGGGATTGTTCTTTTATTATTTGTAATGACTGCAGGAATAATGAAGCAGGGCATTATTGGGAAGGAGCTTATTTCTACAGGCGATCAGGGTAAATTCAGAATGAATCTGGAATTTGATAAGCCGACCTCTCTGGAGCAAAATAATGCGGTTTCTTATGAAATCGAGAAATTTATCTTGAAGAACCCTGCTGTGGCAACGATCTTCAGTAATGTAGGTGGGCCAAGTACTGGAATAGGCAGTCTGGGACAGGGATCAGCCAATAAAACTGAATTTACAGTACAGCTGAAACCTTTGTCTGAAAGGACTAAACAATCTACTGAAGCATTCATGAAGAACCTTCGGGAAGAGCTGAAAGTGAAATTCCCTGGACTGAACTATTCGATGGCAGCATTGGGTTTAATTCCACGCACGGCTCCTATTGAACTTACTTTAAGTGGCAGTTCTGAGGAGCTGGTGATGCGGACCGGAGCTCAGATGCAAGCAGCAATTGGGCAGATTCCCGGTACAGATAATGTGCGTTTGTCTGTTGAGACAGGAAGTCCTGAATATCAGGTTGTGCCGGATAAGGATAAGATGCAGCGTTTGGGTTTAAATACTGCCTATGTAGGAATGGCTTTAAGAACAGCGTTTACCGGAAATGATGATGCTACCTTAACAGAAAACGGGACAGAGTATCGGGTGAGGATCTGGCTGGATAAGTTCAACCGTCAAAACTATGAAGATGTGAAGCGCTTAACAGTAGTCAATCCGATGGGTATTCCGGTTGAAGTGTCTCAGTTTGCAAGTATTGAACAAAGCAGTTCTGCATCTTTGCTTGAGCGTAAAGACAGGCAAGCAGCCGTTACAATAACTGCTGAGGCACTTGGGCGACCTTCAGGGACAGTTGCAGATGATGTTATTTCCTATCTGAAGAAAAACCCATTGCCCGGTGATGTGGAAATGACCTGGGGAAGTGATATTAAAAGACAGAACGACAGTTTTGGTGCTTTGGGTTCAGTCTTGCTGATCTCTTTTTTACTCATCTATCTGATAATGGTGGCGCTTTACGACAGTTTTGTTTATCCTTTTGTGGTTCTGTTTTCAATACCCCTTGCCTTAATCGGAGCATTTTTTGCCCTGAATCTTTCAATGAATAATTTGAGTTTGTTTGCCTTACTCGGTTTGATCATGCTGATGGGACTGGTAGTGAAAAATGCAATTCTGATAGTCGATTTTACAAATCAGTTAAAGGCAGAAGGTATGCATTTCAGAAAGGCGCTGATTACTGCCGGAAAGGGGAGAATGCGGCCGATTCTGATGACTACCTTATCCATGGTTATTGGGATGCTGCCAATTGCTATGGCCTCAGGCACAGCATCAGAATGGAAGAACGGGCTGGCCTGGGTTATTATCGGCGGACTCTTATCTTCATTAATTCTGACCGTTTTTCTGATACCTGTGATTTATTATCTGGTAGATCGGCTGAGAGAGAAAATTGCCAAATGAATTAGCAAATGAGTTAATTAGCAACCCGATAGCTATCGGGTTAGTAAATGGGGAATTGAGAACCCGAAATGGTCTGAACATTGATTTTTTTTTAAAATAGGATTACCATGATAGAATACAAAATTAATAATCACAATCATCCCAATAATCAAATGAATCATAGTTCAGACAAAAACAGAAATCAAAATTTGACCGAGGAATTTAAATGTATGCCGCCTAAGTAAATTCGTAACCCGATAGCTATCGGGTCTGGACGTTTTTCAACTTACGAAATCACTTGGGCTATTAGAAAGTCGATTTCGTCAGTCGCTAAATTATAATGTGACTGACGAATTTAACTTTCATATTGCCTAGGTAAAATCGTAAGTCAACCTACTTAGCCCGCATTGAAGCTGCCTTCAAATGCTCAGCCAATTTTCCAATTGCATTTGCCGCAATATTTATCTGCTGTTGTGCTTCTTTCCAGTCGCGCTGTTCAATAGCCTCACGAATCCCTGGCATTGTCTTTACTCCATAGCCTGTATAAAATCCCGGAGCATACAATGTATGTTTATACCAGGGACGGCGTGGCAGACCTTGTTCTGTCAGCAGGCTTTGCTCCGCACGGTAAAGAGCCTGATTGATCCCTTCGAGAGCTGATTTTGCCATTGTTCCTTTGCTCAGGCCTTCTGATAAAGAATTAGCCGACTGATCCAGTTGGACCAAAGCATTCTGAATAGAGGAGAAATCAATGAAAGGAACTTCTGCTTTAGCAAGCGGCACTTTAGTCGGTTTGGTTGGGTCATTTGCCAGCTTATGGTTGTTTCCTTCAATAATCTGGTTGAAAAGCAAAGTAGATTCCCTCATCTGATCAGTCATACCAATCATTTCAGCCACATAAGATGATATCGTTTTATGCAGGTTTTTAAATTCAAAAGGAAGAGTATCGGCATTTGCCATTCTAAGAACTGCACGTCCGATGGTTTGTGAAAGTGTACGGCCATAGTTGAAGCCCGGATCACCAAACCTGCTGTAATAATCATAGGAGTCATAAGCGGTATGGTATTCACCTCCGGCATTTTCACCACCGTAATAAATATTTAATGAAGGTATGCCGGCATGCTGCAGGAATGCAGAATAATCAGATCCCGAGCCCAGGGCACCAATGCTCATTGATTTTTTTGCCATATTATCCTTCCTGGATTTATCAGATCCGGAATTGACAATATCCCTGGCCTTCAGACGTTCAAAAACACTTACATTGGTCTGAGGATCAATGACATCCTTCGCGATTCCGTCAATCATGGATTCCAATCCGTGCGAACCGGCTGCCGATAGAAAACCACGACCATTTCCATCTGAATTGATGTAGACTACTGCTTTTTGCTTGAGTTCAGTGGCATGATCTTCCACCCATTCGGTAGAACCAATCAGTCCGGGTTCTTCAGCATCCCAAGCGCAATAAACTAGTGTACGTTTAGGTTTATAGCCATTTTTAACTAATTCACCTATGGCTTTAGCTTCCTCCATCATTGCTGCAATGCCGCTTATCGGATCGTTTGCACCTGTATTCCAGCCATCATGGTGGTTGCCGCGAATGATCCACTGATTAGGATATTCTGAACCTTTGATCTTAGCGATTACATTATAAGCAGGCACTAGGTTCCAGTCGAATTCTACTTTCAATCTTACTGAAGTTTTTCCGGGACCGATATGATAGGTAAAAGGTAATGCCCCGCGCCAGTCCGGTGGTGCTACCGGTCCACCCAATGCCTGCAGCAGCGGCTGCGCATCATGATAACTGATAGGTAATAC
>CAZTRY010000093.1:0-14271 GCA_964616525.1 uncultured Sphingobacterium sp. | reverse complement strand
GGAAGATTTGAAAAGATCACATTGTCGAAGTAAATATTGGTTTCAATTCCTTCGGATGCATAAATAACAGATGGTATTAGAATTATTGCCTCAGCGTTTAAAATGGAAGGGTCTATTGAATTTTTATTATTGGAGAACTGTTCTTTATCATTCCCAATTTCACTTGAAATGGCTGATTGACCTGTCAGAGGAATTAAAACAGAGGCTAATCCTGCATGTGCAGCTCCTCTGAAAAGTGCTCTTCTGGAAAATTGGTTTTTTTCTTTTTTCATGGTCGGGATTCTTGATAGTAGCTGAAAACTAATCTATGTTGTTTTATTAAAAATAGATCAATTTCCCATATTTTACATCCTGTTATTTTCTCCCAAAGAATAATCTTATTTTTACTCCGATATGGACAACCAGGATAAAAAGCGACAGTTAATAATTGATTCTGCAATCAAACGCTTTGCCCATTTCGGTTTGTCGAAGACAACCATGACCGAAATTGCCTCCGATCTGTCGATGTCTAAAGCTTTGCTTTACTATTACTTTCCTGATAAGATCAGTCTTTACTCTGCAGTTCTTGAGAGCATTATTATTGAAATGGATAATGATTTAAGCAGAGGGGTGGAGAAGATCAAAACCACTGAAAAGGCAATTTTTTATGTGCTTGAAAAAAGGCAGGAGTATATTCTGAAATACTATAATATCCTGGATTATATCCGTACCTCCGGCTCAGATTTGCCAGAAAATATTCAAAAGATTATTCAGGATGCCAAATCTTCAGAGACAAAAATCATTACATCTGTTTTGCAAAGAGGAAAAGATGCAGGAGAAATAAAGATTTCGAATGCTAAAGACTCTGCCGCCTTACTGATGGATGCCTTGATTGGGATGCGATACATCGCTTTCAGTAGTCACAAGATCTTCCAACCTCAGGGTGATCAATTTGATTCTCTCCTCCTTCGCCAGAAGAAACTGGCTTCAGTCTACTTGAAAGGCCTGCGCTAGTCAGCCTTTTGTCACATTTATCTTAATCATCATGATTTTTGCATGAAAGTTTGTGCAGTGTTTTTATTGTTTTTACTTTTGACTATTAAATTAAAAAAGTCAGTAAGTAAAAAAGTAAAATTGATGACTGATACTAAACAAGAATTGATCATAGAGAAGGCGCTTCAGCGTTTCGCTCATTTTGGAATTCAAAAAACCACGATGAATGAAATTGCCGATGACCTGGCTATGTCCAAACCCCTGGTCTATTACTATTTTCCTGATAAAACTACTTTAATCATAGCAGTAATAGAACGGATAATAAGTGAATATCAGGGCAGGCTTTCTTTGATTTTTGAACAAGCAAAGAGTATTTCTGAATCGCTTAGTTCTATGCTTGAACTCCGCATGGAATTTCTTGAACGCTATTTTATGCTGCATCTGGAGGATAATACTGAGCAAAGTTTATGCAGGGAAGATGTAAAAAGTTCCATTATGAAGATCCGGGCAAATGAGATAAATCTTATTGCTAAACAATTCGAAAAGGCGGTTAAAGGCAGAGAGCTTTTGCTTGCTGATTCTAATCATACAGCGGAGCTGTTTATCAATATGCTTGCTGGTTTAGCGATGTGGACAATGGCTGAACAAAAGAAGCAACTGATTCCGGATTTAGCATCATTTAAATTGCTTCTAGACAAGCAAAAGGAATTGGCTGAGATCTTTTTAAGGGGGATAAGTTGCCCTGTCCAGAATCAAGTTCGTCCTGAATTAATTTCAGGATGACAAAATTATGAATATGAATAATCAAAAAAATGAGAACTAGAATCAAACAAACAGTAACGGTTTTTGCCTTTCTATTCCTGCTGGGTTTTTCTGCCGGGGCACAAACTGTCAACATCACTTTAAAGGATGCATTGAAATATGCACTTGAGAACAATACTGAGATCCGGAAAGCAAGGCTTGAAATTATCAATGGACAGCTACAAACGGAGGAGATCAGGGCAAGAGCACTTCCGCAATTAAACGGTAAAAGTTCTTTAACCGACCAGTTGATCATACCTCAACTGGTAGTTGGTAATCAGATATTCAAAATGGGTCGGCAATGGACGGGTGATGCCGGACTAAGCTTTAGTCAGCAATTGTTTAATCAGCAGGTTTTTACTGGTTTGAAAGCCGCAAAAGCAGGGGAGTCCTATTATAATCTGAGTGCTGAACTTACTGAAGAGGACATTATTCAACAGGTTTCTACCGCTTATTATCAGGTTCTGGTAAGCAGAGAGCAGTTGAAGACAATCGAAGCCAATATCCAATCGATTGGTCGTATTGAAAATACAGTTGCAAACCAGTTTAAAAATGGGCTGGCTAAGAAGATAGATCTTGATCGTGTTCATGTAAACCTAACCAATGTGAAAACTCAACGTGATCAACTCGCCAATGGCATAAGGCAGCAGGAGAATGTATTAAAGTTCTATATTGGAATGCCAGTAGATACCCAAATCGAAATACCTACTGCAGAACTGAATAAAATTTCTGAGGATGCATTAAGTCGTTACAGTAATTTTAAAGTAGAAGACCTGACCCGATATCGTCTCCTGATGAAGCAGGAGGAATTACTGTTCTATCAGAAGAAAGCAGCGATCGCTGAATATTTTCCTACACTGAGCATGACGGGTAATTTCGCCAGAACCAGTACCAGTGATCGTTTTGATATATTTGGCGGACAGAGCTCCAGTGCTGTCAAATATAATGCATCTGCAATCGGGCTTACCCTGAACATTCCAATTTTTGACGGTTTCGCCAGAAGATCAAGGGTGAAGCAGGCAGATATTCAGATTCAGCAAATTCAGCAGGATCTTAAAAACACCAAAAACTCATTGAGTCTGGCCTATAATAATGCCAATCTGGAACTGAGGAATAATATCAGTACTATAAATGCACAGCAGGAAAATGTAAAACTTGCCGCTGAGATATATGCCAGCACTCAAAATAATTACAATAACGGGCTTGCTCCACTTACGGATCTTTTGAACGCTGAGACTTCTATGGTTGATGCGCAGAATAGTTATAATAAGGCTTTGCTCAATTATAAGCTTGCCGAAATACAATTAATGCAATCTAACGGAAATATAAAAACACTCTTAAACTAATAAAATGAAGAAGAAAGGAATTTTATCAATTATAGCAGTTCTGGCAGTCATTGTATTGATTGCATGGGTATTAGATAAAAATAAAAAGAAAAATGCAGAGATTACTGCGATTGTTTCTTCCGGAAACACCGGATTGGTTGCTGTGAACACAGAAACGGTCAGTAAAACTACAATCAACCTGGATTTCAGCGCAAATGGAATATTTGCAGCCAATCAGGATCTGATAATGGCAACTGAAAATGCTGGAAGGGTAACCCGTATTCTTGTGGATGAGGGTTCACGTGTTTCTAAAGGCCAGCTTTTAGCCAGGATTGATGCAGATCTACTTAATGTTGATGTTGAAACAGCCAAAGCGAATCATCAAAGTGCTGTTAGAGATTTGGAACGTTATGAAAGCGCATTCAAAACAGGTGGTGTAACTCAGCAACAACTGGATAATGCCCGTTTGAATGTACAAACCACCAAGTCGAGACTTCAATCTGCTAATCTTAAATCAGCAGATGCCAATATCAAGTCACCGATCTCTGGAATAATTAATAAACGTTTTGTTGAGCAGGGATCCTATGTGAATGTTGGTAATCAATTGTTTGAGATCGTGGATGTTTCTAAATTGAAACTCCAGGCTACTGCCAACGAGAATCAGGTAGTGAACCTTAAAGCAGGAGATGCGGTAATAATCAAATCTAATGTTTATCCCGGCATTAGTTTTAAAGGGAAGATCACGTTCATCTCTCCGAAAGCCGATAACAGCCTTAATTTTCCGGTTGAAGTGGAAGTTAACAATAATTCAGATGGAAAACTGAAAGCCGGTATGTACGGCACTGCAGTTTTTGATTTTCCGGACCAGGCTGCTTCTCTTTCAGTACCCCGCAGTGCCTTTGTGGGCAGTGTAAATAGCAATAAAGTTTATGTTTTGGAAGGCAATAAGGCTATTGAGCGTCAGGTAACTGCAGGAAGAACCTTTGGAGATCGTGTGGAAGTAATCGAAGGCCTTAAAGAGGGAGAGCTTGTAATTACCAGCGGGCAGATCAATCTGGTTAATGGAACAGAAGTTCAAAAACTCAAATAAATGATTCAGGGGCATATGATCGAATTCAACAATATAAATGTTGAAGATGTGGTCTAGCCAATTAAAAATTATAAACGAATGAAAATAGCTGAAATATCCATTAAACGTCCTACGATCGTAGTGGTATTGTTTACTGTATTGACCCTACTGGGGATAATGAGTTACAAATCCCTTAACTACGAAATGCTGCCTAAATTTGCTCCGGCGGTGGTCTCTGTTGCGACCGTTTATCCGGGAGCTTCACCAAGTGAGGTTGAGAATACCGTGACCAAAAAGATTGAGGATGCTGTATCCTCAATGGAGAATATTAAAAAGATACAGGCAACATCTTACGAAAGTTTATCACTTGTAACCATTACATTGAATAGTGGAACTGATGTCGATGTATCATTGAATGATGCACAGCGTAAAGTAAATGCGATTTTATCGAAGTTGCCGGATGATATTGAAGCTCCATCTCTGAATAAATTTTCACTGGATGACCTTCCGATAATCACCATGTCTGCAACTGCGGGTATGGATGATGCTCAGTTTTTTGATCTGGTAAAGAATCGTGTTGTTCCCGGACTTTCCCGTGTTGAGGGAGTGGCTCAGGTAAACATCATTGGCGGACGTGAACGTGAAATTCAGGTCAATATTGATGAGGAAAAACTGGCTGCATATAACCTTCCTTTATTATCAGTTCAGCAGCTTATTCAATCTTCCAATCTGGATTTTCCGACAGGTAGTATCCGTACAGAAAATCGGGATATTCTGGTTCGTTTATCCGGTAAATATGCCTCAGTTGATGAATTGCGTAACCTGATTGTGTCTGATAAAAATGGTATTCAGGTACGTCTTTCTGATATTGCTGAAGTTCAGGATACTCAAAAGGACGTGGAAAAGATCGCCAGGGTTGATCAAAAGGCAGCCATTGCCCTTCAGATAATTAAGCAGTCTGATGCTAATGCAGTTACGGTTAGTGAAGGAGTAAAGAAAAGTATCAGCGGACTTGAGGCTGAATATAAGAATATCAATCTTGATTTGACTATTGCATCAGACAGCTCAGTTTATACCCTTGCATCTGCGGATGCAGTTATCCACGATTTACTGATCGCGGTTATTCTGGTTGCATTTGTGATGTTATTCTTTCTGCATAGTTTGAGAAATGCAGCTATCGTGATGGTCTCCATCCCTGCATCACTGATTGCTACTTTCATTGGAATTTATTTACTCGGATACACTCTGAACCTTATGTCATTACTCGGTTTATCCCTGGTTGTAGGGATCCTTGTTGATGATGCGATCGTAGTACTTGAAAATATTTACCGGCACATGGAGATGGGCAAGAACCGTGTTCGTGCTTCGTATGAAGCCACAAAGGAAATTGGCTTTACTGTAACGTCAATTACACTTGTTATTGTGGTAGTATTCTTACCGATCGCTTTGAGTACAGGATTGGTATCTGATATTTTACGCCAATTTACTGTGGTGGTGATGATTGCAACTATGCTGAGTTTGCTGACCTCATTTACAATTATTCCTTTGCTTTCTTCCCGCTTTGGTAAACTCGAGAAAATTGAAGGGAAGAACTTTTTCGGAAAGATTATTTTAAGATTCGAAAGATTTCTGGAACGCTTTACTGCCTGGGTAAGTAATATTCTGAGCTGGTCTCTGGGTCATAAGAAAACAGTTTTAGGTGGTACATTAGCTTTGCTTATCGCAACTTTTATGCTGATTGGCAAAGGTTATATCGGCACCGAGTTTTTTCCGAAAAGTGATCGTGGAGAGTTTATTGTGCAGATTGAATTGCCTAAGGATGCCTCTATTGAACAAACCAATTTAATTACAAGCAAAGCTGAACAGATTTTAAGCACTAAGCCAGAGGTTGTCCGTTTGATTACTAATGTTGGACAAGCAAGTGAAGCAGCAGGTGCTCAGCAGGCCCCGGCATATTCTGCCGAGATCAATGTGCAGCTGGTTGAGCGTAAGCTGCGTTTAGACCGTTCGGATGTGTATGCCGCCAAAGTGAAGAAAGAATTGGTTGAACAGCTTGCCGGAGCAAAAATAAAAACCACTCCTGTAAGTATTCTTGGAACTGCTGAGCGCACACCAGTGGAGGTTGTTGTACGTGGAAGCCAGCTCGACAGTGTGATGAAATTTGCTGAGGTTGTGAAAGGAAAGCTTGCAGCTATCAAAGGGACGACAGAGGTTAAACTATCCGTAGAAGGAGGTAATCCGGAAATCAGAGTACAGGTAGACCGTGATAAAATGTCGGCTTTGGGATTGAACCTCCAAACGGTAGGAGCCAGTATGCAAACAGCCTTTAATGGAAATACTGATGGTAAATTCCGACAGGGAGAGTATGAATATGATATCAATATTCGTCTGGACAATTTCAACCGAAAGAGTCTTGATGATGTAAGAAGCCTCACTTTCATCAATAATTCGGGGCAAAAGATCAAACTGGATCAGTTTGCCACAGTTGTTGAGAGTTCAGGCCCTTCCCGATTGGAACGTCAGGATAAGACAACCAAGGTATCAGTACAATCACAGGTGGTTGGAAAACCATCGGGTACAGTTGTTGCTGAACTGGATGAAGTGATCAAAGATCTTCCCCGGCCTGTTGGTGTTAATTACATTTTTGGGGGTGATATGGAAAATCAGTCGGAAGGTTTTGGTACACTTGGAATAGCCTTGCTGATGTCTATCGTGATGGTTTACCTGATCATGGTTGCACTTTATAATAATTATGTGCATCCATTCGTAGTCTTGTTCTCCATTCCACTTTCAATCATTGGGGCATTACTTGCACTGGCTTTAACCAATAATTCCCTGAACATTTTCACTATTCTGGGATTGATCATGCTAATCGGTCTGGTAGCGAAGAATGCAATTATCCTGGTTGACTTTACGAACCAGCAGATCAATGAAGAGGGTAAGTCGGTTCGTGAAGCTTTGGTAGCAGCAAATCATGCACGATTAAGGCCAATTCTAATGACTACCATCGCAATGGTTATTGGTATGTTACCCATTGCACTTGCCGGGGGGGCTGGTGCAGAGTGGAAAAATGGTCTTGCCTGGGTAATTATTGGCGGACTATTAAGTTCCCTGTTCCTGACACTGATCATTGTGCCCGTAGTTTATGAGGCATTTGATAAGATCATTAAAAGATTTACTAAAAATGCTGTGAAGCAGGATATTGATGCACTCATTGAGGAACATTATACTGATCATTCATCGAAAGATCATATTTCGGTATACTAAGAAATAACCTTTATAAATGCAAGGCGACCCTGGATCATTGATCGGGGTCGCTTTTTTTATGCTTGTATAATACCTGACCGGGTTCTTAAACTACGATCTGTTGAAAACTGATTGCTTGTTTAAAACTAGATCATCTGCTACGCTGATTTATTATCTACTTTCGTTTTCTAGTTCTTTGTCATATCTATTCTGGTTCATTCGCTCTTGCGGATGATTAAAAGGGAACCGTGTGAAAATCGCGGGCTGACGTGCAACTGTAATCCAATAAAATGGAGAGCCAGACACCTGCCAAAATAGTTTTGTTCAAAACTTTCACGACTAAAGTTTTGGCGAAAGCTCTTTCTCCTTTTTTCAGGGTTCGTTGCCTTTTGTCAATTCTTGTTAACACAAAAACAAAAGTATATGCAACAGGAAGAAATCCTATTAAAAGAGAACAAGGATCGTTTTGTGATCCTCCCCATCAATTATCCCGCAATCTGGGAGATGTATAAAAAACATGAAGCCAGCTTCTGGACAGCCGAAGAAATTGATTTATCCGGCGATCTCAAGGACTGGGCTAATCTGAATTCCGGTGAAAAACATTTTATATCCCATGTACTTGCTTTTTTTGCAGCAAGTGATGGTATTGTAAATGAGAATCTGGCTGTCAACTTTATGAGGGAGGTACAGGTTCCTGAAGCAAGATGTTTTTATGGTTTTCAGATTATGATGGAAAATATTCATTCTGAAACATATGCACTCCTGATCGATACTTATATCAGCAATCCTGTAGAAAAAGATCATCTCTTCCATGCCATTGATACGGTCCCGGCAGTAAAGAAAAAGGCAGAATGGGCACTTCGCTGGATTGAAAATGGGAGTTTTGCCGAACGTCTGGTTGCTTTTGCAGCAGTTGAAGGTATTTTTTTTAGTGGTAGTTTCTGCTCCATATTCTGGTTAAAAAAACGGGGCTTGATGCCTGGCCTCACATTTAGCAACGAACTGATCAGCCGTGATGAGGGACTTCATTGTGAGTTTGCATGTATGCTTTACCGGATGCTTTCCAATAAACTTTCACAAGAACAGGTTCTTGGTATTATCCGTGATGCAGTGGAGATTGAGAAGGAATTTATCAGCGAGGCCTTACCGGTTGAGCTCATCGGTATGAATGCCAAACTGATGAAACAATACATTGAATTTGTAGCCGATCGCTGGGCTAATGAATTGGGTTGTCCGAAAATTTATCATGCATCAAATCCTTTTGACTTTATGGAAATGATTTCTCTTCAGGGGAAAACTAATTTCTTTGAAAAGAGGGTTGGTGACTATCAGAAAGCGGGAGTACTTTCCGGTAGCAAGGAATCAAATAATTTCTCACTGGAAGAGGATTTTTAAGGAGACACATAGTTGAGATGGGAAATTCAATTTTGCGATTAACCTTTACTCAATTAACATCTAAAATATCTAACAAGAATATTCAATCATAAAAGAATCATGTTTGTAATCAAAAGAAACGGAAGAAAAGAGAGCGTTAAGTTCGATAAAATTACTGCCCGCATACAGAAACTATCCTATGGTCTAAGTCCGCTGGTAGATGCCATTGATGTTGCAAAAAAAGTAATTGAAGGACTTTATGATGGCGTCAGCACCACCGAATTGGATAATCTGGCAGCAGAGACATCAGCATCGCTCACCACCAAGCACCCCGATTATGCATTACTGGCCAGTCGTATCGCTGTAAGTAACCTGCATAAGAATACAACCAAATCATTTTCCGAAACCATGCTGAATCTTTATCATTATTCAGATGCGCACAGTGGTCGTAAAATGCCTTTGATCGCTGATGATGTGATTGAAATAATTGAAAAAAATGCTGATCTGCTGGATAGTTCTATTATTTATGACCGCGATTTTGGATTCGATTATTTCGGTTTTAAAACACTTGAAAAATCTTACCTGCTTCGGATTGATGGTAAAGTTATTGAGCGCCCACAGCATATGTATATGCGTGTGGCGATCGGAATCCATAAAAATGATCTGGAGAGTGTTATAAATACCTATAATCTGATGACTGAGCGCTGGTTCACTCATGCTACACCGACGCTTTTTAATGCCGGAACCCCCAAGCCTCAGATGTCGTCCTGTTTTCTTTTAGCTATGAAAGATGATAGTATTGATGGTATTTACGATACGCTGAAGCAGACAGCTCGTATTTCGCAGAGTGCAGGCGGAATAGGTCTGGCAATACATAATGTCAGGGCTACGGGGACTTATATAGGCGGTACGAATGGTACCAGCAATGGAATTGTTCCGATGCTAAAAGTGTTTAATGATACAGCCCGTTATGTAGATCAGGGAGGTGGGAAGAGGAAAGGTGCCTTTGCCATTTATCTGGAGCCCTGGCATGCCGATGTGTTTGAATTTCTTGACCTTAGGAAGAATCATGGTAAAGAAGAAATGCGTGCACGAGATCTTTTCTATGCACTCTGGGTGCCTGATCTTTTTATGAAGAGAGTCGAGGCCAATGAGGAATGGAGCCTTTTTTGTCCGCATGAGGCACCGGGATTACACGAATGTTTTGGGAAGGAGTTTGAAAAACTGTATCATCAGTATGAATCGGAGGGTAGGGCACGTAAAACGATTAAGGCGCAGGAATTATGGTTTGCTATTCTGGAAGCACAGATTGAAACGGGCACCCCATATCTGCTGTATAAAGATGCAGCAAACAGTAAAAGCAATCAGCAGAATTTGGGTACCATTAAATGCAGTAATCTCTGCACTGAAATTATGGAATATACCAGTCCGGATGAAGTAGCTGTATGTAACCTTGCATCTATAGCTCTACCACGTTTTGTTACTGATGGGCAGTTTGATTTTGAAAAATTGTATGAGATTACCTATCAGGTCACTAAAAACCTGAACTGCATTATCGATAATAACTTTTATCCCGTTGAGGAGGCAAGGAATTCCAATTTGCGACATAGGCCTGTCGGACTGGGAGTACAGGGCCTTGCAGATGTTTTCATTCTGATGCGTCTGCCTTTTGAAAGCGAGCTGGCTGCAATACTGAACAAAAACATATTCGAGACGATTTATTTTGCGGCGATGACGTCCAGTAAGGATTTGGCGAAGGAACAGGGAGCGTATGAAACTTTTGAGGGATCTCCATTATCAATGGGTTTGTTTCAGTTTGATCTCTGGGGTGTTAAGCCTTCAGAAAGACATGACTGGGAAAAGTTAAGAGAGGAGGTAAAACAATTTGGGGTTCGGAATTCCCTGCTTGTTGCTCCGATGCCTACAGCATCAACATCTCAGGTATTAGGAAATAATGAATGTTTTGAACCCTACACATCTAATATTTATACCCGCAGAGTATTAAGCGGAGAGTTTATTATTGTGAATAAGCATTTGCTTAAAGATTTGATTAATCTGGGCCTATGGAACAATACCATGAAGGATAATATCATCAGGGCCAATGGTTCTGTACAACATATTGAAGAAATACCCAAAGAGATAAGGGAATTGTACAAAACAGTTTGGGAAATTAAACAGCGTAATCTGATTGATATGGCTGCTGATCGGGGTGCTTTTATCTGCCAGTCGCAATCACTTAATCTATTTGTAGATAATCCCACTACCGCAAAATTAACCTCTATGCATTTTTATGCATGGAAAAAGGGTTTAAAAACCGGGATGTACTACCTGAGGACACAAGCGGCAACAAAGGCGGTTCAATTTACAGTAGAAAAGCAGGGAGGAAAGACTTTGGAGCCGGTAGTTCCAAAGCTTGATCCGGTTCAAAACGATTTATGGAGTATTGAACCATCAGTAGCTGAGGGGGGCGCAAGTTGCAGTATGGAAGATGGCTGTGTCAGTTGCGGGTCTTAAGTTCCTTGTTTAATTGAGTACATTAAATCCCGAAGGATTTATTCTTCGGGATTTAATGTTTCCTGGCTATAATATTCAGATACAAATGATTAAACATGAAATCATCACCTGCGAGCGTTGCAGCAAAAGAATGGAATGTAAGGCCAATGCATTCAGCAAATGTCAATGCAGCACTATACAACTGAATTTGAATGAGGTTCAGTATGTTAGTGAGAATTATGAGGGCTGTTTATGTGCGGCCTGCCTGATTGAGTTGAAGGAAGAATACCGTGTTTTTTTTCAAATTAAGAATTAAGCCTTTTGATAATCTAATTGGAATTCAACTCCTGAAATCATTTGATAATTTTCACGTTTTCAACCCGATAGCTATCGGGTCTCCACTCTCAATTCTCCACTCTCAATTACCAAAGTGCTTCTTCATAGCTTTAGCATAATGTGAAATTGCAATCTCGGGCTCTGCGATCTCCGGATGCCATAGTTTTTCCCATTCAAAGCTGTAATAGCCTTTGTAACCATCTTTGTAAAGGAGATCTATTGCTTCGAAAATTGGAACATCTCCTTGTCCGAGAAGGCTATATTGTAATTTGTCGCCATTTAATTTTGCATCCTTAATATGCGTGTGTACAATGTATTTCTTTAATTTTTTATACACTTCCTGAGGCGATTCTTTTGTTATGGTCCACATGTTTGAAATATCCCAAACCAAGGCGATACTGGGATGCGAGGCAGCTTTCATGACTTTCAGGATATCATCTGAGCCTGAGAAATCACCATGTGTTTCCAATAAAACAATAACATTTCGCTCTTTGGCATATTTACCAAGAGTTAGTAGATTTTCAGCAACCGTCTGGATTGTTTGATCTTTTGTCCTGTCTTTTGGAAATTTATTTGGGAATACTCTGACGTAGGGGCAGTTAATTTTCTGCGCCAAATCGATAAATGATTTCGCCTCGGTGATGCTTTTTTCTTTTTCCGGACCTTCGTGAAAGTGCATATTGGCGGAGGCACCAAGGTTAATGAACTTCAGGTTATTTTCAGCCATTAATGAAAGTGTAGCTTTAATCTTCTCCGGACTGCTAAATTCATCACATTTTGTAAGATCCATCTGTCGTTTTATACCTCTGACTTCTAAACCAGAATAGCCATTAGCTGCTGCAAAATCAACAATTTGCTGAAATGACCAATCCGGACAGCCTAATGTTGAAAATGCTAAAAGTGGCTTATTTTTTTGAAGTGTAAAAGCAGAACCACTCATTGCTGCGGCGAATAGAATGGCTGAGTTTTGTATAAACTGTTTCCTTGAATAGACCATGGTGTTTTATAGATTTTTGAGATATAAATTTGATGATTTTATTGTTAAAAAATCAGATTTTGATTTTTTTGATTGTATTTAGCTTATGGCAAGCTATGGTTTCTAACAGAAATAGTTAATATGGTGCTCGCAAAGACGCAAAGACGCTATTTTTGAAATAAATGAAATTTTCCTGATTAAGCTTAAATCCCTGCGTCTTAGCGTCTCTGCGAGAATAGTTTTTTTATCAACTTTGATCGCAAGTATTCTTCAGGATAGTTCAGGATAGCCAATGCGATTTTAAGCATTAATTTGGAAATCATTAAACAGACCTAAACTCTCCTTAATTAAGTTCAATAAAACAAACCTATGCCAACAAATCTTCAAATACAGAAAAGTTTTAAAAGGAATAAGACAAACATTCTTTGCATCTCATTTAGGCTCATCTGTTTAGCTTTAATTCTGCCAGGTTTGTTGACAAAGCCCGTTTCTGCACAAGAGAAACTCGAGTCCAAAGGCCATATTCCAATACTGGGCTGGTATAGTATCCCGCCAGAAGAGGCTACTTCAGCCAGATATCTTGAAATGAAAGAAGCAGGTTTCGATATTAGTTTCTCCTTTCTTGGAAGCCCGCAGGATGTACAAAGATCACTGGATGCAGCTCATCAGGCGGGCATGAAGATCGTGATCAGCTGCCCTGAGCTAAAAACTGATACTGAAAAAATTGTAAAACAGTTCATGAATCACCCGGCCCTGGCGGGTTATTTTCTGAGGGATGAGCCAGCAATAGATGCATTTACAGATCTGGGCAATTGGGCGAAAAGAGTGAATGCTGTTGATCCGAAACATTTTTGCTATGTCAATCTTTTTCCGAATTATGCTACTCCTTTACAATTAGGAACAGCCGATTACAGGGATTATGTCAATAAATTTGCAAAGGAGGTCCCATTACATTTTCTTTCTTTTGATTCCTATCCCTTAACTTCAGCGGAGGGGGTCTATGAGAAATGGCATCAGAATCTGGAAATATTTTCGGATGAAGCTAAAAAAGTAAACAAGCCTTTCTGGGGATTTGCACAATCGGTCCTCTTTGATAATAAACATGAAGATCCTACTCTGGCAACCATGCGGGTTCAAATGTTTACCAACCTTGCTTACGGAGCCCAGGGACTTCAATATTTTACTTACTGGACTCCCGTATCATCCGCTGAAGATTTTCGTGGCGGGCCAATAACGCTTGAAGGAAAAAGAAGTACAGTTTACGATAATATCAAAACCTTGAATCAGGAAATAAAAAGCCTTTCAGGGGTGTTTTATGGTGCCAAAGTTAAATCCCTGCAATTTTTTGGAAACAATATACCGATTGGCACCAAAAGAATGTCTGTCTTGCCAGCACCAATAAGGGTCTTTGCAACTGAAGGCAAAACAGCATTGGTTTCATTCATTGAGAATGGGGGGAAGCAGTTTATTGTTATTGTTAATACAGATTATCGCAAAAAAATGAGTTTAACCCTTTCCGGTGATTCTTCACTGAAGCGAGTTCTCAAAGACGGCTCGATTGTTCCTGCAAATGCTTATGCGAGTACATTTGATGTGGAGGCTGGGGACGTGGTGATTTATAGTTATTAATTACGAATTACGAATTACGAATTACGAATTACGAATTACGAATTACGAAT
>CAZTRY010000092.1:0-14351 GCA_964616525.1 uncultured Sphingobacterium sp. | reverse complement strand
AATAGTTTCAATGATGTATTTTAGCCGGACTTAAAAGTTTACCGGACAGCAATGACTGTCCATTGTCAATTGTCAACTACCAATTATCTACTGTCCATTGTCAACTATCAATTAAACTAGCCTAATCCTCCACTGATTCTATTGTAATTATATTCTCCGTTCCACTCTCTTTTCGGACCTAAAATCATTTTTCTGGAGGTTCTTATTTGCTGATAACCCTTTTTAATTAGAAAATCGAGTCCTGCTTTATTGCCTGCCGGAAATCTGAATTTGTTTTTTACCCTCATCCTAAGCTTCATAAGCTCAGTTCCGGCTACGGGATCATTGGCTATAATAGCATTCTCAAAGAAATTCGGATAATAAATTCCTTCTGGCTTACCCTCTTTCAGGTAAATCAGAGAAGCTTTTAAACGATCATTTAAGATAAGTTCCCGGTATTCTCCGGAGGTTAAATGGTCCAGCTTTACTATATCTGCCCGGTATTTTTCTTCATAGGGTACTACTGAAGCAGGATTTTTTAAGTTTTCATTAATTAGCTCGCCATCCAGATGAATGTATTCAGCTTCGGTTTCAAATCCAAGTTTCCGGTACACCGGGAATCCCATATCCGTAGCATCCAGGTAAACAGTGTCGATTTTTTTTGCATGAGCCCTGTCAATCAGCTCTGAGGTTAATTTCTTACCTAAACCCTGATTCCTATAATCCGGATGAACGATTACATGAGCCAGCCAGGCGGTATCAGGATGCCGGATTGTGGTTCCTACAGCTGCAATTCTTTGTCCATCACATATTTTGATGCTGTCGCAGGAAGGAGAGGAGATATAATAGTAGAAATAGGAACGTATATCTTCCCATCCCGGAGGTTGAAGTTCGTTCAGAATATCTATATCTGCACTTTTCAGGTTCAGGACTTTCATTATATTTTTCACTTGCTTTTACTTAACGGCGATACTCTGAATCATAATTTGAGCTTCGCGAAAAAGTCCCATAGGACAATTCCTGCCGACACAACGATATTGAAAGAATGCTTGGTTCCAAATTGAGGAATTTCTATGCAGGAATCAATCAGATTCATAGCTTCATCACTCACTCCATTTACTTCATTTCCAAAGATAAGAGCATATTTTGCTGTTTTATCAGGAATGAAATGATTTAACATGATACTGTTTTCTGCCTGCTCAATCGCTATGATTTGATATTCATCTTTTTTCAGGCTATTGATGGCATCTGTGATATCTTCAAAATATACCCAGTCGACCGATTGAGTTGCTCCAAGTGCCGTTTTTTCTATTTCACGGTGCGAAGGCTGAGCAGTAATTCCGCATAAAATGATCTTTTCGATAGAGAATCCGTCTGAAGTGCGAAAAATGGAGCCGATATTATGCATGCTTCTGACATTGTCGAGGATTACAATAACTGGCAATTTTTCCTGTTTTTTAAAGTCCTCAATATCGACACGCCCGAGTTCTTCTGTTTTTAATTTCCGCATATATTCCAAAAATAGCCTCTTTAATTTGTTGCCACTTTATTTTTCAAAATTATTAAAGATTTTGGCTTAATTTCACCATTTGGAATGTCCTAGTATTTTATTGGTTTTAGAATCAGATATGTTAGTTGCCCAGTCACCAGTACTATTTCAACACCAAAATGAGGATGTATATCTTATTACATTGAAGAACAGCAATGGTGTTGAAGTTAGTATCAGTAATCTCGGAGCGATTATCCAATCATTTGTAGTTCCTGATAGTTCAGGAAAACCCAGAGATATTGTATTGGGTTTTGATCAGATGGTGCATTATACACATCAGTCATATCTTGAATCTAATTCATATCTGGGTGCAATTGTGGGGAGATATGCCAATAGAATCAGTAATTCTGTATTTGAACTGGACTCCAAAATTTATCCGCTTAGTTCAAACCATCCTCCTCATCAGCTTCATGGCGGCTATGAAGGTTTCGACAGAAAGGTCTGGAAACTCGAGAGTATTTCAGAAGCTCCTAATCCCAAACTAGTACTTTCCTATCTTAGTAAGGATGGAGAGGAAGGTTTTCCCGGCAATTTAAGCGTCCGCCTATTTTATGAGCTTAGTGAGGATAATGAACTGATGATGCTGACTGAGGCCCGTACTGACAAAGCCACCCCTGTTAATTTGACGCATCATGATTACTTTAACCTGAATGGTTTTGGAACAATTGAAGATCATTTCACAGAAATACCTGCTTCTTTTTACCTTGGACAGCATAGCGATCTTGTACCAAACGGAGAAATTATTGCAGTGAATGGAACATTTTATGATTTTAGAGGTGTAAAGCAAATCAAAGAAGTTTGGGATCCTGAAAAGGGTTATGATCAGTCTTTTATCCTTGATAAAGAGTATGGAGAATGGGGAAAAGCGGCAATGGCTTATTCAGAAAGTAGTGGGATTAAACTGGAGGTATATACGGATGAACCTACTGTTCAATTCTATACAGGGAAACATTTAAATAACACTGGGGTTAAGGGCGGAGCTAACTATGCAGCATATAGTGGACTCTGTTTTGAAACCCAGCACCATACAAACGCAGTCAATATCCCGGATTTTCCATCTACAATTTTAAGACCCGGAGAAGTTTACAGACATAAAACAAGCTACCGAGTATCCGTTTCTTAAGAAGCAGCGATATTCAAAGCAATTTTCGATTCTCTTTGTTGGTTCAGCCTGTTGAGGTAAAAATAGCCTCCGGCAGTTAGCAGACAAATGCCAGAAATAAAATACCAGAAAAGTTTATAACCTCCGTATTCGATCAGAAATGATCCGTAAATCGGACCAATAATTTGTGCTACAGACCAGGCAATGGTATACAGTGCTGCATATTCACCACGGTTTCTGTCATTCGAACGGCTCATCCAAAAGGTATTCATGAAGGGCATAGCAATCATTTCTCCCAGTGTTACCATAATGATGGAAATTACTGCAAGCCAGGCTGCAGCCGGGAAAAATATTAATATGGAATAACTAAATGCTGCTATAATGACCCCAATGCCGGTAAAATACAGTGGAGATCTTTTCCCTTCTAAATTGTTTACCAGAAGCATTTCTGTGAAAACAATAATCAGTCCGTTCATAGCCATTAATCCCCCGATAAACTGCTCAGTCAATTTCCATTCTGTTTTAAAAAACACCGGTTGCAGGGTAAATAACTGAAAAAAGCAGGACGAAAATAGAATAGTCAACAGAATAAAGGCCAGATATAGTTTATCCTTATAAGGAGATTGAACCTGGATTTTATGCGTTTCAGTATCCTGGTGTTTTGAGTTTTTTACGACCGGTAATAATTTGATGAGAAATATTGCTGCCAGGATGTTAGAGAATCCATCAACATAAAATAACAAATGATAATCAACAGAGGCAAAAAAGCCACCCAAAGCTCCTCCAAACGACCAGCCAAGGTTAACTGCAAGCCTGTTTAATGAATTGGAACGGGTTCTGGTCTTCTCATTACTGTAAAAGGCTATTGCTGTTGCATTGGCAGGCCTGAAGCTCTCATTACACATGCTCAGTATGAATGTGCCTATTCCGAGGCTCCAAAATGTTTCGAGAAAGCTGATCATAAAGAACATCAGTCCCCCGCTCAATAGTGCTCCAATCTGAAGGTAATAGAAGCCGATTTTATCTGTAAACTTTCCTCCGAAAAACGCACCGAACACAGATCCCAGACCGAAGATTGCCATAATCAATCCCGCTTCAACAATACTGAAATTTAGTTTCTGGGTACAATAAATGGTAAGAAATGGTACCACCATGGTTCCGCTCCGGTTTATCAGCATTACAATAGAAAGGTACCAGCTTTCCTTACTAAGTCCGGAATAGGCTTTTTTGTATAAATTAATGGGGTATGAAAGCACGCAACAAATTAACTAATTGTTAGGGAAAATGACAGGAAACCCGATGTTTGACTATCAAACCTTTCATTTATTACATCGTTGTCCGGTAAAAATAAAATGTTTAAAAATATCCTTTTAAAAAGTATCGTGAACGATTTTATTTCCTGATTTCAAAAAGCAAGCCTCGATGTTAGCCCACTCGCTCAATAGGCCCCGCTTTTAAGCGGGGTATACAAGGGGGATATTCCAGGCTTCAGCCCAAGATAATCCGTTTATACCGAAACACCCGCATCGGGCTTCAGCCCGATTATAGTTTGTCGGCGCTGAAGCACTGGTTTACGTTATTTTCTAACCTGCTATATATGTGGGGCTGAAGCCCAAATTGAATCGCGACGATTACAACCCGCCTAAAGGCGGGCCCTATTGAGCGATACGCCAATACCCGAGATTAAAATAACTCAATTATTAATAAAATACCATCTTTCCTAAATATGGCAAGAGTTTCAATTCTGCTGCTTAGCCAAACCTTAATAGAAACTCTCCCCAAACACTAGTGATTCTTTTATGAAAATCAGCATGCAGAGTTCCCCACCTTAAGACAGTTTTCCACAAATCTTCCAAAAGTTATGCAATCCATTAACTTTATGGCCTGATTAATTCCAAGAACTTGTCTAAAAAGAACGAACAGAAGGAAACACCTTTAATGCTGCAGTATAATGCAATCAAGGCTAAATATCCCGGTGCATTACTATTGTTTCGCGTTGGCGATTTTTATGAAACTTTTGGGCAGGATGCGATAAAGGCCTCCGGAATATTGGGGATTGTGCTAACCAGACGCGGAAATGGTTCGGGCACCAATACTGAGCTGGCTGGTTTTCCACATCACTCTCTCGAAACCTATTTGCCGAAATTGGTCAGGGCTGGTCAGCGGGTAGCTATTTGTGACCAGCTTGAAGATCCTAAAACAACAAAAACTATTGTTAAAAGAGGAGTCACTGAGCTCATAACTCCCGGGGTATCGTACAGTGATAATATCATTCAGCAAAACACTAATAATTACCTGGCTTCGCTGTATTTTGAAAAGAATTCATTTGGGATAGCCTTTATCGATATCTCAACGGGTGAATTTCTGGTTGCCCAGGGTAATGCCGATTATATTGACAAGCTGCTTCAGAGTTTTAAACCGAGTGAGGTAATTTTTCAAAAAAGCCGGCAGCGTGACTTTACGGAGACTTTTGGCGACCGGTTTTATACTTATCATCTCGATGACTGGGCCTATAGCGGGGATTATGCTGCTGAATTTCTGCTCAAACATTTTGATGTCAAGTCATTGAAAGGCTTTGGAATTGAAAAATATCCCCTTGCCATTACTGCCGCCGGAGTAGCGCTGCATTATCTGAACGAGACTGAGCATCGGAATCTTCAGCATATTTCCTCTGTTTCTAGAATTGAGGAAGACCGCTATATGTGGCTGGACCGGTTTACAATCCGTAACCTTGAACTGATTGGTTCAGCCAATGAGAATGCGGTCAGTCTGGTAGATGTTCTAGACAAGACCTGTTCCCCGATGGGAGCACGTTTGCTTCGCCGATGGATCATTATGCCATTGAAGGAGCTGAAACCGATTCAGGAGCGTCTGGATGTGGTAGAATTTCTGCTTGGGCAGGATGAACTCCGTGACAAATTAGTTCATGAATTGAAACAAATAGGGGATCTTGAAAGGCTGATCTCTAAAATTGGTCTTCAAAAGGCCAATCCAAGGGAAGTATTGCAACTGAAAAGAGCACTCTATGCTATTTCCAACCTGAAAGATCTTTGTCAGGAATCTGAAAGCTTCCCATTAAAAATGATTGCCGAACAATTCAATCCCTGTATTCTAATAAGGGATAAAATTGAGCGGGAGCTGAATCCCGATTCACCGGTGATGCTGGCGAAAGGTTCTGTTATTGCAGATGGGGTTGATGAAGAACTCGACCGCTTGAGAAAGATTGCATTTGGAGGTAAGGGATACCTGCTTGAAATTCAAAAGCGTGAAGCTGAAATTACCGGTATCCCATCCCTCAAAGTTGCCTTTAATAATGTTTTCGGGTATTATCTTGAAGTTACCCATACCCATAAGGATAAAGTTCCGGCCGAATGGCTGAGAAAGCAAACGCTGGTGAATGCTGAACGTTATATTACCCCGGAGCTAAAAGAGTATGAAGAACAGATTCTTGGTGCAGAAGAAAAAATTCAGGCTCTGGAAACCCGTTTGTATAATGAGCTGACCTTCGCATTATCCGAATTCATTAAACCCATTCAGTTGAATGCTCAATTAGTTGCCCAATTGGATGTATTATTGAATTTTGCCAATCTGGCGATCAGGAATTATTATGTCAAGCCTTTGATCGATGAAAGCAGTGTGATCGATATTAAGGGGGGCAGACATCCAGTTATTGAAAATAACCTTCCCCCGGGTGAAGAATATATTACCAATGATGTATTCCTTGATAGTGATACGCAGCAGATCATCATTATTACCGGTCCGAATATGTCAGGTAAATCGGCCTTATTGAGGCAAACCGGACTGATCGTACTGATGGCGCAAATGGGCTGTTTTGTGCCTGCTAAAGAGGCCCAGATCGGTCTCGTGGATAAGATTTATACCCGGGTAGGGGCTTCAGACAATCTTACTACCGGCGAGTCAACATTCATGGTTGAAATGAATGAAACTGCCAGTATCCTGAACAATTTATCACCCCGAAGCCTTATTCTGATGGATGAGATTGGCAGGGGCACAAGTACCTATGATGGAATATCAATTGCATGGTCAATAGCAGAGTATCTTCATAATCATCCAACGGCGAAGGCTAAAACTTTATTTGCAACACATTATCATGAATTGAATGAACTGACCAACTCATTTAGCAGAATAAAAAATTTCAATGTGTCAGTTAAAGAGTTAGGGAACAAAGTTATTTTCCTGCGCAAACTGGTACCCGGTGGGAGTGAGCATAGTTTTGGAATTCATGTGGCTAAGATGGCCGGAATGCCTCCAAAGCTGGTCAGCAGGGCAAACGAAATTTTGAAACGCCTCGAACAGGAGCGGACAGGGGGAGAGGATATCAAAGACAGCCTCAAAAAAGTTCAGAAGCAGGCATATCAGCTCCAGATGTTTTCCATTGATGATCCTGTTTTAGTAAAAATCAGAGATATGCTTAATAATTTGGAAGTAAATACATTGACTCCGGTTGAAGCATTGATGAAGCTTGATGAGATACAACGGGTTATTAAGTCCTGAGTTTTAATTTTGATTTAGTTTTAACTAAAAGAAATGGAAACGAAACATTTTATACTTGGATTTACCTTCGGAATATCAATTTCAGTTATTTCCTGGATAGTTGGAATGATAGTTAATGGTCTACTTGTGAAAACCAATTACTACAAAAAATTATCAAATTTTAATTTTATTTCCGGTAAAAATTTAAATGGATTGATTGGTATTAAATACTTTAAATGGATAGTGAAGAACACGTTTTTCAAATTTTTCAATCAGCAGATTAAAGTTGAAAATAAAAAAACAGATTTGTTAGAAATAAGGCATCAAATGACTCAGGCTGAAATTAGTCATTTAGCAGGATTTGTCTTTGTGATATTATTTGCTGTCTATAAAAGTTTTACCGTAAACATAACATTTGGATTGACCATGATGATTGGAAATATTTTCCTGAATTTATACCCTTCACTTTTACAGCAGGAAAATAAAAGAAGACTTGACAAACTAATTAAATGACAAAAAAACAGAGACTATTTGAAATAGCTTATGAAAGCTAAAAAGTTAAATGGTAAGAAATTGCAAAACTTAACAAATAGCTAAAGGATAGGAATGTTAATGACATACATGTTTAAAATACCTTTCAGATAGCTAATGCAATTTGCAGAATTTTAAAATAGGCCCCTGATTAATGCTTTTAAATCGGGGCTTATTTTTTTTTGTGAATAAAGATTTTATTGATTTACTCTACCCGATTTTTTATCCTGCTCCCTGCCAATAACATAGCCTGTTCCTGCGCCAACAACACCACCGATTGCAGCCCCTCTTCCATCTTTTTTGTCAACAATAATTCCTGTTCCTGCGCCAATAACTCCTCCAATTACTGCTCCTTTAGCTGCTGAACTCCAGCCCTTTTTCTGAGTTGTTGTACCTGTTTGTGTGCTTGATGAACTTACTGATTTTGATGAAGTTCCTGATGATTGAGACTGATTTTCAGTAATTGCTCCTTCTTTTGCTATTGCTAATGCACTTGCTGCCGAATCGGCTGATGCAGCTCTTTTAAAGCTATCAAGCTGATTAATCATTCTGATCGAATCCTGATCTATTTTAGCATTCTCATTCGCGTTACTGTTGCAAGCTGTAACTATCACTGCAAATGCAAACATGATTAGTATATTTTTCATAATTTTCTTTTGGTCACATAGTTGATGGCCAATATCTATTATGAAATAATGGTGCCAAAGATTTTTAATTTTCTTAAATTTTTCTGCTCGTCTATTTTAAGGCTTATATTTTCTAACTTAGGTTACAGCATAGGAGAGGTAAACATCCTGTTATTTAGAAAATGTTTTAATGGTAAAATAATTTAACTAATAAGAAAATATAATTATGTATAAGAAATTAAGTTTATTGCTTCTGGTTCTTCTTAATGCAGTTTTTGTGAGTGCTCAACGGATTGGCTCCAGTCCTGAATATGTAAAAGAAATGACTGCATTGTGGAGAGGAGAGCGTTCGGCAGATGGCCGTCCTTTGGTTTCTGAATTCGTGCTTGAGCGTTTGCAATACAATACTCTGGAGCAGATATGGGGTTATCTGCTGGGGAAAGGTTACCGTAACCAGGTGGAGAAGAACTGGACTGTTCTAAAAACAGGACAAACTATGGTTGGTCGTGTAGTTACTGCACAGTTTATGCCTTCCAGGCCAGATCTTGACACATTAGTTAAAGCACAGGGGCGGAGGGAAGGACGATCCCAGCGTGGTGGTTATAATATCTGGCCAATTGATATTTTAACAAAGGGAGATGTATATGTAGCTGATGGTTTTGGTAAGGTGAAAGATGGAACCCTTATAGGATCTAGTCTTGGTAATTCGATTTATGCAAAAACCGGTAAAGGTGTAGTTTTTAACGGATCAATCAGGGATATGCAGGAACTTAGGGATACCGAAGGTTTTAATGCATGGGTGAAAGGGCATGATCCCTCATTTATCAGGGACATGACTCCAACTTCAATCAATGCACCCATTCGTGTTGGTGAAGTGACTGTATTCCCGGGTGATATTGTATTTGCGAATGATTATGGGGTAGTATTTATTCCTGCACATCTTGTTGAAGACCTGGTCAGGGCAAATGAACTTACCGGTCTGCGTGATGAGTTCGAACGCTTATTGCTGAAACAGGGTAAATATCTTTCCGGTGAGATTCATGGAGACTGGACTGAGACCATAAAAAATGAATTCCGGGCCTGGCTTGCAAAATATCCAAAGAAGACCATGTACACTCCTGAACAGCTGGATACCTATCTGGGTAAAAAACATTGATTTTTATTAATCTGAAATTTAAGTAATATGAAAAGCACATTAAAGCAGTTAATCTCAAAAAATATAGAAGAAGAAAAGGCCTATGCTGCTTCAAGGCAGGCTGAAATTAATAATCCGGAGACCAGCAACAAGAGGAGGGATTTTCTTAAAAAAACAGCATTGGGTGGTATTGCCTTAGGTGGATTGTTGAGTCTTTCTATAGAAGATACCATTGCACACACTACCCAGAATGTAAAAAGGTCATCCAACCCTTCGGACCTGAAGATTACAGATATGCGCTATTGCCTTACCAATGTAATGGGCGGGACAGCGATCATACGTATTGACACCAATCAGGGGATTTATGGTCTTGGTGAGGTAAGGGATGCTGCAGATGCCCGTTATGCCCTGATGTTGAAAAGCAGGATCCTGGGCAGAAATCCTTGTAATGTGGAGATGATTTTTAAGATCATCAGGCAGTTTGGTGGTCCGGCACGTCAGGCCGGTGGTGTTTGTGCAGTTGAGATGGCACTATGGGATTTATGTGGCAAGGCCTATGGAGTACCTGCCTGGCAGCTTTTGGGCGGACGATACAGGGATAAAGTCAGACTTTATGCCGATACACCGGAGGCCGGTACACCTGCAGAACAGGAAAAACTAATTAAATACCGCATACAGGAGCAGGGATACACCTGGCTGAAGATGGATATTTCCATAAATGAGTTAAAAGGTAAGCCCGGAACAACTGTAAACTCTAAATTCTGGCAAAATCCTGCCGGTGATCTGGCACAATGGGGAGATATCACCAATCCGATGTCTTATGCCAATACTGCACATCCCTTTACTCAGGTTCAGATTACCGACAAGGGTCTGGAAGAATTAAGTCAGATTGTAGATAATGTTCGTAATATGGTAGGTTACGACACTCCGATATCGACAGATCATTATGGACATTTCGATTTGAATAACAGCATTCGCCTGGGTAAGGCATTGGATAAATACAGGCTTGCATGGTTTGAGGATATGGTGCCCTGGACCTATACTGAGCAATGGAAAACAATATCCGATGCGCTGGAAACACCTACTACCACAGGAGAAGATATGTATCTCCTGAAGGACTTTAAGCCTTTAATTCATGCCAGAGCAGTTGATATCATTCATCCGGATCTGGCTTCTTCCGGTGGATTGCTTGAAACCAAACGGATAGGTGATTATGCCGAGGAATTTGGTATTGCAATGGCGATGCATCAGGCAGGAACACCGGTTTCATTCATGGCCAGCGTGCATTGTGCTGCAGCGACACAGAATTTCCTTGCCCTGGAGCATCATTCTGTGGATATTCCTTGGTGGGAAGATCTGGTAAAGACTGCCGACGGAAAGAAAATGATAGAAAAGGGTTTTGCTATTGTTCCTTTGGACTCTCCGGGTCTGGGAATTGAATTGAATGAAGACGTTTTAAAACAGCACTTAAAATCGACTGATAAGAGTTATTTCGCACCAACAACTGAATGGAATGAATTGAGGTCGCACGATAGGACGTATAGTTGATTAATATATTTCGTATACTCAGGGATAGATTTGGTAAAATGCCATTTTCTATCCCTTTTTGAAGTCGGTTACATAAACTTTGTTGTTCTATTTTGTTTAAAAATGTCTTTAGCCTCCTTAACAAGGTTTCTTCGATTGATACTGACTTTCTATAGCACTTATAGTTTTTCAAGCATTTTACTATCCATAATTTCTGCTGGCATTTTCTGGAAGAGTGGAATGTCTTTCTTTGTCGTAATTTTCTGGTTTAAACTTTTATCAATGGGGTTTATCATTACTTATATCGATCAATACAGAAAAAATGAATATTTATACTATCGTAATCTTGGTTTATCAAAATCTGCTTTATGGACTTTCAGTCTTGTATTTGACTTTATTCTGTTTGTTAGTCTGCTAATTGGTGTTTATCAATTGAGATGAAAAATACACTTGAAGTTGATGGGGTTTCTTTAAGTTATTCGGGGAGAATGATTCTTTCTGATATTTATCTTAAGTGTGAAACAGGTAAGATAATCGGTCTTTTAGGGAAAAACGGACAGGGAAAGTCTTGTTTAATGAAAATAATAAGTGGAATTTCAAATACGGGAAGCAAATCAGTAAGATTTAATGGAAGAACTGTTTTCGAATTGACAGGGAGGACAGATCTTCTTGTTTATCTGCCTCAATTTAATTTTATTCCTTCATTTTTAACCATAGAAAGGGTCTTTGGAGATTTCCGCCTGGATATTTCTGAGTTTAAAGCATATTTTCCTGAGTTTGGCTCTAATTCAAAAATGAAAATTTCCGAATTTTCAGGGGGTGAAAGACGTCTGATCGAACTTTATGTCATTATCAAATCAAAATCGCAGTTTGCCCTGCTTGATGAGCCTTTTACCCACATTAGTCCAATGCAAGTTGAAAGAATTAAAAAGTTGCTTATTCAGGAGAAAGAAAATAAGGGCTTTATTATTTCTGATCATATGTTCAGGGATATATTAGATATATCAGATAGCATTTATTTATTGAATAGAGGGAAATTACATTTAACAAAGTCCATTGCTGACCTTGAAATACTCGGATATGCCAGATTTTGATTTTCTTTTTCTTACTGACAGCTTTTATAACGTTTAGTTGTATTTTCAATAAGCTGAAATAGATTGTTCAAAAATCAGTTGTAAAACATTTCTATTCGGAATTTATTAAATACCCTGTTTTTTACTTCCATTAAAAGCAAAATGATTATTTTGAATTGGTTTAAAATTATGATCATATGAAATCAACAACAAAGAAATTTGAAATCTCACGTCGCACTGCAATCCAATCGGTTTTAGGTGTAGCAGGAATGGGGATTATGTCATTACCTCAATCTTCCTATGCAATAGGTGCCGGAAATAAAGTACAGGCATCCCCAATGGAGCAAATTAAGGGCAATGGGGAAGTTAAAATCACCAGACTTGAAACATTTTTGGTAAAGCCGCGATGGATTTTTCTGAAAATTCATACCAATGTTGGAGTGTATGGTCTGGGTGAACCATTGTTGGAAGGACGTGCATTGACCATTCAAACAGCTATAAAAGAGATAGAACCATACTTAATTGGAAAAGACCCCAGAAATGTAGTGCATCATTGGCAGGCAATATACAGGCATGCATTCTATCGCGGTGGTCCAATATTAACCAGTGCTTTAAGTGGAATTGATCAGGCCTTATGGGATATCAAGGGAAAACTTTTAAATGTTCCGGTATATGAATTATTGGGTGGTCCTACTCGCGACCGGGTAAGGGTATATGGACGTGCAAGTACTGCGGAGCAGATGAAACAGCAAAAGGCTGCTGGCTTTACTGTAATCAAAACCGGAGTTGCAAAAAAAGCTCATGCCAATATTGTTGAGAATCCAAGGTTTATTAAATACGCCATAGATAATTTTGCTTCTTTAAGAGATGCCGGTGGTGATGATATGGACATAGGAATTGATTTTCATGGCAGTATTTCGCCTCAAACGGCAAAAATTCTGATTAAAGAGCTGGAAGTATACCAGCCTATGTTTGTTGAAGAGCCTTGCCAGTGTCAAAATGTGGATACCATGGTCGACATTGCCAGAGGAACCCATATTCCAATTGCTACAGGAGAACGGATTTTTACGAAATGGGGTTTCCGGGAAATACTTGAAAAGGGAGCTGCAAGCATTATTCAGCCAGATCTTTGTCATGCAGGCGGTATTACTGAGGGTCGGAATATAGCAGGTATGGCAGAGGCTTATTATGTCCCAATTGCACCTCATAATCCAATGGGTCCTATATCCTTAGCGGTAGGCTTGCAATTAGCTGCTAGCATTCCTAATTTTTTGGTACAGGAACAGGTTTCATTAGGAGAGGGATATCTAAAAAACCCTTTTAAATTACAAAAGGATGGGACCGTTATGGTTCCAAAAGGGCCGGGATTAGGAATTGAACTGGATGAAGCCTTAATGGCAGATAAAATAGGCCATGATTGGAGAAATCCGGAAACCTATAATCCGCTTGACGGCTCAGTTGTAGACTGGTAAACCGCATGATTAACAGGCGATCATTTTCTATAAAAGAGTTTAAAACTATCAAATGCTATGTTTCCCAGCCCGAGGCAGGCAGGTAGGTGTTTTTTTAATGTGATGTCGGTTGTACGTTGAATTAATTTATTATCCACAGCTGTTTAAAAGCTTTGATTTGATTTTGGTTTCAGCAGGATTAAATTAGATTATGCAAAAATCAGTAAGGAATACATTTCTTCTCGGACTTCTGTTAACTACTCTGTTTGTTACTTCCTGTAAAAGCAAAAGGATCATTAGCGATGCCTCAAAAGCAACAGTGAGATCTGCAGGAAGTATAAAGGAGCGTTATGCATTGCTCTTAAATGTAAAGGAAAAGGAGCTAGATAATGAGAAACTATACCGTTTTATTGACAACTGGATAGGAGTACCTCACCGTTCGGGTGGAATGGATAAGAAAGGTGTGGACTGCTCCGGATTTACTTTTCTTCTCGAAAAGGAGGTTTATGAAAAGGCTCTGCCCCGTACCGCGCGTACAATGGCAGATAAGGTGAAGCGAAAATATGAACAGGATCTGGAAGAAGGCGATCTGGTTTTCTTTGATTTCGATGGTCAAAAGTTCAGCCATGTAGGTGTTTACCTGCACAACAATAAGTTTGTTCATGCTTCGACCTCGAAAGGGGTAATAATCAGTGATTTAAAAGATCCCTGGTATTATAAATACTTTAGCAGGGCTGGAAGTGTTAAACCATAGACTCAATTCTTTCGTTGATTATCTGTTTTTATCAGTAGTTTTGAGTAATAATAATCCCGGCCCTATTTATGAGCACTGAAAAAGGCGACTATACATTCTGGAAGAAATATAAGCGCTTTGCCACTACAGA
>CAZTRY010000091.1:2038-14619 GCA_964616525.1 uncultured Sphingobacterium sp. | reverse complement strand
TATCCATTTCCCAATTATCGGTTCTGAATAAATTGACAGGTAATCCTTCCTTATTAAACAAATTAGGAATTGCGGTATTGTTAAAGGCAAACCGAACGGCTACAGGGTTCTTAATTTTTTTATTATAAACAATAATGTTGCCCCCTTCAATTTTTGCCTGTGCGGGTAAAAATACTTTATCTTCTGATGCAATTTCAAAACTTGTTATCTGGTCTCCCCTGGCTATTAAACCGCTTGATGAATTGCTGAACTGAACTTTAATTTTGTCTTTTTCAATGCTATGACTCAGATAAACAGGGCCTTCACAGTTAATGTCCCTGTAACCATAAGTTTTGTTCAGGGCCATATCGGATAAGCGTTTAGCAACTTCTTTCTTTGGTGTGGGATGTATATTGCTTGTGTCTGGAATTAAGTCGGTAATGACCACCATTCCTGTGTTGGAATGTGCTGCGGCTCTGGTTTGCGTTTCCCGGAGTAAAGCACCAACATTTTTAAATCCGTAAGTAAAGGGTGCGATTTGTACAAAATAGAATGGAAAATTTTTATTCCATTGCTGGCGCCATGCATCAATCATACCTGTGAATAGTTTCTCATAGGCATAATAAGTTCTTACATTGCTTTCACCCTGATACCAGATTGCACCTGCTATAGAATAGTTTGTTAGTGGATAAATCATGGCATTATAAGCTAATGCAGTTTGATGAGGCCATCCGGGTTGGGATTTTAGTTCAGCGGCACCTTTTTTAATGATACTGTTATTATTGATCACAAATTCCGGAGTCCAGGTTTCTGCAGGAGTACCTCCCCAGTTTGAATTGATTAACCCAACCGGAACATTCATTTTTTCATTTAGGTTTTTGCCAAAGAAATAGCCAATGGCGCTGAATTTAATCATTTCTTCAGGTGAACAAACCACCCATTTCCCATCCAGATTATCCTGTGGAAATGCCGAGGTAGATTTACTGACGTAGAACAGTCTGATTTTATTATTTCGGGCGTTTGGAGCTTCTTCCAGGCTTTGCGGTAATTTTTGTGTGCCCGACCACTCCATATTGCTTTGGCCGCCACATACCCAAACTTCTCCTATCAAGACATCTTCAAGCTCTATAGTATTATTCCCCTGTAAGGTTATTGAATAAGATCCGCCGGCCTCAGGGGTTTTGATTTCTGTTAACCATTTGGCATCATTACTGGCCTGAGTTTGGTAGCTGGCATTATCCCAGCTTGTTTTAATCGTTATTTTTTCACCGGGTGCAGCCCATCCCCATAGCCTGACGCTTGATTTCTGCTGTAAAACCATATGTGATCCGATAATATTGGGTAATCGGATATTCGCTACTGCTGATATCGAAATAAAACATGTCAACAGCAGGAGCTGAATTCGTTTTGTCATAAATAAAGTATGGATCATAAGAGTTGATTTTCCTGAAAGCTTGTTTCTTATTTTAAATATAATCGTTTTTGCCGATTGTAAAATTAGATTTTGTTCTTTAAGTCTAATTTGTGATTTTGTTAGTTAAAATATAGAAATAATGAAAAATCAATTCAGAAAGCTTATATCATTTTTGTTTCTTTTTACTCTGACTTCGGTAGCGGGTTTTTCCCAAAAAATAGAGCATGTAATATTAATCGGATCTGATGGCTTCGGAGCTTATGCTTTTGAAAAAGCTAAGGTCCCTAACCTGAGAGCCATGATGCAGGAGGGTTCCTGGAGCTTAGAGGCCAGAACTGTCCTGCCCTCTTCAAGTGCAGCAAACTGGGCTTCCATGGTGATGGGTGCGGGGCCTGAATTACACGGTTATACCACCTGGGGCAGTAAGAAGCCCGATATGCCGGCAAGGGTTTTGGATGAGTATGGGATGTTTCCAAGTGTATATTCACTTTTACGTAAAGAAAGGCCTGACAGTGAGATTGGCGTAATCTATGAATGGGATGGTATTGGTTATCTTTTTCCAAAAGCAGCAGTCAATCATGATCAGAATGCAAATGGAGATATAGCCATTGCGAATGCTGCATCAAAGTATATCCTGGATAAGAAACCAAATTTTTTGTTTGTTCATCTTCATGATGTCGATAGTGTTGGTCATAATGTAGGACATGGAACCCCCGAATATTATGCAGCTATTGAACGTACTGATTCCCATATTGGTACCATTTTGAAAAGTATAAAGGATGCAGGAATTGAGAAAAACACCATTGTGCTATTTACAGCCGATCATGGTGGAGTGAATAAAGGACATGGGTTGATTTCAATGAATGAAATGCAAATCCCCTGGATCATCAGAGGCCCGGGTATTCATAAAAACAGGAAATTATCAGAAAGCATAATGACTTTCGACACTGCTGCAAGCATTGCTGATCTGTTGAAATTGAAGGTGCCACAAGTTTGGATCGGAAGGCCGGTTAAAGGGGCTATGAGTAAATATTAGGTTGATTTAACCTAATATTTTATTGGATGCTGGGGGCATTGAAAAAAATTTTATTCAAATTTCATTTATTGAAATATTCCTATATTAGGTTTACTAATGTTTGAAAAAATTGAATTATCACGCTAAATCGGATAGTGAATTACTTGCTTTATTGAGATTTGGCAATGAGGAGGCTTTTTCAGAGATCTATAACAGATACTGGAAGAGGCTTCTTTCAATTGCCTATAATATAAGTAAGGATAAATCTGTTTCTCAGGAGATAGTTCAGGATATTTTCATTGGAATATGGTCCAGAAGGTTAGATCTTAACATTTTCTGCTTAAATAGTTATCTCGCTAGTTCCGTTAGATTATCAATGTTCAAATTTATCTACAGGCAAAAAAGAAGAATGGAAATTGAATCTTCAAATTGCCCGGATGAATCCTCAACCCTGAGTGAAGAATTAATTGATGCCAGGTTTACCCAGGAGTACATTAATAAACTGATTGAAAGGCTTCCTGAAAAATGCAAACTGGTTTTTAGATTCAGCAGAAATGCCGGCCTTAGCATCTCTGAGATTTCAATGGAATTGGGAATTTCTGAAAAAACAGTCGAAGGCCATTTAACCAAAGGATTAAAGGCTCTCAGACTTAGCCTGAAGAACTCACTTAACCTTTTCTAGGTTAAATAGAATACAGTTCCCAAAATATTATAAGCATGAGCAAGGGTACAGGGGTATCTTGTGGTACTTTGTAGTTAATACGCCCATATTTTAAGCTATGCAAAAGGAAGAAGTCCGGGAACTAGTTGAAAAATACCTGCATAATACTGCCTCCAGAGAAGAGGAGGAAAGATTGCTTCAATGGTATTGGAAAGAAAGCAGTCTTGAATCGGAATGGGAGTTAAACAATTCTCAAACTGAAAATGAATTGAAATCGATGATTTATGCCAAAATAATTAAGCATGATGAAATAGATACCGGTTCTAACTTTAAATCTAAAAGCAAGTTTAGCAGATTAAGAGTACCACTATTGTTTATGGCTGTCGTCATAATTGGCACTTATTTTTATACATCCAGAGTTCAAAAAGAAAACACTGACCAAGTAGTTGCGAGCATAAAGCCCAATGATATTCTGCCGGGTGGAAGCAGGGCTATTCTCACCCTGGCGGATGGTAGAAAGATTGAACTGGATGAGTCTGAAAATGGAGTTCTGGTTAATCAGGGCAGTATAAAAGTTCATAAGAATTCTGATGGCATCATCGAGTATACATTTATAAAACAGGAAAGGAAAGATATAGCTGTTTCAGACAAAGCTGAACCGGTTTACAATACAATTGAGACCCCGGTTGGTGGAAAATATCAATTGAATCTTGCCGATGGAACAAAAGTCTGGTTGAATTCTTCTTCCTCTTTACGTTTCCCAATCTTTTTTTCTGACGATAATCGGGAAGTTGAATTAAAGGGCGAAGCTTATTTTGAAGTATCTAAAGATTTTAAAAGGAAGTTCTCAGTCCGGTCCGGGATTCAAACCGTTGAGGTACTGGGCACCCAATTTAACATCAATGCTTACTCAGATGAGAAGTCAATCAAAACAACCTTATTTGAGGGTGAAATTCGTGTAATTGATTTAAAAACAAATGATTCCAAGCTTTTAAAGCCGGGTGAACAGTCAAATGTGGATCAAAGCATACAGATTAAGCGAATTGATACTCAGGCTGAAATAGCCTGGAAGGAGGGTTATTTCTATTTTAAAAAAGCAGATATACAAACAGTTATGCGTCAGCTTGGACGGTGGTATGGTGTAACAACCAGATATGAAGGTAATATACCAGTAAATCATTTTTCTGGTTCAATATCAAATAGTTTAACGCTATTGGAGGTCTTAGAGATTCTTGAAAAAAGTGATATCCATTTTAGTTTAGATGGAAAGGAGGTTGTTGTTATGCCTTAATATCTTACAGGTAGAAGGCTAAACAAAAAACCAGAAGCGTTGGCCCGCTCCTGGTAAAAGTTTGGACTTCAAATAATTTAATTGCTACAATTTCTGATCACCAAACCAATCAAATTTATGAATTTATTTTCTAAAAATGAAGGCTGTGTGGGTTTTAACTCAAGTTTAGACTCAAAGCCAGAGATAAAAAGTGGACTTCAATTCTTAACATTTTCTATTTCACAATGGGTTATTTTCAATAAAATAC
Organism: uncultured Sphingobacterium sp.; assembly: GCA_964616525.1. Lineage (GTDB taxonomy): Bacteria > Bacteroidota > Bacteroidia > Sphingobacteriales > Sphingobacteriaceae > Daejeonella. The sequence continues at coordinate 10,012 of CAZTRY010000091.1, read as the reverse complement.
TCCGTGTTATGAAGCTGACATTCATACTCCTTATAGTTTTAATTTTAAAGGCGAGTGCAGAGGGTTTTTCGCAAAAGGTTACCTACAGCGGTGAAAACGTTTCTCTTGAAACTGTGTTTACAGTAATTAAGAAACAAACCGGTTATGGCTTCTTTTTTCAAGAGGAACTATTTGCTTTAGCAAAGCCGGTTACAATTAATGCATCAAATGAAGAACTTTCGAAGGTCTTAGTGAATGTTTTTAAAAATCAACCGCTTGATTTCAGTATTAAAAATAAAACCATACTCGTTACTAAACGTGCTATTACTCTCACTGATTTGGAACCCATGCAGGGATTAAATGCAGTGCCTGTTGAAAGTACTTTACAAAAGGATATTGTGGTAAAGGGTGTCGTTACTGATTCCAAGGGCGTGACCTTACCGGGCGTAAGTGTCAAGCTGAAAGGTACTAATATTGGTGCAAGCACAGATTTAGATGGAAAATTTTCGATTTCCTTACCTGATGGTAACGGTATTCTTGTAATTTCTTACATAGGATTTACCACTCAGGAAGTTGCGGTAAATCAACGTACCTTAATTAATATAAAATTGGAGGCTGCCAATACTGCCTTGACTGAGGTTGTAGTTACCGCATTAGGTATTAAAAGACAATCCAAAAGCTTAGGTTATGCAACTACAAATGTATCGGCAGAAGAATTGACTGTTAACAGGACAACGAATTTCATGAATGCACTTCAGGGAAAAGTTGCAGGTGTAAATATCACGCCAATGGGAACAGGTCCTGCCGGAACCAGTAAAATCAGGATTAGAGGGCAATCTTCATTTGGTGGTAATAACTCACCATTAATTGTAGTAAATGGTGTTCCGATAGATAATACCAATTATGCTGCAAGAGGTGATGTTTCAGAAAGAGGTAGCAATAGAACTTCTGATGGTGGCGATGGTTTAGGCAGTATCAATCCTGATGATATTGAAAACATGACAGTATTGAAAGGTGCTGCCGCATCAGCGCTTTATGGATCAAGAGCTAAGGATGGGGTAATTATGATTACTACCAAAAGCAAAGGCTCTGATGGGGTAACGGTTTCTTACAATTCAAATTATACGACAGATAAGCCATTAGATTATACCGATTATCAAAGCGAATATGGTCAGGGAGAAAATGGAGTTAGACCAACAACACCTTTCCCTACATCGGGACAATGGAGTTTTGGTGAGAAGTTTCAACCGGGGATGACCCATACCTTATTTAACAACATCACTGTTCCCTATGAGTACCAGGGTAGTGTTATCGATAAATATTACAGAACCGGAAGCAATATGACTAATACCATTAGTTTGGCTTCAGGGGGTGCAAACGGGGGGATGAATATTTCGGTTTCAAACCTTAAGAGTAATACCATTCTACAAAATTCAGGATATGATCGAAATACAGTAAACTTAGGATTTACCCAAAATTTAGGGAAAAAGTTAACAGTATCAGGTAATGTAAACTACTCAAAAGAGTATCGTAAGAATCCACCGAACATTGCTGAACAGGATTATAGCCCTGTAACAATTTTCAATATGGCTACTTCTATGCCATTGTCAATATTGGAACAATATGCTGAAGATGCCAACGGAAATGAGAATGTTTGGTCCAGATTTACGAATAGAACAAATCCATTCTTTGCGCTAAAGCGTTTTGATAATATCAATAATGACCGTGTGTTCGGAAATATTACTGCTAAATACAATATCAATGATTGGCTATTTGTTCAAGGTAGAATTGGCCAGGATTATTACTCCAGAGAGCAGGATTACAATTTACCAACAGGTACCCAAAGGCAGCCAGCAGCTCCGGCAGGTTTTGTGAATGGACAATTTGTACAGGATGCCCGTTCTGTTAGGGAGTTAAATGCTGATTTCTTGGTAAGTGCAAATAAAACTTTCGGCGTTTTTGGTGCAAGTCTGAATGCCGGCGGAAATACAATGAATAGAAAGATTAGCAGACATAATGTTTTTGTTCAGGATTTTTATACACGCGGTTTGTATACCATCGGAAACAGTCGGCAGAGAGATGCTATTTATGACTATTCAGAGCGTGAAGTAAATTCATTTTACGGTTCGGCCGAACTTTCATATAAGGACTTTTTGTTCTTAAATGGTACTGTAAGAAACGACTGGTTTTCAACTTTGTCACCAGCTAATAGAAGTATTTTATATCCTTCAATCACCGGTAGTTTTGTGTTCTCCCAGGCATTGGGTTCATCATTACCTAAGTGGTTAAACTTTGGTAAAATCAGAGCAGCTTATGCAGAGGTTGGTTCTGATACAGATATTAGTCCTTATTCTAATAATTTATTTTATGGAATAGGTGCACAGCAATTTCCTTCTCCAAGTGGTGCTGCACAACCATTAGGAAATATTAGCGGTTCAACTGTACCAAATGCAGATTTACGCCCAATGAGGGTTTCTGAAAAGGAATTTGGTTTAGAATTGAAAGTTCTGGATAATCTCATTGGTTTGGATTTTACCTATTACAATAAACTTTCATCAGATCAGATTTTAAGAGCCCAAACCTCCAATGCAGGGGGCTATTTAAACCAGCTGATAAATGTTGGACAAAGCAGGAATCAGGGTGTTGAAATGTTACTGACGTTAAATCCAATCAGGTCGCAAAGTGTTTACTGGAATGTGGCGTTAAATACTTCATACAATAAAACAGAAGTGCTGAATCTTGGAAGTGGTGTTAGTGATAACATGATTACTGTTGGTACTGCTGATTTTACCGGAGAACTTCGTCAGGTTGTAGGACAGGCGATGGGTCAGTTGTATGGCTTTGGATATTTACGTGATGCACAGGGAAGACAAGTTTTTGATGCAGGTAATGGTCGTCCTTTACGTACGCCAACTCAAATTGCATTTGGATCGGCCATACCGGTATGGGTTGGTGGTATCTCCAATAGTATTTCTGTAAAGGGTATTGAAATGTCATTCCTTGTCGACTTTAAACTGGGTCATAAATTAATTTCGGGTACCAACCACAATGCATGGCGCCATGGTTTACATAAAGCAACCCTGGTTGGGCGTGCAGAGAATTTAGTTCTTGGTGATGGTGTCAATCAAAATGGACAGGTAAATGCTACAAAATCAGGTCTGCAGGCATTTTATGAAACCGTTCGTTCTCAAAATATTGCTGAGCAATTTGTATACAATGCCGGACTTTGGCAATTGCGTCAAATTACACTTGGTTATGATTTCACAAGATTTATTCCAGAGAGACTTTCATTTATCAAAGGTCTGCGTTTGAATGGAGTTGCAAACAATGTATGGGCAATCAAGAAATGGGTTGATAACATTCACCCTGAACAATCCGGTTTGCCATCCGACAATTTGGTTGGTTTGGAAGCAACCGGTTTGCCTATTACCAGAAGCATAGGGTTCAATTTGAACGTTAAGTTTTAATGAACCAAAACATTCAACACGTGATTATTGTTAGATAAATCGAAAACTTAAAAATAAACAGATGAAACCATCATGATTTTGCCAAAACCCGGGAGGGTATGATTATAAAATCATGATTGCTTCATCACCATTTTTACTAAATAATAAACAGATGAAAAATAAACTAAGAATTTCAGCTATTTTACTAGTCATTTCCGGACTGGTAGGCTGTGATAAAGGTTTTGATGAAATGAACGTCAACCCCATTGCTTTAACATCGGTTGAGCCTTCTTATCAATTAAATTCCGCAATTATTAATACAGCACCTGGTTATGGAAATCTAAGTTATGAAACTACCATTGTTAAACAGATGATCACCCCTTTTAGTGGTCAGGGTTCGGCAGCTAATTTCAATCAGGATAACCGTGGTGTTGCTGCAGGAAACTGGAATACTCTTTATCAAACAAATGTTAAAGAATTAACTGATGTAATTGCAAAAACAAAGGATGTTCCGGCCCGTTCCAATCTGTACAATATGGCAAGGATCTGGAAGGCATATACATTTATGCTCTTGACCGATACCTATGGAGATGTACCTTACAATCAGGCTGGTAAAAACTACCTGGAGGGGATCTCAACTCCGGCTTATGATTCGCAGGAATCGATCTATACATCTATCTTAACGGAATTGGAAACTGCTTCTGCTGGTTTAGACGCTGCAAAAGCCAGGGTTACTACGGATGTTTTATATGATGGAGACATAGTCAAATGGAAAAGATTTGGATATTCCTTACTGCTACGTGCCGGCATGCGTTTATCAAAAATTAATCCCACAAAGGCGGCAGAAGCCGTTGGTAAGGCTGTTACCGGGGGACTAATGCAATCTAATGCAGACAATGCAATTATCAGACATAATGCATCATTTGCAAATCCGGTTGGTTCACAGTTAAATGGAGGTCAGTCTGCATTCTTTTATCTCGCTGCAGATTTTGTAACGCATCTTAAAAATGCAAACGACCCGCGTTTGCCTGCTATTGCAGTCCGTTATGTTGGTGCTGCCAGCGGGGCTCAGCAGGTTGAATCAAGGGCTAACAGAACCGCAGCCGTCCAAATCGGGGCACCACTTGGTTTTGACAACACGACTATTGGCCCTGCAGTTGCTGCAAGTAGCCTGGCAAGTTTATGGGATTACAGCCAGTTGGATCGTACACGTGTAGCCGGTTTGAATGCTCCCAGCTTCCTGCTTACTTATGCTCAAACCCAGTTATTATTGGCAGAAGCATCCTTCAGGAATTGGACAACAGGTACTCCCGGGACATTTTACAGTAATGGTATCCGTGCTCATATGCAGCAGTTTGCTAGTTATGGAACGAGTTCAGCCATTGCAGATGCGGCAATTAATACATTTATTTCTGCTAATCCATTGAGTGCCGGAAAAGAACTGGAGGAAATTAATACGCAATATTGGGTTGCAAATTTTCTGATCGGACCAGAGGCCTGGGCTAATTTCAGGAGGAGTGGTTTTCCTAATCTGACACCAAATCCTTATCCTGGGAAAGATCTCAAGACTGAACCATTTATCCGCAGACTGACTTATACTGACGCCGAGCTGAATGTAAATAAAACTAATGTTCAGGCAGCAATAGCAAGACAGGGTGCAGACATTATGGATACTCGGGTCTGGTGGGATAAAAAATAGTTATATTTCAATTCCTTATAGGATACCATTACAAATGAACTTTAAACATAAACAGGACTGCCAGATTTAACATGAAAAATTTAAAACAGAGATTATTAAATGGGGAAACCCTAAATGGTTGTTGGTTAAATCTTGGCAGTGCTGTCACTGCTGAAATAGTTGGACTTTCGGGTTTTGATTGGGTATTGATAGACCTGGAGCATGGTGCAGGTTCTGAAAGTTCTACTCTTTCGCAGATACAAGCTTTGGAGCATACCTCAGCAGGAGTAATAGTTCGTGCTGAAAGTACAGAACCACAAAGACTACACAGGGTTTTGGATATGGGGGCTGAAGGGGTGATGTGTCCGAAAGTTAGAAATGCTGAAGAGGCTTTGAAGGTTGTAAAAGGTTTACATTATCCACCTTATGGAAACAGAGGAGTGGCAAAAATGGTCAGAGCAACCCAATTCGGTCTGAACTTTAACGACTATTACCAAAAGTCAGGGGAACAAATTCTTGGCATCGTACAAATTGAAACCAGGGAAGTACTGAATCACCTTGATGAGGTTGCCGCAATTGATGGGGTAGATGTTCTATTTATAGGGCCTGCAGATCTGACGATGGAACTAGGCATTTTTGGACAGTTTGACCATCCTTATTTTCTGGATGCGGTAGATAAAATAGTAAGTGCTGCGGCAAAAGCTAAAAAAGCTGTTGGAATTCTATTCTTTAATCCCGAAGATTATCAGAAATATCATAACCTGGGAATCAGGTTCCTTGCCTGTGGTGCTGATGCAACTTTTGTTGCCGATGGTGCCCGGAATATGGCTAATAAACTGGCAGATTTTAGAAAGCAACAAATTTAAACCGATTATCTTATGTATTTAACAGATCCATTCTTATTATTAGCTGTAGGTGTAGTAATTGTTGTTGGTGGGATTATCGGCTTTAAACTTCACCCTTTCCTTGCATTATTATTTGCAGCATTTATTGTTTCAATGCTTACCCCTCCTGAGTTTCTTCAAAATTATGCCTTATCCAAGGGGATGTCGGCCGATGCGGCATTGGCCTTTTCAAAAAGAAATGTTGGAGAGCGTATAGCCACCGAATTTGGAAATACCTGTGTTAAAATTGGTATTCTGATTGCAATGGCTGCCATAATTGGTAAATGTTTACTTGAAAGTGGCGCAGCAGAGCGAATAATCAGATCTATCCTTTACCTGACAGGTATGGATAAGGCGCCTGTAGCATTTTTAGTGAGCAGTTTCTTTATCGGTATTCCGGTATTTTTTGATACTGTTATTTTCCTGATGATGCCTTTGGTTAAATCAATGGCCTTGAGGATTCAAAACAGCTATTTGCTACTCGTGATGTGTGTGATGGCGGGAGCTGCTATGGCTAATTCATTGGTTCCACCGGCACCCGGTCCATTATTTTTAATTGGTGAAATGAATATTCCAATTGGATTAATGATGGTTGCAGGTACGATTGTGGGACTTTTTACCATTACTGCAGGTTATTTCTTCTCAGTATGGTCGAATAAAAGAGGGCCGATTGAAATGCGGGATTCAGCAGACGCCAAACTTGAAGATATCCGTGCAGCTGCAATAGTTGATACCAAGCATCTTCCAGGATTAGGTATTTCATTACTACCTATTCTGATTCCTTTAGTTTTTATTTGTATCGATACCATTGTAAATGCTGTAAAGCCTGCAGATTTAAGTATTCTTTCTCCAATGACCCAGACTTTAATCAGTATAGTTGGATTCTTTGGAAATAAGAATACTGCACTAGTTGTAGGAGGTATTGCTGCATTAATTATACTGGCAAGTCGTAAAAATGATACCAAAGATGGAATTTCATCAAAGATTCAGGCAGCTTTAAATAGTGGTGGTGGGATAATCCTGATTACTGCCGCAGGTGGTGCATTTGGAGGAATGCTGCAACAAACCGGGATTAGTTCCCAGATTGCAGATATGACGAAAGGCTATCAAATGGCATTGATTCCCATGGCCTTCATGATTGCTGCAATTGTTCGGACAGCACAGGGATCGGCTACAGTTGCCTTGATTACTGCTTCAGGAATCCTTTCTGGAATTGCATTGAATTCAGATTTAGCCTTTCATCCGGTATATTTAGGATTGGCAATTGGTTGCGGATCTAAGCTGGTGCCATGGATGAATGACTCAGGCTTCTGGATTATTTGTAAATTAAGTAACCTTACTGAGAAGGAAGCATTAAAGACCATCTCACCTTTGTTAGTGGTCATGGGTTTTACAGGTCTTTTAGTTATTATGATCGGAGCAAAAATATTTCCCCTGATTTAAAAATTTTAATTTGTAATTAATAAATAATGGAAAAAATAGGATTTATCGGTTTGGGTATCATGGGTAAACCCATGGTATTAAATTTATTAAAAGCCGGTTTTGAGGTTAATGTTTTGAGAAAAAGCAGTTCATCAGGGATTGTTGAGTCGGCCGGGGCAAAGGTACATGATAGTACTGCGGAACTTTCAGCAAATTCTGACATCATTATCACGATGTTACCTGATTCAACGGAGGTAAAACAGGTTGTTTCTGAAATTCTTCCTCAAATCAAAAAGGGCTCTCTTTTTATAGATATGTCTACCATTTCGCCGGTTGTGACGATGGAGGTTTATAACAGCCTAAAAGAAAAAGGGGTTGAAGCGCTTGATGCCCCTGTTTCGGGCGGTCAGGTAGGTGCTGAAGCGGCAACTTTATCAATAATGGCAGGAGGATCACAGGAAGCATTCAACAGGGCACTTCCGGTTTTCCAGGCAATGGGTAAAAATATCGTCTTAATTGGAGATGCCGGTGCCGGACAGGTTACAAAGGCATGCAATCAAATGAT
>CAZTRY010000091.1:0-1938 GCA_964616525.1 uncultured Sphingobacterium sp. | reverse complement strand
CTGGATCATAGTTCCCTTTTTTTACTACAAGAAAAAGAATAAGACATTTTGTTTAACCGTACTTAATAAAATTAAAATTATGCAACGTAGAAATTTTGTAAAAACCATCGCAGCCGGATCCATTGGTGCATCTGTATTGTCTCCAATGGAATCACTGGCAGAAACAAAACCAAAACCAAAAAAGGTGTTGATGAAAGTTGGCTGCCAGTCTGGTGGAACAACAGAAGAGAATCTGCAATTGAAAGGGCGCTGTGGAGTCTATAATATTGATGGAGGATCGCCTAAATATATCCCGAATGTGGGCTGGGACCTTGAGGATTCACTTAAAAAGCGTGAAGCCTGCGAAAAATATGGGATCAGTTTAGATGCTTATCACTGGCCATTATCCTCAGCAGGTATTGATAAGGTGCTTTTCCCCAATGTAATGCTCGGAAAAAGCCCCCAGCGTGATCGTGAAATTGATATGCTCAACCAAATGATCATGGTTTCCGGAAAAACAGGGATAAAAGTGCTTAATTACAATACAACCATTTTACCTGTTCTTAGAACTGGAAAAACACTTGATCCGAAGAGGGGTAATGCGGAGTACAGCACCTGGAATCTAGCCGAAGCATTAAGAAGAAATGATCCAAAAACGATCGCCGGAGATGTCAGTATTGATGATATGTTTGAGCGGATTACCTATTTGCTGGACAGAACCTTGCCGGTGGCCAAGGAATACAATGTAAAGTTGGCGAATCATATTGCTGATCCTCCTGCACCTGTAGGCTATAGAGGAATTACTCGTTGGAACAGTCCGGATGTATTTGAAGGGATTAAGAAGTTTGCTCAACTTTATGATAGCAAATACCACGGTTTCAATTTCTGTATTGGTTCAATAGCTGAAGGACTAAAAGATCCAAAAAATGATATCATCCCGATTATCAGATGGGCCGGAGAACGGAATCAGATATTTAATATTCACCTGAGAAACATCAAAGGTGGCTGGGGTAATTTCCAGGAAGTATATCCTGATAACGGAGATATGAATTTCCTACAGGTGGTTCGCGAGTTGCGTGAAGTAGGTTTTGATGGGATGGTAATGCCTGATCACGTACCTTATCACAAAGATCCTGTAGCCAGCTGGCAATCATTTGCTTTTTGCTATGGATATATCAAAGGCTTGATTCAGGCCGTGACAGAAGAAGCAGAAACTGCAAGTTAAATTAAAATAATCTTTCAATATGCTCAGACAGAGGGGCCCCAGGATAAAGGATATCGTTATTACACCCATAGCGATTATTGACCCGCCATTATTAAATGCGGCGGGTTTGCATGCCCCTTATGCACTGAGAATTATATTGGAAATTATTACTGATGATCAGATTTCAGGTATCAGTGAAATACCCGGGACCAGTGATATTGAACAGGCACTTCATGAAGCAAAGAACCTTCTTGTTGGTAAGGATGTATTCCAGCTGAATCAGATCAGGAAAGTATTGACTGAACGGTTTGGATCCGAATCTCCTTTAGCAAGAGGAGAAGCTCCATGGGACCAGCGGAAGTTAGTGCATATTTTCAGTTCAGTGGAAGTTGCCTGCATGGATATCATGGGCAAAGTACTTGGCCGGCCGATAGTAGATTTACTTGGAGGTAAAATGCGGGAAAGTGTACCCTTTTCCGCATACCTTTTTTACAAATACGAAGGTGCAGGCGGAGAATTTGGCTTTAATCTTAATCCAAGTGCTTCAGGCTGGGAAGCTGCAAAACAAAAGGCTGCTTTAAGTCCTGAAGAAACAGTGCTGCAGGCGAAGGCCATGTGCAAGGAGTTTGGATTTAAATCCATCAAACTAAAAGGGGGAGTATTCGAACCTAGAATAGAAGTGGATACCATTCTGGCACTGTATAAAGAATTTGGTCCGGAAGTTCCATTACGTTTTGATCCTAATGCCATTTGGG
>CAZTRY010000090.1:0-14785 GCA_964616525.1 uncultured Sphingobacterium sp. | reverse complement strand
ATAGCGTTGTCATACCGGCGTAGGCCGGTACCTCCGCTTAACTTAATGACATTGGGCCTTCGCCGCGATGACAGCTATAAGTATAAATTCAGGTGATTCCGGCGCGAAGGTCGGAATCGGAAGGAAAAAAGCAGCTCCGATGCTTTGCCTTATCGCCAAGCAATTATTTGATACTTTTTTATGCATTTTACTGACTTCAGCCATATATAAAAATTAATCTTCTACACTCAATTTTCTTAGTTTTGAGGCGTTATTATGCAGGTTGAATTTTGCTATTAAACTTTACCAATGAAATTCAGTTTTTTATTTCTGTTCTTATTGCTCAAATCACTTCACTTAAGTGCAGGATCAGCCGTTTCAGATGAATTCAGAACGATTAAGATAGCTGTACAAAGAGCAATAGAAAGTCAGTCGGTTACAGATTCTCTGTACCGCGTGCTGAAGTCGGGAGAGGCTGAGAATCCTCTGGTTTTAGGCTATATCGGTACGCTGGAAGCTTTGAAAGCGAAACATAGTTGGAATCCTTATAATAAAATCAAGTATGTTGCTTTATCTCAAAAGACCATGAAATTAGCCGTGGAAGGTGATCCCACGAATCTTGAAATTCGCTTTATGAGATTTTCAATTCAGCATTTTACACCTTCTTTTTTGGGATATAGCAAGGATTTGGAGGAAGACCGTAAAGCAATTGTCAGGCAATTTAAAAACAGGAAGTTCGGACTTGCCGATGCGGCTTTGGTTCGAAATATGGCAGTATTTATGATCGAATCGGGGAGATGTTTAAAAGATGAGCTAGTACTTTTCAAAAAGTATATCTGATATTTGTATATGAAGAACACCTATCTGCTCATTAATATTCTGACCGCATTTTTTCCGATCATTCTTTCATTTGATAAGCGGGTTCAATTTTTTAAAAGCTGGAAACATATTTTACCAGGTCTTTTTATTACAGGATTGCTTTTTCTTTTTTGGGATTATTTGTTTACCATTTTTGGAGTATGGTCATTCAATCCTGATTATGTTATAGGGATCTATTTTCTGAATCTTCCACTAGAGGAAATACTCTTCTTTATTACAGTCCCTTTTGCCTGCATTTTTATCTATGAATGCCTGAATTACTATATTAAAGCGGATCTTTTAAAACAGATATCGGTTTATATCAGTTATTTACTGATTGCTTTATGTATCGCTTTATTGTTTCTGTTTTACGACAGAGTGTATTCACTGATTACCTTTGGCTTGCTGCTCGTTATATTATTGCTGGCCCAATTTGTATTCAAATCATCCTATTTAAGCAGGTTCTATCTGGCTTATCTGGTTTCTTTGATCCCATTTTATATAGTTAACGGACTCCTGACTTCAATTCCGGTAGTCTTGTATAATAACCAGGAGAATATGGCATTCAGGGTAGGTACCATTCCATTTGAAGATCATTTTTATTCAATGGCAATGCTCCTGCTTAATATTATGTTCTTCGAATACTTCCGTAAGCGGGCTGCCAAACAACATGGATGAACTTCCTGAATACAGCAAATCTTATCTCGCTTTGAGAAACGGGCAGGATAAGGCCCAGATCTGGATTGCGTTTAAGGGCATTATCTATGATGTTACCGAAAGCCGTTTATGGAAGAACGGGAAGCATTATGAGCACTGGGCCGGACAAGATCTGACGGATGAATTAAAGGATGCGCCACATAGTGATCAGGTATTTGCAAAGTTTGAGGTAGTGGGAAGGTTGGTTTGAAGTATCGGGTGTCAAGGATCAACTGGTTGTAGTCGCCCGATAGCTACGGGGCTGTCTGTTATCGTCATCCCTATGGTCCACCCTGTCCATGCGAATAATGGCTTGTTTGTGGTGGTCAATCATATAAAGCATAGCCATGCCCTCGATTTATTTAATACCCAAAGATTGACCCTGAAATACACTTTTAGCTTAAAATTTTTGGGTATATAGGATTTAAGAATTCAGTAAATACTTCATGATTTTGCTAAGAGGCTTTGGAGATTTCTATTTACAGAAGCTTTATTCTTGTGAACCATTAAGCCTTATAACTCTCTGGAATAGGCGACGATCCAGCTAAAGAAACTCAAAAGCTGAACCCGAATAACATTAAAAAATCAAACCTGCCTGACCCGGGCCGGGAAGCATAGCATTTCAGAGTGCTAAATCTTTTTAAAGAGCAAGATAGTTCTGAAGCTAAAACCGATGTGTCTTTTTATGCATAACACAAGGCAGAAATCTGCTTAGATATTGATTTTTAAGTATTTATTTGCCGAACTCCAATTAACATAATACTCTGCTGATAAAGAATATGGAATATGCGATCTATTCCAGTGAAATAGCCTGCCTTCAACAGGATAAAATAATATTTGCAATTTTTTGATTCCATATTTTGGAATTTTCTATATTTTGTAAGTCGGTAGATGGGTAATGGTCGGTTTAATTTTTTAGATTATGAAAAGCACATCAGAAGGGTATTTGATTTTTATTGTAGAAGATGACCCCATTTATGGGCAGATTTTAGAATATTATTTGAGTTTAAATCCAGATTATAAGGTAAAATGGTTTTTAAATGGGCAGGATTGTTTGAATAATCTTTATCAAAAGCCCGATTTAATATCCCTTGATTTCGGTTTACCGGATTATCCGGGAGATAAATTATTTCAAAAAATAAAGGATAGTGTACCTGAAGTCCCTGTGATTATAATTAGCTCTCAGGAGGATATAGGCTTAGCCGTCAAACTTTTGAAAATGGGAGTTTCTGATTATTTAGTAAAGGATGAATCAACAAGAGATTTGTTATGGAATAGTATTAATCGAATCAGAGAGAATCAAAACTTAAAACAGGAACTTGAGCAATTAAAGGAAGAACTTGGTCAGAAATTTTCTTTTGAAAAAAGTATAAATGGCCAATGCGAGCCCATTATGAAGGTGTTTTCCTTAATGGAAAAGGCGATTAAAACAAATATCAATGTTTCAATAATTGGAGAAACAGGTACAGGAAAAGAAGTAGTGGCAAAAGCGATCCATTATAACAGCGATCGGAAGAAGAAGAATTTTGTTGCGGTAAACATGGCGGCTATCCCGAAGGATTTGATTGAAAGTGAGTTATTTGGATATGAAAAGGGGGCTTTTACAGGAGCTTTGATCAGGAAGCCGGGCAAGTTTGAAGAGGCTAATGGCGGTACAATTTTTCTGGATGAGATTGCTGAAATGGATCTAAATCTTCAAAGTAAGATCCTTAGAGTTTTGCAAGAACGTGAAGTGACAAGATTAGGTGGAAACGAGGTGATTAAATTTGATGCCCGATTAATAATCGCCACTCATAAGGATATTGCTGAAGAGGTAAAAAAAGGAAATTTTAGGGAAGATTTATATTATCGCATCATGGGTCTTACAATCGAGCTGCCTCCGCTTCGTCATAGAGGTAATGATATCTTGATTTTAGCCAAACATTTTTTAGATGAATTTGCCAGATCCAATAAAATGGGGACTCTGACTTTAACGAAAGAAGCCAAGGATAAATTATTGAAATATTCTTATCCCGGAAATGTAAGAGAACTTAAAGCCATAATTGATTTGGCAGCTGTGATGAGTGAAAACCAGGAAATAACGGCCGAGGATATTACATTCAACTCCATAAGGCAGGATGATTTTTTTATGATGCAAACAAAAAGCTTAAGAGCCCATGTCTGCGATATCGTGAAATATCATCTTAAGGAAAACAATAATGATGTGATAGCCGTAGCGAACATTTTGGAAATCGGTAAAAGCACGATATATAAAATGTTAAAGGACAAGGAGATAAGTTTATAAATCTATTTTTTAGAATAAATTCCTAAAATTGGAAAAATTATAATTTTGAATTAAATTAATTAATTGAAAATCAATAAGTTATAGTTTAAATTTATTTGGCATGAGATTAGATATTGATGCCGGATAAAATTTAAGCTATGAAATCAACTCTTCTAAAATATGATCAGAATCAATGGCATATTGATAATGGTCATGAAGAAAGCACTTTTGAAAAGTATCAATTAGTTCTGTGTTTTGGGGCTAAGGATACCTTCTCAAAGGTTAATCCCTCAGCGGAGTTGAAGGCACTTTTTAAAAACGCGGCTATTACCTTTTGCAGCACTGCAGGTGAAATTTATCAGGAATCAGTATTAGATAATTCCCTAATCGCCGTAGCCTTAAAATTTGAATCCACAGAAATTAAGACAGCTGAAGTAAACATTATTGATTTTAATAATAGTTATGATGCTGCCCATGCTTTGATTGGGCAATTGCCTAAGCAAGGTTTACGTTATGTAATGGTATTTTCTGATGGAAGCCTGGTCAATGGAAGTGAGCTGGTTAAAGGCATCAATGAAGCAGCCGGAGATATATTAGTTACAGGTGGATTAGCAGGAGATGCTGCAAATTTCAGATCTACCCTAGTTGGCTTAAATCAAAACCCGACCGAAGGTAATATTATTGCCATTGGTTTTTATGGAGATAATCTGGTGGTTACCCATGGAACAAAAGGGGGTTGGGATATGTTCGGATTAGAAAGAACAGTTACCAAATCAGAAGCCAATGTATTATATGAAATCGATGGTGAATCTGCTCTGGATTTATACAAGAAGTATTTGGGCGCAGAGGCTGAGTTTTTACCGGCATCCGCCTTACTTTTCCCATTAGCCATCAGTTTGGAGGGTTTATCAGAACCTATTGTTCGCACTATTTTATCTATTGATGAAGAAAAACGGACCATGACCTTTGCGGGAGATATTCCTGTAGGCTCCCGGGTTCGATTAATGAAAGCAAATTTTGATAGTTTGAAAGAAGCCTCTTCCAGAGCCGCCGACCAATGTTTAACCAGAAACCCAAATCCGGACTTTGCATTGTTAATCAGCTGTATTGGCCGTAAACTCATACTTGGTCCAAGAATCGATGAAGAAGTGGAGGCGGTAGCAGATGCTTTTCCCAAACAAACAACCATGGCTGGTTTTTATTCCTACGGGGAGATTTCGCCATTTAATGATACCACAACTTGTCGTCTTCATAATCAAACCATGACCATTACTTCATTCTATGAGTTATCATAAGTTACTCAATCGGCAGGTTCAAAAATATTTGCCGCTTGAAATTTCAGAAAATCCGGAAGTTAAAAAGTTTCTAGGCGTCATTGATAACTATTTTGAAGCACTTCAAAGGGATAAAGCATTGGTTGAAAGAGCACTTTCAATTAGTGAGGAGGAGTACGCTGAAATCAACAAAAAACTCACTCATGAAGTGGAAGTTAAGAGAAAATCCATTGAACAGTTATATACTACTCTGGGCTTGATTGGCGTAAAGGATGAGAATAAAAACCCTGAAGATTTACTTTCCATAACTGAAAATCTTAACCAGCAAATTACGCTGAGAAAAAGTGCTGAGGAGGTATATACTTCCCTGGTAAACAATTCGCAAAGCGGGATTTTGTTGGAAGATGAACATAGAAGGGTTGTCCTTACCAATCAATTATTTTGTGACCTTTTCAAAATTCCGGCACCACCCGAAGCTTTAATTGGTTCTGATTGCAGCCAAAGTGCTCAGCAAACGAAGTTACTTTTTAAATACCCTGAAGAGTTTGTTTCTGATATTGATAAAATCTTAAAGGATGGTGTTTTAGTGAGTGGAAATTTAATTTTAGCAGATAACCGAATTCTGAGGAGGGAATACATCCCGATTTTTATAGATGATGTATCAAAGGGACATCTATGGAGTTATACTGATATCACCGAACAGAAACTAGCGAAGGAGGCCTTAGAGCAAAGTGAATTGCAGAATCGACTGATTATGAATTCGGCTTTGGATGCTATTATTGTTACCGATAATGTTGGTTTGATTTCATTCTGGAACCCGCAAGCTGAAAAGGTATTTGGTTGGAAAGAATCAGAAGTCATTGGAAAGAAATTATCTGATACCATTATTCCCTCATATCACAAGAATGGCAATGATAATAGGATGGATTTGTATGCCCAAACCGGGCAAGGGCCTATTTTAAACAAGCTCATGGAATTGCCTGCATTCAATATTAAGGGTGAAGAGTTCCCGATAGAGCTTTCCATCATTCCTGTCAAACATGGTGATCTGGAATTCTTTTGCTCATTTATTCGGGATATTTCAGATCGTAAAAAGAATGAAGCTGCATTAAGGGACAGTCAGGAATTATTACAATTTGCATTAGACGGTGCAGGTGCAGCAGTTTGGGAATATGATTTCCAAACGGATAAGGTTCTCTATTCCAGGAAATTTAAGAGCATGTTGGGCTATCAGGATGATGAATTCAAAAATAGTCCGGAAGAATTGCGTATGCGGGTTCATCCCAATGACCTGGAACTTTTTAATCAAACTGATAAGGATTATTCTGAAGGAAAAATTAATTCGCACCACCGCGAATATCGGGTTCAAAATAAAAGCGGAAATTATTGCTGGATTTTAGATAGGGGAATGGTTGTAAGTTATACCGAAGAAGGCAAACCCAAAAGAATTATTGGTACTCAATCGGATATTACTGAAAGAAAATTATCTGAAAACACAGTTAAATTAAGAGAAGAAAAGTATAGAAGCATTATTGCTAACATGAATTTGGGATTGCTGGAGGTAGATAATGAGGATCGTATTCAATATGTAAATAATAGTTTCTGCAAAATGATCGGGTATACCCCGGAAGAATTAGCAGGTAAAAGAGCCTCTGAAATATTGATGGACTCTGATGTTAGGTACCTCATTGAGGATAAAAATATACAAAGAAAATCAGGGATTTCTGATGCTTATGAAGTTCCAATTATTACTAAACAGGGAGAAGAAAAATGGTTCTTAATCAGTGGGGCGCCCAGATACAATGATAATGGCGAGTTAGTAGGTTCAATTGGTATTCATTTGGATATCACTGATCAAAAGTCGTTAGAACGAGAGTTGATTAAAGCCAGGGATGTTGCTGAAGCTTCAAGAGGTGCCAAGGAAACATTTTTGGCGAACATGAGCCATGAAATCAGGACACCAATGAGTGCTATTTTAGGTATGGCAAATCAATTAAGCAAAACTGGTTTAAGCCAAAATCAGAAATTTTTTCTGGATACCATCAGGTCTTCTGCCGATAATTTGTTAGTGATTATAAATGATATTTTAGATCTCAGCAAGATAGAATCCGGAAAATTAAGTATCGAACAAATTGGTTTTGAGCCGGATAAGGTCATGTCACATTTGATGCAGGTGATGCAGCACAGGGCAGAGGAAAAGGGGCTGAAGTTTAGTAATTCCATTTCTGATTCCGTTTCGGATGTCTTGATTGGTGATCCATATCGTCTATCGCAAATCATGCTTAATCTGGTCAGTAATGCGATTAAGTTCACCAATCAGGGTGAAGTGCATATTTCCTTCAACGTTTTAGAAGATTTTGAAAGCGAACAAAAGATTGAAGTGACCGTTCGGGATACCGGTGTTGGTATGGAAGAATCATTCATTGATCATTTGTTTGACAAATTCTCGCAGGAGGATGATTCAGTGACCAGGAATTATGGTGGCACTGGACTTGGGATGAGCATTTGTAAAGAATTGATTGAGTTGATGGGTGGGGAGATCAGTGTAGAAAGTGGAAAAAATCGTGGAACAACGATCTCCTTTATTTTAAAGTTGCCAAAAGGAAATATGAAAGACTTACCTGAAAAGGAAAATGTAGAAGTAGACCCAAAATTATTGAATGGTAAGCATATTTTGATTACTGATGATAATGAAATGAACAGACTAATGGCGTCTATGATCTTAGAGAACTTTGGCGCACACATTACAAATGCATGTGATGGAAAAGAAGCCTTCGACTTATTAACTGCCAATGAGTTTGACCTGGTTTTAATGGATGTTCAAATGCCCGTGATGGATGGATTAGAGGCCACTAAATTAATCCGGAAAACGATACAGAAGCAAATTCCAATCATTGCTTTAACTGCTTTTGCATTAAAGGGCGACAATCAGAAGTGCTTTGATGCAGGAATGAACGATTATTTATCAAAGCCATTTCATGAAATCCAATTGTTGGAAATTGTATCTAAATGGTTAGGGAAGTCAAGTAAATTGTCTTTAGAAACAACCAAAACAAAGGAACACCAAGCTCCACTCTACAGTTTAACTCAGATAGAAGATATTGCCAGGGGAAGTAAAGAATTTATTGATAAAATTATCGATTTGTTTATTAAACAAATGCCCATTTCACTTAAGGAGATGAGAGATGCTTATGATTCTAAGGATTTTGTTAAACTTTCTAAGGAAGCACACCGGATAAAACCATCCATTGATCATATGGGAATAGTATCTTTAAAGGAGGAAATTCGTGAGATTGAATATTTTGCAGTTGAATATGGCGAGTCGGAGCGATTAGACCGATTATTAAACAAGGTGACAGAAGTATTGAATCAGGTTATTAGCGAATTAAAAAAGGGTGACTCTGCTGAGACTTCTAGAACAAATATTTAAGTCCATCTCTAGCCTTCCCGTTTTCGAACCCATACTATTTGACATTTATGTTTCCGAACCAGACAAAAAATTGTAGAACTTGAAATAATTGAAACTGTTCAAGCTATGTATGAATTGAGAAAGCTGATTCGATAAATGCTAATATCGTATAGGATTTATATTTCTTGATCAAATGTTTTTGGACACTTATTTCTAACTACTGTATGAAGTATTTTACTGGATGGTGAGTTGTTTAAAATAGTTATAACTTAAAATCTAATTTGCCAACGTTGGAGGGAACTTTTTCAGTTTTAAAGTCTGTTGAAAAATAGTTGTATTTGAAGAGATTTTGTATATTGAAAAAAGCTGTCATTTCCATTAATTTTTAGTTTTGTAATTAACTGCAAATCCTCTTTTTTTCACTCACAGGATACCAAAAGCCAAAAATAAGTAATGGGTTAATTTAGGCTGGGTCGGTAAGCTCGTTAAGCCTATTTTGTTTTTAAATTAGGAAAATGAGTTATATGATTTAAAATATTAATGTAATACCAATCTTAATAATTTTAATATACTTAATTTAGGAGGTCTTCTATATTATAATTGCTGTCTATACTTTAATATAACGAAAAGCTGCTAACAAATTAAGCGCCTCGAATAAGCTAATCTGCTTGAATTTTTTAGCCAACATGAAGTATGGGGATATCAAATCTCTTACAATTTGACCTGTTTGTATAATAAATGGAAAACAGTATGGAGAGTTAATCTCCAGATTTCAATCGATTGAAAATTAAATTTTTAATATTTTAAATCAGCAGATGCATAATAACCAGATTCTATCCTCCTTTGTGTGTTTGCTCTTCTCCTTGTTATCACATGCGTTTGCACAGGCTCCATGTCCCCCAAATATTGGATTTGAGGCTGGAAATTTCACTGGATGGGCGGCTTATAGAGGCGTCACCACTGCAACTGCAGTTGCAAATCTAATAAACGTTAACAGTACAACGCCTCAGAGTAGGTATCATTCTATAACAAGTGCATCCACTCCGAAAGACAAGTATGGAGGTTTTTCTGCATTAAGCCCTAATGGTAGTAAATATGCTGTTAAACTAGGTAATGACCAAATCGGGGCAGAGGCTGAGCGTATTTCATATGAGTTTATAGTTCCTGTTGATCAGGCCGAGTATTCACTAACCTATTATTATGCGGTAGTATTTGAAGATCCAAATCACCCTACTATAGAACAGCCAAGGTTCCAGGTGAGGGTCTTTGACATTGATGCAAATAGCTACATCAATTGTGCGTCATTTGAGTTTATTGCCACATCCAATTTACCTGGTTTTAAGAGTTCCCCTGTTAAGACCGGGGTTCTTTATAAGGATTGGTCACCAGTCACTATCGATCTTTCTGGTTATTCGGGCAAAAAGATGCGGATCGAATTTACAACCGCCGACTGCACACGTACTGGCCATTTTGGATACGCATATTTAGATATTGACGAGATTTGTACTACACCTATTACTGGAAATATTATTTGTGAAAACGCTACATCGGTGACCTTAAAGGGTCCTTCAGGCTATCAATCCTATACCTGGTATACCAGTGATTTCTCACAGCAAGTCGGAACCGGAGAACAAATCACGATATCACCTGCACCGTCAAGTACTACAAAATTTGCCCTACGTGTAATTCCTTATCCAGGATTTGGATGTCCGGATGATCTTTTCACAACAATTGCAACGATTAATTTTCAATTAAAATTAACGAATATCAACGCATGCTTTCCTGATGTAGTAGACCTAACTAGTTCGTCAGTTACCAGTGGAAGTACACCAGGGATGGTATTCAGTTATTGGAGGGATCCTGGAGGAAACCTGCCTTTAGCGAACCCCGATAAAATATCTCAAAGCGGGACATATTATATAAAGGGTGTCGTGCCAGAAGGGTGCAGCGAAATTAAGGCCATAAGTGTCACAATAAACGAATCACCAAACTTATTCATTCGTGACCCAGCACCTGCATGTGCTCCAGGAACTGTCGATCTTACTAGTGCATCTATAATTACAGGCAGTTCCGCGGGGCTAACGTATAGCTATTGGCTAAACGAAGCTGGAACAATCCCTCTTCCAAATCCATCTGCTATTGCTCAATCTGGTACCTATTATATTCGCGGGATGAATTCATCTGGATGTTTCAAAATACTTCCAGTCAAAGTCGAGCTCGGTACTCTACCATTGCTCGTTACCAAAGATCCTGCTGCAGTTTGTCTACCACAAAAAGCCGACCTTACCTCAGCATCGCTAACTGTTGGGAGTTCCCCAGGATTAACTTTTACCTACTGGAAGGATGTTTTGGCTACAATTCCGGTTAGCGTCGCCAATGCAGTAGATCAAAGCGGTTCATATTATATCAAAGCAACTAATTCCATGGGATGTTCTCAGATACAGATGGTAAATGTGGTCGTTTATCCCTTGCCAGAGCTCGTTGTGACAGACCCACCCAGAATTTGCGAACCATTTACTGCTGATCTTACATCTCCAGCCATCACTGCTGGTAGTTCGCCACAGCTAATATTAACATATTGGAAAGATGTTACCGCCACAATACCTGTCACTGTTCCTCAATCGGTTGGTGAGAGTGGGATTTATTATATCAAAGCTACAAATCTAAATGGTTGCTTTGTTATTAAACAAGTAACAGTATCTAATAATGTGCCACCAGATCTATTAATCACGAATCCACCTCCATCTTGTCCTCCTTTTGGAGTTGATATCACTAGTCCCGCTATAACATTGGGAAGTTCGTCAGGGATACAGCTAACATACTGGTTGGATGCATCAGCTACCGTGGCTGTTTCAAATCCAAAGAACGTCACGTCTGCGGCCACTTATTATATTAAAGCAATGAATGATCTGGGGTGCTCTACGGTTAAACCAGTTGTAGTAGGTTTTAATAAGCCGCCCGAGCTTATCCTGAATAACCCTGCCGAGGTATGTGTTCCA
Source organism: uncultured Sphingobacterium sp. (assembly GCA_964616525.1). Lineage (GTDB taxonomy): Bacteria > Bacteroidota > Bacteroidia > Sphingobacteriales > Sphingobacteriaceae > Daejeonella. The sequence continues at coordinate 3,307 of CAZTRY010000090.1, read as the reverse complement.
CAAACAATTGATTTGACTGTTCCAGGCATTACAGCAGGCAGTACCCCTGGATTAACTTTTACTTATTGGAAGGATGCGTCAGCGATGGTACCTGTTGAAGTAGCAAACACAATAACCGAAAGCGGAACTTACTTCGTAAAAGGAACAAATTCTTTGGGTTGTTCAGTAATCAGACCAGTTATTGTAGCTATTAATAAATACCCGGAGCTAAAGATTTTTGACCCTGCTCCAGTTTGCTCTTCTGATTTTGTCGACCTGACAAATCCTGCCATAACTATGGGCAGCACAGCACAGGTGACCTTGTCTTATTGGGAAAATTTTGAAGGCACTATCGAACTCTCCTCACCTCAGCTGGTGAAGAAGAGTGGGAGATATTATATACGTTCGACAAATAGCTCTGGGTGCTCCGTTATTAAGGCAGTAATTGTCTCAATATTGCCAGAACCTTCTTTCACTCTTAAGAAACCACCGGTTAAGTACGATAATCAAACAATAAACCTTACTACTGATCAGGTAATAACAGGAGAAGCTGGAATTACCTACACGTATTGGCAAGATATGTATGGACGTATAAAAATACCAGATCCAAATCGAGTATCCATTTCTGGGACTTATTATATTCAAGGCACCAACTCGTTCGGTTGTTCAATAATTAAGTCCGTTGATGTTGAGCTTGTGCCGTATCCGGTAATCGCGGTGCCAACTGCATTCACACCCACCCAAAATACGAATAACAAACTCTATCCATTTATCCCAGGTATAAAGACGTTAATAGCTTTCAAAGTTTTCAACCGGCTCGGTAATTTAGTATTCGAATCAAATGACCCTTCCGCAGAAAAGGGATGGGACGGTTATTATAACGGCAGCCTTCATTTTTTTGAAACTTATACTTGGTATGCCGAAGGGATTGACGGATTGGGTAAGATCATTCGAAGTAGGGGAAATACAATTTTGTTAAAATGATGGGAAAGATTTGTTTTATAGTTATACTATTATCATTAACTGGAATCTTTAATGTTGAAAGCTATGCGCAGGATGTGCGATTTACACAATATTTTGCCTCGCCGCTTAATGTGAACCCTGCAAATACAGGTGCATTTGGTGGAGGAACTCGAATCTCTTCAAATTTTAGGGATCAATGGTGGAACGTGGGAACACCTTATCGGACCTACAGTATATCCGTTGATGCCACGGTAATGAGTGACTTGCATCCCAATGCCATAGGTGTCGGGTTTATGGCTATCAGAGACGAATCATTAGCAGGTGCGTTGCAAAGCCATTATTTCTCTGGATCTGTCGCCTATCATAAAAGCTTGGATGGCACAGGAAAAATGCAGATTTCGGGTGGTTTTCAATTAACTTATACAGACAAAACTGTTGATTTTAACAAATTAACGTTTGCCTCTCAATATAATGGAACTGGTTTTGACTCGTCTTTGCCTGCAGATTTTATTTATAGCTCAAACGGAAGTAAACATGTTGACATCTCCGGAGGACTTTTATATTCTGTTGGTAGAGATGATGACCCGGTTAAATTTTATACTGGTTTCTCAATGTATCATTTACTTCAGCCAGAAGAGTCAGTATTTAGTGAAGCCAGCTCTCGTGTAAGGCGTCGGGCTACGATAAATTCTGGTGCAGAATTTAGAATAAGCGATTTTTCAGCAATAATCCTTAGCGGTCTTTATTCGCGACAACAAAACGCAGAAGAAAAGATTGCTGGTGTTGCTTATTCCTATTTGACATCTATTAGTGATACACGACTATATGGTGGTTTGTGGTATAGCTTTGCCGAGTCTTATACCCCATACATTGGTATTAATTTTAAAAACATAATGGTAGGTGCTAACTACAGTATTTCATCAAATCAAATACTATCCTATCGTCCAAGATCTACAGAGTTTTCGATCACTTATACCTTAAGATCTATCCGTTCGGTTGGAAGAAATTGTTATTTTTAGCCATTGCAAGCTTCCCCCGAAAATTGGACATTGAGTAATTAGACAAAAAGTTTAATTTCAAATGTATTTCAACTTAGATCTTCATTCACCGAAAAACTAAAACAAGTTGATGAAGGTGTGTTTATTTAATTATATATAAAGATCAAATAAGTTTCAATGATGATGAAAAGTGATTGGTTTATTATCGCCTGCTTTAATTTTAATTTCCCTCATTTGGGGTTCCCTTGTAAGTGACCACTGAACTTTGACTCTATGGACACCACTTTCAATTTCGTGAATACAGTTATTCCCTTCTGGTGTTGCATCTATAAGTTTTTCTACTTCATCACTATTCGTTTTGAAAATAGTAATTCTTGCACTTTGTGGCGGAAAATAACTGTCCGCCAATATAAAGCAGACATTTCCATTAGTGCCCTCATCCTGTTTTGGTAATTGTATTTCTTTTTGTTTTTCAGGGGCTATTTGGGGTGTTAAAGCTGAATAAACTTTAATAGTCTGATTCAACTTTTCCAAAGATGGGGATTTAACGAAGGAAGATCTAAAAGAGCCAAGAGCTTCTCCATTTCTCGTGTCTAATAACCCTATGTTAACTCGATAATAGCCTTCGAAATCTGTTATTGTGGCGAAAATGAGTATATCTGCAACATTTAGTTTCCCTAAGTCTTTTGCTAGCCTAGAACCATCATTGCTTTGAATGAGCTTTTTCTCTTTGAATATTTGTTCCAGCTTAGCTCTTTCCAACACTTTGAACAACGTTTGATTGTTTGTACGATTAGAAAGCTCAAATGATATTTCGCTACTTAAGAAGACTCCCAATTGGGTAATGCTGCCATCAAGATTAATAAAATCGGCAACCGCAATAGTCTTTCCTTTCCAGTTAAGAATTTTCTTAGCTAGAGAATCACTTGTGTTTTTTATCTTATCATCAAATCCTTGACCAAGTGTTTTAGTTGTGATTGAGATTAAAAGGAATAAAAAAATATATTTTCTAAGCATTATGTTAAAAGTTTAAATCCAATTAATTATACTTCAAGTCCACTTTGTTCAAATTATAAATGTTTTTTATTAAATATCTTCATTATCAACATGATATCCTAAATTAAATTGTAAATATTTAACAAAATACACTATTTACCACTGTCTATAGAGTTTAGTGCAGCGCCTCTTCGGACTGTCCAATGAAGAGGAGTCTTCTGACTCCTTAATAAATATCTACAGAAATTCATAAACAAAAAAGCACCGGATGTGGTGGAGTTTTGCTCCCGATCCCGCACCTGCGGGACGAACCAGCGACCCTCTGATTAATCCCGCATGTGCGGGACTTTAACCAACTGAGCTAGTATGCC
>CAZTRY010000089.1:0-15019 GCA_964616525.1 uncultured Sphingobacterium sp. | reverse complement strand
TTAAATATGTTTTCTATGTGATTAAAGAGAATCGTACCTATGATCAGGTTTTTGGTGATATCAAAGAAGGTAACGGAGACCCTTCACTTTGTATTTTCCCTGAGAAAGTAACGCCTAATCACCATGCTTTAGCCCGTGAATTTGTTCTGCTTGATAATTTTTATGTAGATGCTGAGGTAAGTGCCGATGGGCATAACTGGAGCATGGCTGCTTATGCTACAGACTATACCGAGAAAACATGGCCAACCAGCTACGGCAGCAGGGGAGGAACCTATGATTACGAGGGCAGTCGTAAAATTGCTTATCCCAGGGATGGATATATCTGGGATTATTGCAAGCGTGCAGGTGTGAGTTACCGCAGTTACGGACAATTTGTTACTAAGGACGGTGCCACTGCAGAATCACTTATCGGTAAGATCGCAGCAAAATATCCGCCTTATAATCTCGATATTATGGATATTGACAGAGTCACTGCTTTTAAAGCTGATTTCGATTCATTGCTCGCAATAAATGCCGTCGCAAAATTCAATACCATACGCTTAGGGAATGATCATACCAGTGGACAACGAATTGGAAAACTAACTCCGACAGCTCAGGTTGCCGATAATGATCTTGCACTTGGTCAGCTTGTTGAACATATTTCAAACAGCAGTATCTGGAAAGAATCAGTAATTTTTGTTTTGGAAGACGATGCTCAAAATGGTCCCGATCATGTGGATGCTCATCGCTCACCTGCATTTGTAATCAGTCCCTATACTAAGAGAAATTCAGTAAACAGCACAATGTATTCTACTTCCGGAATGCTCAGAACCATGGAACTGATTCTTGGTTTACCTCCAATGAGTCAATATGATGCGGCAGCTGTCCCTATGTCTGAGTGTTTTACTTCAACACCTGATTTTAGAGCGTATCAGGCAAAAGCTTCTAATGTTGACTTAAAGCAGCGTAATGTCGCTTGGAATAGGAGTGCAGAGCGCTCGCAGGAATGGAATTTCGCGAGGGAAGATGCTGCTCCAGATCTGGATCTGAATGAAGTAGTTTGGAAATCAGTTAAGGGAGAGGATTCTGTGATGCCTGCTCCCCGCCGGAGTGCTTTTCTAAAGCTTGAGCAAAAAGACAAAGCAGATGACTAATTATTGTTAAACGACAAATTATTTCTAACTGTTTAATTTAATTAATTATGTCAAAAATTTTAATATTTCTTTCACTGATATTTTTTTCCGGAAGCCTTTTTGGTCAGGGAATTAAAGGAAAAATATATTCACAGAATACAAAGGAGGCTTTGAGTGGGGTGAGCATCAGGATTAAAGGATCAAGTTCAAAGGGTACAGCGACAGATGAGAAGGGGGAATTTAATTTTGAAAGCGTCCCTCAAGGAAAATACACCGTCATAGCAAGTTATGTCGGTTTTGAGACCTATCAAAGCACTCTGATTCTGGATAATAAAGGAATCAATCTGGAAATATTCCTTATTTCTCAATCAGGGTCACTTCCGGAAGTACAGGTTTTATCGGCCTCACGCCGCAATACTTCATCAGCAAATCTGCCTTTTGCTTCCAGTGTTTTAAATCTGCCTGCCCAATCTGAAAATATTCCACGTACTGTTCCTGAATCATTAAACATTATACCCGGTGTATTTGTGCAGAAGACGAACCATGGTGGTGGTTCTCCGTTTATAAGGGGCCTGACAGGTAATCAAACCTTGATTCTTATTGATGGAATCAGATTAAATAATTCGACTTTCAGGTATGGCCCCAACCAGTATTTGAACACAATTGATCCTTTTTCGGTCAATAAGATTGAAGTTTTGAGAGGAAGTGGTTCTGTTCAGTATGGATCTGATGCTATAGGCGGCGTTATCCAGATTTTTACAAAGGATCCAGGCTATACAAGTGAAAATTCTTTCAGGGGAAGCGTTTCAGGAAGATTTGCGAGCAGTAAAATGGAACAATCCGGCAGTACAGAATTGGCTTATTCCACAAGTAAGATGGTTCTTTCAGGAATTTTGGGAGTAAAGAATTTTGGAGATCTGATTGGCGGGGATACAACCGGCAGACAATCCCCATCCGGGTATTCCCAAGTGGATGCAAGTCTAAAACTCAAACTTAAGCTTACTAAGAATTCTGAATTTATTCTTGCCAATCAGTTTGTGCAGCAAAAGGATGTAGATGTTTACCACAAAGTGCAGCTTGAGAATTTCAATCTTAATAAAATGGGCCTGCAGGGCAGGAATTTAAGCTACCTTAAATACAGTATTGACCAAGGGGGCTCATCCATTTTTAGAAGAATTGATCTAACCGGATCTTTGAATGCAACCGTTGAAGAGCGCAACAGCCAAAAGAATTCCAGTCAATCGCTTGGTTTGGAGAGGGATAAAATCAAAACCTCTAATCTGGGAATTGAGATATTTTCTCACTTGAGCAAAAAGTGGACGGTTAATAGTGGTCTGGAATACTACAGGGATAAGGTTAACAGTATCAGGAATACAACAAATCTTCAGAGCGGTGCGGTTAGCATGCAGAGAGGTTTATATCCGGATAATTCCCTCTATTCAAATACCTCAGTTTATTCCCTGCATCATCTTGCTCTTGGCAGTTTTAATATTGAAGGTGGATTAAGGTACAATTGGTTGCAGGCAGTAATTTTGGACAAGGATCTCGGTCGGATGCAAATTAATCCAGGTGCATTTGTATGGAATTCAGGACTTAATTATTCCATGGGAAAACACCATATCTACAGTTCATTTAATACCGGATACCGTGCCCCGAATATCGATGATATGGGAACGCTTGGTATTGTAGATTTCAGATATGAACTTCCTTCATATACACTTAAGCCTGAAAAGAGCTATAATTCAGAAATCGGTTATAAGTTTTTTTCTGAACGCCTTGGTTTTGGTGCTGCTTTATATCGAAATAAGCTCAGTGACCTGATTAACAGGGTTCAAACCGGTCAGATAATAGATGGATATAAGGTTTACATGAAGGAAAATACTGAAGAGGCGGTTATTAAGGGGGTCGAAGGTTTCGCTGAATTTCAGGTTTCGCAAAATCTGTTCTTTGATCTGTTCGCTTCATTTAACCATGGAAGAAACATCTCTAAAGCAGAACCACTCAGAAGAGTTCCTCCCTTTAATGGAAATATTTCAATGAAATATAAAGTGAATAGATTTTATATGAAGGGTGAGATGGGCTGGGCTGATAAACAAGATCGCCTGGCTCAGGGTGATAAAGATGATAACAGGATTCCTGCTGGTGGTACACCAGGGTGGAAGGTTTTAAATGTTTATTTAGGATATTCTTTGAAGAATTTACAATTACGCTTAAGTGCACAAAACCTTTTCAATGCTGATTATCGCACACATGGCAGCGGAATTAATTCTGTGGGAAGAAGTCTTTGGACGAGCCTTTCATTTGATTTCTGAGATAATACCATAGCTTTGTTTACTCTATGAAACTGGAGTAATTACTAATGTCGGGAAAGCGATCAAATTGAAAAATTAAATAGTCACTGATTGGATGATCAGGCTTCACCCTCATGATGGATTTGCTGGTTTCAGATTAAGGTTAACCCTCTCTCCGTTGCGTAGGGGTTTAAAGATTGTGCTTCCTTGTTCGGTACCACTGTCTGATTCTTGTATGCCTGCGTAGGCTTGTTAGAGACAGTTGTAAATAAAATTCTAAAGAATATTTCCCCTTACAGTAAGGCTGAGTTGAATCCATAAACAATCATCTCTCAAGAAATAAAAAACCTCAAATGAAAATCATTTGAGGCTCTTATCTTTAAGCTTTCTACATTAAGCTTTTATCTTTCTACTTTCAACTTCCTTACCTTGATTTACTCATTGCCTTAGATTTAGGCTGGCTAAATTGTGGTTTACCCTTGGTCATAATTTCAGGCGCCCCAACCAGAGTCATAGCAGATCTGAAGCCCATTTCTGCACTTGTTTCATCCTGTTGCATAAATCTTCTGGTAGCAGGATTAAGCCAGTAAGCTCTGTCATTCCATGATCCACCTTTATAAACCCTTGAACGATCATTTACCAATGTAGTAATCCCATAAAGGTCGGTTACCACAGTATCCAGATGACCACGGAAATCAGGATTGTATGGTTTTCCTGCAATAGCAGACGAATCTACAGCTGCTGCATCATTCTGTAATTCAGCCCATTTTTGTTTTTTACCTGTTTTAGCAGGGTCTTTTATAGGACGGCCATATTTATCTTTAGCATAAATACCTTTATCTCTATCGGTAAGGCGCTTATTCACAAATTCATTTCCTCTGAATGGATTGAAATCATTGAAATCTTCGAAACTTAGTTTCCTGTAGACATCGGCTGTCCATTCATTCACATTTCCTGCCATATTATATAAACCGAAATCATTCGGTACATAACTTCTGACAGAGTTAGTAATATCTGCTTTATCATTCAGGTATCCACCTGTACCCATATTATCACCTTCCCCGCGCTTAAAGTTAGCTAAAATCATACCTTGAGTACGTTTTTTGGGTGATCTTACACCAAGTCCATTCCATGGATAAATTCTGCCGTCAGCAATGTTTTCGTATTCGGTATTACCTGCCAGGGCCAAAGCAGCATATTCCCATTCTGCCTCAGTTGGTAAACGATAAGGTTGCTTTAATACCCCGTCCTCCAGACGTACCGGTCTGACAACCCCTTTTGAGTTGGGAGTTGTTCCGGTGGCAGCAGCACTTGGGTTCAAATCCTTTTTCATCTTTTTTCCATCAATTCCTTCCCCACGATACTGTCCGTTCAGATAAATATCCGTATTGAAAGGATCTGCTGATGTTGAAACAGTTGCTGCAGTTCCGGCTTTGCCTGCACCGCTAGTCAGGGTTTTATAGTCCGTTAAATATCCCTTGCTTCTTAAAATATCTTCGTTTACACGGTCCGTACGCCACTCACAATAGGCATTAGCCTGCTCCCAGGTTACTCCAACAACCGGGTAATCCTGAAAGGCCGGGTGACGCAGGTAATTATTTACATAGGGTTCGTTGTAAGAAAGTGGTTGTCTCCATACCAGTGTGTCGGGTAAGGCATTATAATAATATTCTGAATCGGAAGGAAAATTCCTTCTGATCCAATACAGATATTCCAGCCAATCGACATTTGCAACTTCAGTTTCATCCATGTAGAAGGATGCAACAGTAACTCTGCGTCTTACATTATCAAATTCATATCCTAAGTCCTGATTCAAACTTCCGCCCATTACAAAAGTTCCGCCTTCAATTGCGATCAAACCCGGGCCCGGACCAGCCTTTACTTTGCTGTTAACCTCAAAACCACCATTATACTTATTATTATAAGCCATGCCTGTCTTTGAAGACTGGCCTGACTTACTTTTACTGCAGGATGATAAAATTCCAAAGAGCATTATGGCTGCTAAAGAATAAATTGAAATTCGTTTCATTACTATTCGATGTAATTGGAGCATTAATTTTTTAAAAGTACAAAATTGGGCTTATATCCCCAATGGATTTTTTTGTCTTATAATATTTCAGTATCTGACTAATTGTCAAACGAAAAAGTTTAAGTAAGGTTACAAATCAATATACGTTAAATCGTTTTCCAAACGTTATATATCAAATATTATTTCAGGACATTTTTTGGAATCTTAACGGACTATTTAGAATATAAATATAATATATTGAAAATCAAATAGTTGCAAAATATATTTTTTGACTATTCAGTTCCTTTATTTGTTCTTAATCATCTGATTCTTTGCCTTATTTTTTCATTTAATATATCGGCTTACTTGGAAAATAATTCTTTTAAATACCTATATTTAAAACACTGTAAAGTGTAGATTTGGTTGATTTTTTTCAAAATTAATGGTTAACAAACTCTCGTTTTGTAATTATTTCGTGGTTTTAATTGTCTGTATCCCTGCTTTGGCAATAGCACAGCCAACCCAGACAGATGGAAAGCGAACCAATACTATTCAGACAGCAGCCCCGTTTTTATTAATCACACCCGATGCAAGGTCCGGGGCGATGGGTGATGCAGGGGTAGCTATTTCACCCGATGCAAACTCCATGCACTGGAACCCGGCAAAGCTGGCATTTCTTGTAAAACCTACCGGTCTTTCAGCTTCGTATACCCCCTGGCTTCGAAATCTGGTTCCGGATGTTGATTTGGGTTACCTGACGATCTACCACCGTTTGGATGATAGAAATACAATTGGTGGAGCCCTAAGGTATTTTTCGTATGGATCTATACAACTTACTGATAATAGTCAGAATGATATCGGAGTATACAGTCCAAATGAATTCTCTGTCGAAGGTTCTTTTTCAAGAAAATTTGGTGAGGGATTTGCCCTGGGAACTGCATTAAGATACATCCGTTCAAGCTTAAGTAACGGACAATTCAATGGTCAGGATATACAGCCTGCCACTGCTCTTGCGGCAGACGCTTCGGCATATTATAAAACAGGTACGGTTATGCTGGGCAAAGATGCAGAGCTTGCTTTAGGTTTAAACCTGTCAAATATCGGATCAAAGATGAGTTATTCAGAAGGGGGCTCAAAATCCTTTCTCCCGGCAAATATGAAGCTTGGAGCTGCTTCTACTTTTATTCTGGATGAATTGAATACATTCACCCTCGCTCTTGACATGAATAAATTACTCGTTCCAACAAATCCGATCCGGGATATAAATGGAAATATTATTGATGGAAAAGACCCTGACCGTTCTGTACCTTCGGCAATTTTCGGTTCTTTTAGTGATGCACCCGGTGGTTTTTCAGAAGAATTTAGTGAGATCAGCTTTTCGCTTGGTACAGAATACTGGTACAACAAGCAATTTGCCCTTCGCTCAGGGTATTTCTATGAGGCCCCGACTAAGGGTGACAGAAGATACCTTACACTTGGTGCGGGCTTAAAATACAATGTTTTTAATCTTGATTTCGCTTATTTGCTGGCAAATCAACAAACCAGTCCCTTAGCACAGACACTGCGCTTTTCACTGGTATTTAATTTTGAGAAATAGTTAATGAAGATCAGGGTAGGATTTGGGTTCGATGTACATCAATTAGTTGAAAATCATCCATTTATTTTAGGAGGAGTTAAATTAGAGCATCATTCAGGGGCTTTTGGGCATTCCGATGCCGATGTTTTGGTACACGCTATTTGTGATGCATTGCTTGGTGCAGCAAATCTTCGTGATATTGGGTATCATTTTTCCAATACCGATGATCGCTGGAAAGGTATAAGCAGCCTTATTCTTTTGGAGGAATGCGTCAGATTACTGAATCAAAAAGGATGGAATGTTGGAAATATCGATGCCATGTTATGTCTGGAAGCCCCTAAAATTAATCCGCATATTCCCGAAATGAAAGTCAAAATATCAAGGGCAGCCGGGATTAGTGAAGATGATATATCTATTAAAGCAACTACGAATGAAACGATGGGTTTTATCGGCAGAAAGGAAGGCCTGGTAGCTTATGCAGTGTGTTTAATTGAGAAAAATTAAATAGACTTAGTATTTTCAGAAATTTTAACTTCACTGAAATCAGCTGAACATTTGCCGCAATTACTTGCACAGCCCTTTTTGCTGTTCATACTTCTATAAACCATTCTGACTGTATAAAATATGGCCAGAATGAATACCAGAATAACCAAAATAAGCTGAATATCCATAAACCAAATTTACATAATAACTGATAAGACCACGTCAGGAGAAGGTAAATTATGAATGGCTGTGATTTTTTTTTATTCTGATTTAACCGGAATTGAGTCTAAAATCAGCCTTTATGATGCTTAATCACCCTGCATGAGCTCTGTTTATTTCACGAAACAGAGCTAAATTGAAGGCTTTATCCTCCTGATTTGGTTCATATTGCAAAAATCTGCTTATTAAATCCTACCTTTGCAAAAAATTCAAGAATAATTTTTTAATGCAAAAAATAAGGAATATAGCGATCATCGCTCACGTTGACCACGGTAAAACTACATTGGTTGATAAAATTTTACACCAAACTAATTTGTTCCGTGATAATCAGGACACCGGGGATCTGATACTGGATAACAATGATTTAGAACGTGAACGTGGTATTACCATTGTTTCTAAAAATGTTTCTGTAAATTATAAGGGTGTAAAAATTAATATCATTGATACTCCCGGACACGCCGACTTTGGTGGTGAGGTTGAACGGGTATTGAAAATGGCCGATGGGGTTATCCTTCTGGTCGATGCTTTTGAAGGCGCAATGCCTCAAACCCGTTTTGTTACTCAGAAGGCCCTTTCTTTGGGATTAAAGCCTGTTGTTATTGTTAATAAGGTAGACAAAGAAAATTGCCGTCCGGAAGAGGTTTATGAGTCGATCTTCGAATTGTTCTTCAATCTTGAAGCGACAGAAGATCAGCTTGATTTCCCTGTTTTATATGGTTCTTCAAAGCAGGGATGGATGAATACAGACTGGAAGGTACAGACTGAAGACATTACCCCATTACTGGATACTATTTTGGAGCACATCCCACCTGCACCAAGTTCTGATGGAACCCTGCAGATGCAGATTACTTCTCTGGATTATTCATCATTCGTTGGTCGTATCGCAATTGGTCGTGTGGCAAGGGGAGTGATTAAAGAAAATCAGCCTGTTTCATTAGTGAAACGGGATGGAAAAATACAGAAATCAAGAATTAAGGAACTTTATACATTCGAAGGATTAGGAAAAATCAGGGTACAGGAAGTGTCTTCGGGTGATATTTGCGCAGTTGTAGGAATCGAAGGTTTTGATATTGGTGATACCATTGCTGATTTCGAGAATCCGGAACAACTTGAAGTAATTAAGATTGATGAACCAACAATGAATATGTTGTTTACAATCAACAACTCTCCGATGTTTGGTAAGGAGGGGAAATTTGTAACCTCGCAGCGTTTACGTGAGCGTCTTTACAAAGAGATGGAAAAAAATCTCGCCCTGAAAGTGGTCGAGACTGAATCACCCGATTCTTATCTGGTTTATGGCCGTGGAATTCTCCACTTGTCAGTATTGATTGAAACAATGCGTCGTGAAGGATATGAACTGCAGGTTGGACAACCTCAGGTTATCATCAAAGAAATTGACGGAGTGAAGTGTGAACCGATTGAAACACTGATCGTGGATGTACCCGCAGAGGTTTCCGGAAAGGTGATTGAATTAGTTACACAACGTAAAGGTGAATTACTGATAATGGAGCCTAAGGGTGATCTTCAGCATCTGGAGTTTGAAATTCCGGCACGTGGTATCATCGGACTTCGTAATAACGTATTAACAGCTACTGCCGGTGAGGCCATTATGGCACACCGTTTTAAGGCTTATGAGCCATGGAAAGGTAATATACCAGGACGTTTAAATGGTGTTTTGGTTTCTATGGAAAAAGGATCCACAACCGCTTATTCTATTGATAAATTGCAGGATCGCGGGCGTTTCTTCATTGAGCCGGGTGTTGAAGTTTATGAAGGACAGATTATGGGTGAACATATCCGTGATAATGATCTGGTTGTAAATGTGGTTAAGGGTAAAGCACTGACCAATATGCGTGCATCAGGTACAGATGATAATACACGTATCGCTACTGCGGTTAAGTTTTCACTGGAAGAGGCGATGGAATACATCCAGGCCGATGAATACATTGAAATAACTCCAAAAAGTATGCGTTTACGTAAGATCTATCTGACTGAGAATGAGCGTAAGATTAATGCAAAGAAGTTTGTGAATCAATAATAAAGCAAATTTATTTTAAAATAACACACGAAAAGCCCCGGATTTAATCCGGGGCTTTTCTATTATATTTGTTTTGATGAAGTTTCCAGTCGTACCCGGGTTTGACCAGCAAGCTTTTAGTAAATACCTGAAAAATACCGGCTGGTTGTTCCTTGCCAGGGTCGGGAGTTTGGCTATTAAGATTCTTGCGGGTATTGCGGTTGCCAATTATCTTGGTAAAGCTGCAAATGGGATGCTGAATTACCCTCTTGTTTTTGTTACATTTTTTCTGGCTGCCGCAGCACTCGGGCTTGATGGATTTGTAACCCGCGAACTCCTTTCAGAACCTGAGAAAAAAAATAAGCTCCTCGGTACAGCTTTTCGGATGCGGCTTCTTGCTGGAATCGCTATTATTCCTTTGGTCTGGCTAAGCTACATTCTCTTTAAAGGAACAAATGGCGATATACCCCTAAGTTATATTCTGATCGCATCATGTATCGGGATTACTCAGTCATTGTCCATAATCGATAGTTATTTTCAATCCAGAGTTCAGGGGAAATATGTGATGATAGTTCAGGTGACGGGGAACCTCTTGTCGGCAGGAATTAAGCTAATTTTAATTTTTATTTCTGCACCATTATCATGGTTTGTCTGGACTTTGCTCATTGATGCGGCAATTTTGGGAATAGGTTACCTGATCGCTTACCGAGTTAAAGGCAATTTTACATCAGAATGGAAATATGAAACCAGCCTTGCCAAGTACCTGTTAAAGCATTCCTGGCCACTTGCATTTTCGGCCATTCTTGTCACTGTTTATATGAAAATAGGGCAGCTCATGGTCGAAAGCTTTTTGGGTGTGGGAGCGCTTGGAATCTATTCTACAGTAGTTAACTGGAGCGAAAGCTGGTATTTTATTCCTGTCGCAATTGTCACTTCTGTATTTCCGGCTATTATGAATGCCCGAAGGGATGATCCACTTCGCTATCAGAAAAGATTGACCGATATGTATGATCTGATGGTTTTGATCAGTCTGGGTATTGCAATATTGATGAGTTTTGCATCAACTTATATTTACCAGTACTTTTATGCCGCAGAGTTTGCTGAGGGTGCAAAAATATTATCCATTCATATATGGGCAGGGGTTTTTGTTTTCCTGGGAAGTGCAAGTGGTCAGTATTTGGTGGCCGAAGGTTATACAAAGTATTCCTTGTATCGTACTGGTGCAGGTGCGGTGGTTAACGTTGTTCTCGGATTTTTCTGGATACCCTTATACGGTCTTCAGGGAGCTGCCTTTGCGACACTGATCGCTTACTTCTCTGCAACTTTTTTTATTCTTGTCTTTCCTGAAACAAGAAAACAAGGAATAAATATGCTTAAATCCTTATTTTTAATCTCACTCATTCAAAAAATCGCAAAACGTTGAAAAAAACGGAATCGTATACAAGTTTGATCAATCCGGCAAGAATAAAAACTTTATTGTCTTTCGGATTAAAAGGTTATTTATCAGAAATAGGCTGGTTCAAATCATTTGAATCTAAATCGCCGATTGGCCGGAATTCAGAGCCTATTCCATGGGTTACTTATTCATTTATTGATTTTATAGCTGATCGTATTCAGAAGCATCATACAGTTTTTGAATTTGGTTCGGGTAATTCGACCTTTTACTATGCTCAGCGGGCACAAAAGGTTGTTTCTGTAGAACATGATAGAGCCTGGTATGAAAAGATATCAGCGGCGAAACCCATGAACTCTGAAATGATATTCTGCGAACTGCATAAAGATGGTGATTATAGCAAAATGCCTGAAAGTATGGGTCTGAAGTTTGATATCATCATAGTAGATGGCCGCGACAGAGTGAATTGCTGTTACCATTCCCTGGCTGCACTTAGCGAGAAGGGGGTGATAGTTCTCGACGATTCAGAACGTGAACATTATGCCGCCGCCATCAGCTTTTTTAAAAAGGAGGGATTCAGAGAATTATCATTTAGTGGCATTTCTCCCGGCCTTTTTTATCGTAAGTCCACTTCCGTGTTTTATAAGGACAATAATTGCCTGGGTATTTAATATGAATAATGAGATTTTAAGTGCTGATGTTAAAAGTGCCTATGATGATTTCTATCTTGGACGTGATGAACAATGGCGAATGCTTGGCGCAAAATATAAGGCAAAAAACATCATGGACGTATGCAGGGACCATAAATTCAAAAGGGTGCTGGAAGTAGGAGCAGGTGATGGAAGTATTTTGCAGCATCTTGATGGAATGAATTCATTTCCTGAAATGCATGCCCTTGAAATCTCCCAGAGCGGAGTAGATCAGATCAATTCGAGAAAGCTGAAAAGTTTAAAGTCGGTTAATATTTTTGATGGATATCATATCCCTTTTGCTGATAATGAATTTGATCTTGTTATTCTGGCCCATGTTCTTGAGCATGTAGAGTTTGAAAGGATGTTATTGCGCGAGATCAAGCGGGTTTCAAAACACCTGATTATTGAAGTCCCATGTGATTACCGGTATGGCGTAGATCAACGGATGAAGCATTTTTTGAATTATGGTCACATTAATATGTATACCCCAACTTCAATCCGCTTCCTGGTTCAGACTGAAGGCTTTGAAGTACTTGCTGATATGGTTTCTATGATTGAGCCGGAGGTGACCAAGTTCAATACATTTATTAATCAAAAGAAGGATAAAAACATGTTAACTTCTCTTAAAATTGAGGCCGAATACTTGGTTAAGAAATTGATTATTTCATTAAGCGGCCGGAAGCGGATGGAATCTTTTGCAAATGCCTACACTATGTTTTTAAGGAAGAAGGGTGATCTGGATATCTTCAGCCAATAATTCTACAGAATACATTTTATGAAGACAATCTTATTTTCAATACCTGTACTGTTGATTATTTTTCTGCAGCTATTTAGTAGAGAAACCCAGCAAAAACCATCAAACAGGAATTATTATGCCGATTCACTTTCGATCAGAAAGGCATTCTCTGAATCGCCGGTACTTACTGCCCGCGAATCTATACGAAGAATGCAGATTGAGAAGGGTTTCAAGATTCATATAGTTGCAACTGAACCACTCCTGAATACTCCTGTTGCCTTCAGTTTCGATGATAAGGGCAGGATTTGGGTTGTCGAAATGGAGAACTATATGCCCGATTCCATCGGGACAGGCGAAGATTTGCCGGTTGGCAAGATCGTCATCCTGACTGATCGCAACGGCGATGGGAAAATGGACGAAAGGAAGGTTTTTCTAGATTCACTGGTACTTCCACGTGCTATTTGCTTCATAGAAAATGGGATTCTTGTTGCTGAATCGCCAAATCTCTGGCATTATGAAATTAAGAATGATCAGCCATTCAATAAAACGCTTGTTGATGCCACTTACGCCGAGGGTGGAAATGTAGAACATCAGCCTAATGGTTTGTTCAGGGCTTTGGATAACTGGATCTACAATGCAAAATCGACTAAACGATATAGAAAACAAGGCAATAAATGGTTGATTGAACGAACCCATTTCAGGGGGCAATGGGGGATTTCTCAGGATGATCAGGGTCGTTTGTTTTATAATAACAACTCCGAAAACCTTCAGGGGGATTACTTTAGTCCGGGTTTTGGAGCCACAAATTCGAACCAGTCAAGGCTTGCTGGATTTTCGGAAAGCATTATTAAGAACAATAAAGTTTATCCGATCAGACCCAATACCGGTGTGAACCGGGCGTATATGAAAGGGATTATTGACGAGAATTTGAAACTGGTTAATTTTACTGCTGCCTGCGGACCGGTAATTTTTAACAGCACCTTGTTTGGTCCTGATTATTATGGAAATGCATTCGTTGCCGAGCCTTCAGCAAACCTGATTAAGCGAAATATATTGAGTAATGATGCTAACCTGGTTACAGGTAAACAAGCTTATATCGGTCGCGAATTTTTGGCTAGCACAGACGAACGATTCAGGCCGGTAAATCTATACACTGGTCCGGATGGTGCGCTGTATATTGTTGATATGTATCGGGGGATCATACAGCATAAAACCTATTTAACGCCTTACCTGAAAAGTGAGATAAAAGCCAGAAACCTTACTCAACCGCTTAATTATGGGCGTATTTACAAAGTGATGCCTAAGGGAATGAAGGCCAGAGTAGTCATAATTCCACAGGATCCATCCAAACTGATCACTTTATTATCCCACTCAAATGGATGGGTTCGTAATAAGGCCCAGCAAATGCTGGTCGATAGGAAGGATAAGAGCCTGGAACTGCCTTTAAGACAGGTGTTAAAATCCGGTTCACCGATTTTGGCCAGAGTCCATGCACTCTGGACTATGGAAGGTTTAGGGGTACTTAAAGAGGATGATGTATTAGCCCTTTTGAAAAATACTGACTGGACACTGCGTATGCAGGCATTAACTGTATTACCCTCGGTGCTGAACAAAGAAAATTATAACGGGTTTCTACCGGTCCTATTCGCAATGTGCGATGAAAACGATGTGCTTGCGGCTCCATATCTGGCTTTTTTAAGTCCTTATATCCAGGTTTTTGATCCGTTTTCGGCCAAAAAACTTTTGCTGGATCTTTCTAAAAAATATTCAGGTAATATTTTTATTTCTGATGCGGTAATCAGTACACTGCAAAATAGGGAAGCTGCTTTTTACAGTGAGTTTACAGGGATTAATCCTGATACAAGTCTGGTAATCAGCAAACGTCTGAAAAAGATTGTCGATGATCTCGCGAAAAAGAAAGTCAATGCTCCGGATCCGGCAAAGGAATTCCCAAGAGGACTTGCCTTATACAGAAATATTTGTCAGGCCTGTCATGGAGCTGATGGGAATGGGGTTAATGGACTGGCGCCTCCGCTAAATAATTCAGATTGGGTTACCGGGGATAAGAAAAGGCTTGCAGCGGTCGTTCTCTATGGACTTAGCGGACCGATAACTGTTAGTAAAAAATTATACAAGGCACCGGAAGTCAGTGGCGAAATGCCTGGGATTGCTTCAAATACCAATTTTTCGGATGAGGATATTGCTCAGGTTTTAAGTTATATCCGGAGTTCCTGGGCTAATTCGGCTGATAAAGTTACAAAGGAAGAGGTTGCGGGTATTCGTTTAAAATATAAAGGGAAACAGCAATCGTTTACAGAGAAGGAGCTTTATTAATTGAGAGTTGAGAGTTGACAGTTGAGAGTTGACAGTTGACAGTTGAGAGTTGAGAGTTGACAGTTGAGAGTTGACAGTTGAGAGTTGACAGTTGAGAGTTGAGAGTTGACAGTTGACAGTTGACAGTTGACAGTTGACAGTTGACAGTTGACAGTTGA
>CAZTRY010000088.1:0-15055 GCA_964616525.1 uncultured Sphingobacterium sp. | reverse complement strand
GGGGTGCTTTTCCAACTGCGGTTCTGTATGCGGCTATGATATATGCTTCTTCCATATTTTAGTATTGAGTAACTAGTATTTAGTATTTAGTACATAGTATTTAGACCTCTGTACTCAAACCTTCTGCTTAAACTTTGATTGAATAGAGTAATTCATCTTTTGAACTTCTTCGATTTGCTCAGATAAATGATTTAGTTCTTCAATTGTTAAATAATTTAAATTCTTAGATATAATTAATTGAGTTTCCAGTTCATAAGATGAAGCTTGAGCAATAGACAAAAACTGGATAAACTCCTTATCTGAATTTCGCCCGGCACCTTCAGCTATGTTAGATGGAATTGAAACTGCAGATCGGTTAATTTGGGAGACTAATCCAAATTTTTCTTCCTGTGGAAAAGAACGAGTCAACAAATAAACAGAGGTTACCAGATCAATCGACTTTTGCCATAATTTCAATTCTTTGTACTTATGCATATCCCTTAGATTTATGCGCCCCGCTTTCTCAATACTAAATACTCAATACTAACTACTCAATACTAATTCCTCAAAGGCTTACCCTTAGTCAGAATACTCTGTATCCGTTCAAGAGTTTTCTTCTCTCCGCAAAGCGATAAAAACACTTCCCTTTCCAGGTCAAGTAAATATTGTTCTGAAACCAAACTTGGCTGTGAGAGATTTCCTCCACATAAAACATAGCCCAATTTTTCTGAGATCTTTTTATCGTGTTCTGATATGAAATTTCCGGCGTACATGGAATTTGCCCCTGCATAAACAATACCCATCCCCTGCTTGCCTAATACCCTGATATCCTTCCGCTGAACCGGTTTTGTATAACCTGCATCAGCAAGTTCAATTGCTTTCTCTTTTGCATCAATAATCAATCGGTTGCGATTCATACTCATGCCGAACTTATCTTTCCGGAGATAACCCAGTTCTACTGCTTCAACTGCTGAAGTCGAAACCTTAGCCTGGCCAATGGTTAAAAAACGCTCTCTGAGGGCTGCCTGCTCTATCTGACCTTCTTTAAATTCATCCGATAAACGAAGAGCAAACTCTTTCGAACCTCCACCTCCCGGAATCAGGCCTACGCCAAATTCAACCAATCCCATATAGGTCTCGGCATTTGCCTGAACAAAATCTGCATGAAGACACAATTCACAGCCACCTCCCAATGTAAGATTATGCGGGGCTGCTACCACCGGAATGCTTGAATATCGCATCCGCATCATGGTGTTCTGAAACATCTTAATTGCAATGTTAATTTCATCCCAATCCTGTTCAACAGCAGCCATAAATATCATTCCGATATTTGCACCTGCCGAAAAATTTGCACCGTCATTCCCCACTACCAGACCTCTGAAATCCTTTTCTGCAAGGTCAATTGCTTTGTTTAATCCTTGAATGACGTCACCGCCAATCGTGTTCATTTTTGTGTGAAATTCAACATTTAGAATACCATCGCCCAGATCAGTAATTGTCGTTCCTGAGTTTTTCCAGACCGTGTTAGTTTGACGAATATTATCGAGAATAATGAATGAATCTGTCCCGGGAACCGGTTTATAGGATTTTGACGGAATATCATAATACTTTTTGATGCCATTTTCTACCTTGTAGAACGACTCATTACCGGCCTGAATCATCTCATGAACCCATGCGGATGCTTCATTACCGTACTGCTTCATGCCTTCGAGCGATTTTTTCAGTCCGATAGCATCCCATACCTCAAATGGTCCGAGTTCCCAGCCAAAACCAGCCCTCATGGCATCATCAATACGGTACAGTTCATCAGAAATTTCAGGAATACGGTCAGAAACATATTCAAAAAGACCGAAAAAAGAATGGCGGAAGAAATCACCCGCTTTGTCGGTTCCATTGGCGAAAACCTTCATTCGCTCAGGCAGGTTTTCAACGAGTTTTGTAGCCTCCAGAGTTGAAGATTTAATTTTCTGCTGAGACCTGTATTCTAATGTTTTAAGGTCGAGGGCCAGAATTTCAGACTTCCCATCTGCACCTTTTACCTTTTTATAAAAACCCTGTTTTGTTTTATCTCCAAGCCACTTATTTTCCTGCATTTTCTTGACATAGCCGGGTAGCTCAAACAGTTTATGTGCTTTATCATCTGGAAGATTGTTGTATAATCCACCAGCTACGTTGATCATGGTATCCAGACCTACAACATCAGTAGTACGAAAAGTTGCTGATTTTGGTCGGCCCAAAGCAGGTCCGGTATATTTATCAACTTCCTCAACTGAAAGATCCATTTTTTCTACCAGATGCAGGAGGGCCATAATGGAATAGACTCCGACCCTGTTGGCAATAAAGGCAGGAGTATCTTTACACAATACAGTTGTTTTCCCAAGAAATTTATCGCCATAATGCATCAGAAAATCAATGATCTCAGGCTTTGTCTGTGCAGTGGGAATAATCTCAAGTAAACGCAGGTATCGCGGTGGATTAAAGAAGTGAGTGCCGCAAAAATGTGAACAAAAATCCTCGGAACGTCCTTCAGCCATTAAATGAATAGGAATTCCGGAGGTATTTGAACTAATCAGGGTTCCGGGGGTCCGGAACTTTTCAACCTGATCGTATATCAGTTTTTTAATATCCAGTCGCTCAACAACCACCTCGATCACCCAATCACAGGATGCAATATCTTTCATATTGTCATCAAAATTGCCTGTGCTTATATTCCCTGCAACTTTTTTGGAGAAAACAGCCGATGGATTAGCCTTCAAAGTACTTTCAAGGGCCGAATTAACTATTCTATTTCTGACTGTTTTAGAATTCAGATCAACACCTTTTGATTGCTCCTCTGCCGTAAGCTCTTTGGGCACCATGTCCAGCAGCAAAACTTCAACTCCAATATTGGCAAAGTGGCATGCAATACGGGATCCCATAATACCAGAACCCAATACCGCTACTTTTCTGATGACTCGTTTCATCTGTATAATTTTATTTGTTCTTTACTTGTCAGATGTAACCTTCGATAATCCTTTTCAGGTTTTACTACCCGGAATTTCCGGGTAGCAAAACTGAGGTTTATAATCAGTGGTTAGTTGATTTATCTTGTTTAATGTATTAATGAGTTTAAGCCTTTCCTTATCAGAAATATGCGTATTGAGATACTCATTAAACTTTCTAACGACATCTTTGGCAATCTGCCGCTTTTCAACCCCAAGTGGAGTTAAAAATATCTTAACTGAACGCTTATCATTTGAATCTGTCTCCCTGTAAATCAAACCGAGCTCCTCCATATTCTTAAGCATTCTCGACAGACTTGTGGATTTCACACCCAATAAGGCCGCTATTTGCGAAACTGCCGTACCTTCATCATAAATATTGATCAGCATATAACCCAGAGCTTGTGTTATTCCATATTCTGCAGCGATATTGTTGTATTTATTGGCAACCGTTTGCCAAACAATTTTCAAAAAATAATCTACAGTCTCTTCAGGCTTCATTCAAATTTACTATGCACGCATAGCAAATGTAAATAATAGATAAGTATAAAACAAGAGGAATTATGCTTTTATTTTGAGCAGACAAAAAGCACGAATTGTATATTTAAGCTTAGCTTTGAGATTAAATGAAAAAGCACAAAGCCTATATCCTCCTTCTGTCTGTCCTGATAATTATTGCAATAGTTTGGAATACGATGACTGAACCAGGAATAAAAGACCTTAAAAGCAATTTTAAAGAAGTAGCATTTATACGGAATGAACAGAATACAGGTCCGGTAATCAGAATCTATGCAGTGAGCCTTAACTCAGAAAACTGGAAAGAGATGGAACAATACGGCAATTATATGCCACATACAAAGTACGGTACAACAAGAATCTACTTCTTTCTTAATAAGTCTGAATTACCTGATGAATTGAATTTCGGAGAAATTAATATTGCAGAGCAGTACAAGAAGAATTGTATAGCACTCTATGAAAAAGACGGGATGAGCCAGATTTCCATGCGCAGGTATCCATTTAGAAATTAAATCAAAAAATAAAATCCATGAAAAATAAAGGCCAGAGATTTATAATATTACTCTTAATCACCTTAGGATGGATTATCCTGATGCGGAACATGACAGCCCCTCTTGATCCGGGCAGCATTCTGTCATTTGAATTTATTGGAACGGCAGCGAATGCAGAACTGTTTCTTAGTAAACTGGATGCTTTAGGCCATACAGAATTGATGACACTCAGTATTTATCTCGACTTTATCTTTCCACTACTGTATGGAGCAGCATTTTTTTATGGCAGTGCATGGGTTTGTGGGAAGCTGGTTATTGATCATCCCTTAAACAAATTCAGAACATTGAGCAATATGGTACTGGCAGCCGTTGCCTGTGATTTCCTTGAGAACCTTTCATTGCTCCAACTAATAAACAATGGCCCGGACGATACTTATGCCGGTGCTGCTTTCATCTTTGCCGGAATAAAGTTTTTGTTACTGAGCCTGGTATTACTCCACTTCCTGGTTGCAGTTTTGGTTTCAGCCAATAAAAAACAACAAGCTGAAACTGAACACTAAAAACCGGGCTTAAATTTCAGAACTTCACCAGCCCATTTTGGTGTCATCACCCCGTGGGTCAGCCCCACCTTCATAATAACCCCATTGGGTTTTTAAGATTGCATCAACGCGGCCAATAGCTCTTCTGTCTTTAAAGGTATAACCCTTTTTCTCCAGTTTTTGCCTGACCAGGGTATCCAATCCTCCCTTTTCGAAAGTAACCACATCCGGATACCATTGATGATGAAACTTCTTTGCATTTACAGCTGCCTGCATGCCCATATCAAATTCGAGGACATTTAATATGGTTTGAAAAACTGAAGTAATTATAGTAGAACCACCGGGGGTACCTACAACCATGAACAGCTCACCTCCCTTTTCCAGAATAGTTGGAGTCATGGAGCTGAGCATTCGCTTTCCGGGAACTATTGCATTCGCTTCTCCTCCCAGCAGTCCGTACATATTAGGAGAACCCGGTTTCACTGAGAAATCATCCATCTCATTATTCAGAAGGAATCCTGCGCCTTTTACGAACACCATTGATCCGTAACCTCCATTCAATGTTGTGGTCACCGAAACCGCATTCCCATCCCGGTCAACAATGGAGAAATGGGTAGTCTCTTCACTTTCCTTCGGCACTTCTCCTGCTTTAATGTCAGCGCTGAGTGTTGCTTTTTCCCAGTTAA
This sequence comes from uncultured Sphingobacterium sp., assembly GCA_964616525.1. Lineage (GTDB taxonomy): Bacteria > Bacteroidota > Bacteroidia > Sphingobacteriales > Sphingobacteriaceae > Daejeonella. The sequence continues at coordinate 9,863 of CAZTRY010000088.1, read as the reverse complement.
AATCCTTCATCCGATACTTTGAATAGACCGGATTAACCAGGTATTTTTGAGGTACCTTATAAAAATCAGGGTCACCCAAATGACTGGCTCTGTCGGCATACACTCTGCGCTCAGCTTCAACCATAACCTGTACAGTTGAATCGGAATTATGGCCCCATCTCTTTAGCGGATATTCCTCAACAGAATTCAAAAGCTGCAGCAAAGCAATACCACCGCTTGAAGTTGGTGGCATTGTAATTACCTTATATTCCTTATAGTTTCCTACCAGCGGTTGACGCCATTGGGACTGATAATTCTTTAAATCTTCCTTGCTTATCAGACCACCACCACTTTTCATTTCAGCTTCAATAAGATCTGCCACTTCACCTGCGTAAAATCCTTCGCGCCCTCTATCCCGGATCAGCTCCAGTGTTTTAGCAAGATCCTCCTGAATCCAATAATCACCTTTTGCCCACTTTTCCTTAATAAAGTATGATTTACCCGGATTGAATTTTTTGATTCCTTCCTGCAGTTCTGTAAACTCCTCTACCTGACTATCTGTAATGGGAAACCCCTTTCTGGCAAGATCCAATGCAGGTTGTACAACCTCTGCCCAGCTTAATTTACCGAACTTTTCATGAGCCTTAACCATTCCATCAACGCTTCCCGGCACACCGGCAGCAAGATGTCCGTACAGACTCTTATCCACTATGGCATTTCCGGCAGAATCGAGATACATATCCCGGCTTGCCAATCCGGGAGCTTTTTCACGAAAATCAAGTGTCGCCAGTTCGCCGCTTGCCGAGCGGTATACCATAAATCCTCCACCACCCAGGTTTCCGGCGCCGGGATATACCACTGCCAGTGCAAATTGCACTGCAACCGCAGCATCAACTGCATTTCCTCCCTTTTTGAGAATATCCAGGCCCACCTTCGACGAAGATGGGTGTGCAGAAACAACCAGTCCGTTTTTATACTCACCGGAATTGTTTTTAGAGAGACTCCCACCAAGACATCCTGAAAACAGAATACCAAGAGCAATCAATAAACCTGTTCCCTTTAAAAATCTCATTGCTGTGTTTCTAACCATTTCTGTATATTTTCTCTACCTGATCTTTGTATTTCTGTAAAATTACTTTTCGTTTCAGACTCAATTTAGGCGTAAGTTCTCCGCCATCGATACTCCAATCTTCAGTAAGCAACTCAAATTTTTTAACCTGCTCCCAATGTCCAAAATCCTTATTGAAATGATCGATAATCGACTGAATTTTATCGATAATCCTTTGATCTTTGATCATATCTTGATTATTGCTGAATGGTATATTAGATCGGCTGCACCACGCTGCCAGTGCCGGAAAATTGGGAAGAATCAAAGCCGCCGGAAAACGCTCATTCTCGCCGATTACTATCACTTGTTCTATATAAGGTGATTCCTTAAATTTATTTTCAATTATTTGCGGTGCAATATATTTTCCGCCTGCTGTTTTAAAGATTTCCTTTTTGCGATCCGTTATTCTAAGGTATAGGCCATCCACCAATTCCCCGATATCACCGGTATGGAAAAACCCATCCTTATCAATTACTTCCTCACTCAGATCAGGCCGGTTATAATAGCCTTTCATTACATTCGGGCCTTTGCATAAAATTTCACCATCCTCTGCAATTTTAATCTCAACATCTTTTATGGCCTTTCCGACCGTTGAAAATTTCGATGCCCCTTTATCCAGTCCGTTAACAGCAATTACCGGCGAAGTCTCAGTTAAGCCATAACCCTCTAGTACCGGCATACCTGCAGCCCAAAAAACCCTTGCCAGACGTGGCTGCAAAGCGGCACCTCCCGAAACTAAAGCCATAATATTACCTCCAAGTGCATCGCGCCACTTATTGAATATCAGCTTATTAGCCAGTTTAAGTTGAATTTCATACCATAGTCCGTTTGCTCCATTCAATTCATACCTGAGTCCCAGGTTTAAGGCCCAAAAGAACAGCTGCTTCTTGACTCCTGTCAGCTCAGAGCCTTTAGCTACAATCCTGTCGTAAACTTTTTCAAGCAAACGGGGTACAGTTGTAAAGCCATGGGGTTTAACCTCAATGAGATCAGCCGCTATGGTATCCATACTTTGTGCATAATAAACCGAAACACCTAAATAGAAGTACATATATAGTACCATACGCTCAAAAACATGCGAGAGCGGCAGGAAACTAAGTGCTTTTTTGAAATCTTTAGGATACAGCACCGAGGAAGCAATAACATTGCTGACCAGATTATTATGAGTTAGCATTACCCCTTTCGGAGTTCCGGTAGTCCCGGAGGTATAGATCAGGGTTAGCAAATCCTCCGGGAGAATACGATCACGGTAAACCTGAAGATTAGCAGGTTCTGCCCGCTCACCAATTGCTATCAAATCCTGCCAGTGTGGAACATTTTCAATGTTGTCAAAACTAAAGATCTTAAAATCAATACCCTCTGTTTGTCGAACATTGTTCAGTTTTTCATACAATGCCAGTTCAGAAACGAATACGATTTTAACATCTGCATCCCTGAGTATAAACTTTATATCACTCTCAGATAATGTTGGATACATAGGCACCTGAGTTGCACCAATCTGCATGATTGCAAAATCGCAAATATTCCATTCAGGGCGGTTAGCTGACATAATCGCAACCTTATTATCCTTTTCAATCCCCGAAGCGATTAATCCCTGACTTACTGAATTTACCTGAGCAACAAATTTCTCTGTCGAATATTTATTCCAAATACCATTCTGCTTTGCTGCCACCATATCCTCTTTCGGGTACTTCTCAAGCGAATATTCCAAAAGGTCAAATACACGTGTAATCTCTGCCATATAACAATTCTTTAAAACGGTAATTTAGCAAAATAGCTAAAAATAAATAGGGTCTGCTTAAGAAATAAATTCTGCCTGATATAAAGGTATTTGATTCATGTTAGTGGCAATTTAAAATATTAAATATCCAGACGAAATTGAATTATTGTCCCATAAACTCAGTTATGGCACTGTATTTGAAAATTACAGGTTATAAATATTTATGATTATGAACAAGCTATTTCTATTTTGTCTAACTGCAGGATTTATTTTTCTTGCTAATTCTAACTCACAGGCACAGACTTATGAGAACGCCATTGGTGTAAGACTTGGATCTTACAACGGCCTGAACTACAAAACCTTTTTAAAATCCAACAAGGCACTTGACCTTAATTTGTCGTTCAGAAACAATGATGATCTCCAAAGATTTCTGTTTACCGGACTTTACGAAGTACATAACCCAATTGATGGAGCCCCAGGTTTGTTATGGTATTACGGTGGTGGTGGCAGCATCGGCTCGTATAAGAGACGGGATTTTGAGGGTGACCTTTGGTTGAGTGCAGATGGTGTTCTGGGTCTGGATTATAAAATCGAAGGAGCCCCGCTAAACCTTGCCATCGATTGGAGACCACGTTTCGAATTAACTCCCAACACAAATTTTCGTACCGGGGATGTAGGTCTTGCAATAAGGCTTACTTTCTAAACAAAAGAGGCAGCCCCGAAATACAATTCGGGACTGCCTATTTTGTTTGTGTTCTGTTCACAGCTGAAAACCATTAGCCGGTTGATGAAATAAGCCTAATAACGGTCAACACTATTCAGGAATTGACAATTGTCAACTATCAAAGTTTCAACCACCTCTTCCGTACAGCAATCTGTGCTTCAGTAAGATTTGTCAGAGATGCAATTCTAAACCTATGATTTGGATTTCTTACAAGTGTCACTTCAGCCTGTCTGATCAATGCGTCGCGGCTAAATGAAATCGTTATTTTTTCTCCTGGCTTTTTACCGGATATGAATTTCTCAACTTCCGCCAGTCTGGGATCCGAAACATTATTTATACGATTCCCATCAATCGAAAGGATCTCGTCATTTACATTCAAACCGGAAATCCATGCAGGGCTCTGTCGACTCACATTGGTCACGATGATTTTCCCATCCTTCAACGCTGTTACTGCTCCCAAATATGCGTCATTCCCCTTTGCCGCATCATCAATCAGGGTAAATCCGGCATAGGCAAAATACTTGTTGTAATCGATGGTCTTTACACCATTAACATAGTCCCTGTAAACATGGTCGAAAGATTCTCCCGATATCTTTTCAAGCATTGTTTTAAACTCAGCATCGGTATATCCCCTGCCTTTCTTTGTATAATATTCATCGTACATTGCCTTCATCACTTCATCCAAACCTACCTTTGCCTGGGTAGAATGAATAGTTTGAAGATCCATAATTAAAGCGATCAGGGCTCCCTTGCTATAATAGGAAATAGTAGAATTAGCAGAGTTCTCATTTGGGCGATATTGTTTAATCCAGGCATCAAAACTTGCATCGCTAACAGCCTCAACCCGATTCCCCGGCTGATTTTCAACCGAACTAATAGAAGCAGCTAAGTTCATCAGGTAACGATCAGGACTTTGTAAACCTGCCCTTTTGGTGTAGATATCCTGGTAATAAGCAGTAAAACCTTCCGCAATCCAGAGATTTCTGGTATAATTCTCCTGATCATAGTTAAATGGTCCCAAGGCTATAGGACGTAAACGCTTTACATTCCAAATATGAAAATACTCATGAGAAACTAGTCCCAGAAACCTCAAAAGTCCTGCCTCTGAGTTGTATGAATTGCGACTTGCCCCTAAAACAGTTGAATTGAGGTGTTCAAGCCCGCCACCCCCTGAATTAAAGTTGTGAACAATAAATACATACCGCTTGTTTGGATTAATACCAAAGGTTTTTGTTTGTTCTGTAACGATTTTAGACATATCCCGCTTCAGGATTTCCTTGTCATAGTTCCCTCCCCCGTACATGGCTACCTCATGACTTACTCCCTCGGCAACAAATTCAAATATATCCTGATTCCCAACTTCAAAAGGTGAATCAAAAAGAATATCGAAATCAGGGGCATAAAAAGTATTGGGCTTTGATGCTACCTTTTCGAGCCCCGTAGATATCTTAGACCAGGATTTATGTGGATTGATGGTAATTTCAGATGCTGTATTGAGCTGACCATCAGGGTACATGAAAATTCCTGTTGGAGATAAAAAAGCATGCGATTCATCTACAAAACTTGTCCTTACAGATATCTCAAATGAATATACCCTGTAGGTCACTTTTATATTTCCGGAGTTTGCTGTACTGATCCTCCAGGTATTTTTATTAATCTTTTCAAATTGAAGCTCTTTACCGCCTGGACCAAAGGCCTTAAAACCTTCCACATTTTTTGAAAATTCCCTGATCAAATAGGACCCCGGAGTCCAGACAGGCATTTTCAGATCGATATGTGCTGCCTTAAGCCCTGAAATATTCATTTGTACCTCTGCATAATGAGCCTGAGGTTCTGTAAAGGAAACCTCATAAGCAATTTTATTTTGGGCAAGAACTGAGCTGGACATAAAGGAAATAAAAATTAAAAAGACAAAATATTTCATTTTCTATAATAATTGTTCAATCGCAAAATTAAGTTTTCGAATTAATTTAAATCACTATGACTTATAATGTTCGGTAAAATAGTTGCTACATCCAACTAATTTCAAAGTATAAAAATAGATTTGTGCTAAGAATATGCTTGAACCACTAGCAAATCCGTTTATCGCTGTTTCTAAAAAATATCTGAGTGCCCTGTCAAAGATGGTTGCTCAGTTATCTATAGACAGGTATCATTATGTATTGATCTTAATAGACTCTCATGATGAAACCCTCACTCAAAAGGCACTGGCTGAAATTTTACATATCGACAAATCCTACATGGTCACCATTTTGGATTATCTGGAAGAAAGAGGTTATGTGATGCGTGAAAAAAACCCTCAGGACCGCAGGGAGCAACTAATCAGGTTAACCCCACAAGCGGAAAATTGTATTCCAATTATTAGGAAGGCAATAAAAGAGCTTAATGAAATGGCATTTCATAATATCTGTGAGTCTAACAAACAGATATTTAACGAGGTATTAACTACTATTCAGTTTAATTTAATTGACATTACACCCGATTTAGAGGAAAAAACACATTCTATCTTAAAAAATTATAATTAATTATATGAAATCATCATGATTTTACTTCATCCTTCAGGGATATCATTTTGAAATCATTACAGCCTCGCCTGAGGCAGGCTGGTTAAAAAACATTAAAAACAAAAAAGAAACAGATGAAAACTAAGTATATCGTTTACACAATTCTTGTGATCCTTTTGGCTGTATTTGTAGCTTACCGAATGAATAAAAATAAGGCTCAAAAAGCAGGCGCAGGAGCGGGTCGCGGACCCGGAGGACCAGCCTCTACATTAACTGTAAACGGCATTGTTACCAAAGCAGAGAGTTTTTCAAACTCACTCTCCATAGCAGGTACCATAGAAGCGAATGAACAGGTTGATATCCGAAGCGAAGTATCTGGTCTTGTTACTGACATTCTGTTTAATGAAGGCAGCACCGTTTCCAAAGGCAAAGTACTTTTAAAGATCAATGACCTTGAACTTCAGGCCCAGCTCTCACAAGCTTTAACTAAACAAAAATTAGCTCAGGAAACAGAATATCGTGCAGGTAAATTGCTTGAAAAAGAAGCCATCAGTAAAGAAGAGTACGATGTTGCACTCTCAGAATTAAGATCATTACAATCTCAAACACAACTTATCCGGGCGCAATTGGCTAAAACGCTGATTCGCGCGCCATTCAGTGGTAAAATTGGATTAAGGACAATTTCTGCAGGGGAATATATCACTCCATCAAGTAATATTGCCCGGTTGGTGAGTACAAACCCGGTAAAGATTTTATTTTCAATTCCTGAGAAATATGCAGGCACAATAAAACTGGATACAAAAATCTCCTTTACAGTTGCTGGCTCGAAGAATACCTATACCGGCACCGTTTATGCGATTGAACCGGGAATAGATATGTCTACCAGAACCTTACAATTAAAAGCCAGAGCTTCCAATTCCAATGGGGACCTGCTTCCGGGATCTTTCGCCAAAATTGACCTGCCTCTGAGTAATATTAATGATGCCATTTTAATACCAACAGAATCAATAATTCCTGTTTTACAGGGTAAAAAGGTTTATATCAGCTCCAATGGAAAAGCAAAAGAAGTTAAGGTTGAGACAGGGGCTCGGACTGAAAAATCAGTATTGATTCTTTCGGGATTGGGCATTGGTGATACTGTACTGACAACCGGCATAATGTCTTTGAAGGATGCATTACCGGTAAAAGTTAAGGTTACGAATTAATTGCGGGTGAATCGCTTATATTTTCACAACAGATAAAGCAAAATTAAAAAGACAAAGCTATGAGTTTATCAACCACCAGTATAAAAAGGCCTGTACTGGCAATCGTTATGAATCTGCTTTTGGTTCTTTTCGGCGTCATTGGCTTCAATTTTTTAGGGGTAAGGGAATTCCCATCCATAGATCCACCGATTGTTTCGGTTCGGACAAGCTATCCGGGTGCTAACTCTGATATTATTGAATCTCAGATTACTGAACCTCTTGAAAAAGCCCTGAACAGTATTGAAGGAATAAAGAACATGTCCTCTTCAAGTAATCAGGGAACAAGTAATATCAATATTGAATTTAACCTTGATAAAGAGCTCGAGGAAGCTGCAAATGATGTAAGAGATAAGGTTTCTCAGGCTGTAAGAACCTTGCCCAAAGACATCGACGGACTTCCGGTAGTATCTAAGGCTGATGCGAACTCAGAAGCTATTTTGTCGATGACTTTGCAAAGTGACCGCAGAAATCAATTGGAACTGAGTGATTATGCTGAGAATGTTATTTCTCAGCGCCTTCAGACTATTCCGGGAGTGAGTGGTATCCAGATCTGGGGGCAGAAACGCTTTGCGATGCGAATCTGGCTTGACCCTGCTAAACTAGCTGCTTACCGGCTAACTGCATTGGATGTAAAGAATGCACTTGACCGCGAAAATGTGGAATTACCCTCTGGCAAAATAACAGGTAATGCAACTGAATTATCAGTAAAGACACTCGGTAACCTCACCAATGAAGAGGAGTTTAACAATCTGATTATTCAAAGTTCAGGAGATAATATTGTTCGTTTGAGAGATATCGGCACTGCAGTATTAGGCCCTGAAAATGAAGAGACCATGCTTCGCTCTTCAGGTACACCGATGATCGGAATGGGATTAATTCCACAACCAGGTTCAAATTACCTTGAAATTTCAAATGAATTTTACAAACGGTACGAGCAAATCAAAAAGGATCTTCCTGAAGATTTCAGGACTGATATTGCGATGGATACCACCGTATTTATAAAACGTTCCGTAACCGAAGTAGCCGAAACAATATTGATTTCTCTGATACTGGTGATTCTGATTATATTCCTTTTCTTCCGCGATTGGAGTATCGCCTTCAGGCCATTGATCGATATACCGGTATCCCTGATATCCACTTTCTTCATTATGTACCTTTTTGGATTTTCCATTAATGTACTCACCCTGCTCGCAGTTGTATTGGCTACAGGTTTGGTTGTGGATGATGGAATTGTGGTTACAGAAAACATCTTTAAAAAACTAGAAGAAGGATACAGTCCGATTGAAGCAGCAATAAAAGGCTCTAACGAAATCTTTTTTGCGGTTATTTCGATATCTGTAACCCTTGCTGCTGTATTCCTTCCGGTAATCTTCCTCGAAGGATTTGTCGGGCGACTCTTCCGGGAATTCGGGGTCGTAATCGGGGCGGCTGTATTAATATCCGCATTTGTTTCGCTCTCTTTGACACCGATGCTGAATGCCTACATGATGAAGGCAAATAAAAAGAAAACCAAATTCTACAATTGGTCAGAGCCGTATTTTGAGAGTATGACCTCAGGATATGCAAGCTCCCTGAAAAATTTCATGAAGAAACGCTGGATTGCATTTCCAATCATCATGGTTTGTATCGGTCTGATCGTACTCTTTTGGACTATCCTTCAAAAAGAAACTGCACCTTACGATGACCGTGCAGCAGTTAGTATGCAGGTTACAACACCCGAAGGCTCATCTTACGAATATACTGATAACTTCATTCTTGAACTTTCTAAACTGGTGGAGGATTCAATTCCGGAAAAAGAATTTAACCTTACAGTAACTTCTCCGGGATTTAGTGGTTCAGGGGCAGCAAACACAGGATTTTTAAGAATCCGTTTGAGCGAACCTTCAGAAAGAAAAACATCGCAGACACAGGTTGCAGAAAAACTGACAAAAACTACAAAAGCTTATACAGAAGGTCGTGTATTTGTGATTCAGCAGCCTACAATTTCTGTAACAAGGCGAGGTGGATTACCTGTGAATTACATCATACAGGCACCAAATTTTGAAAAACTCCGTGAAAAGCTGCCACTATTTATGGAAGAAATAAGCCAGGATCCAACCTTTACTGCTACCGATGCCAACCTTAAATTCAATAAGCCTGAAATCAATATTACCATTGACAGGGAAAAATCCAGGAACCTGGGTGTTTCGATATTGGATGTTGCTCAGACACTGCAATTTGCACTTAGCGGACAGCGTTTTGCTTATTTCCAGATGAACGGCAGACAATATCAGGTTATTGGTCAATATGACCGTCCCGACCGTAATGACCCTCTGGATCTGACCTCCATTTTTGTACGGAATAATAAAGGGGAGCTCATTCAGCTCGACAATCTGGTTGCAGTACAGGAGACCAGTACTCCCCCCCAATTGTACCATAATAACCGGTTCATGTCAGCAACTGTTTCTGCAGGTCTGGCTCCGGGCAAAAGTATCGGCGACGGAATTGATGTCATGGATAAAGCCGCCGCAAAAATACTTGATGATACCTTTACTACCGATCTTGGTGGAGAATCGCGCGATTACAGGGAGAGTTCTTCAAATAC
>CAZTRY010000087.1:0-15325 GCA_964616525.1 uncultured Sphingobacterium sp. | reverse complement strand
TCCATAAAACAAAACCGTCCCATAAAATGAATTATGAGACGGCTTCTTTTTGCTTTCCTGATTTTTTAAGATTAATTATATTCCTTTTTATTAATCAAATCAATAATCATGGATTGTTGATTGTATCATTAAAATTAAAATGGGAAATCAGGAATTGATTTGAAATAGGAAGTTATTTTGATAACTGAAATTGTGTTATAAAAAGAAAGCCGTTGATTTGAAATCAACGGCTTTATGAATTAGGATAAATTTTATCGATATTATTCTTCCAAAACTTTGGTTACAAGTGCTGCTGCTTCCTTCAAAAGTATTGCAGAATAAACTTTCAATCCTGATTCATCAATCAGTTTTTTAGCCTCTACAGCATTAGTACCTTGTAAACGAACAATAATAGGCACCGGAATATTGCCAATCTCTTTATATGCATCAATAACCCCCTGAGCTACACGATCGCAGCGTACAATACCTCCGAAGATATTGATCAGAATTGCTTTCACATTAGGATCTGATAGAATGATGTTAAATCCTGCTTTTACAGTTTCTGCATTAGCAGTACCACCCACATCCAGGAAATTTGCCGGCTCACCACCTGCAAGTTTGATGATATCCATCGTAGCCATTGCCAGTCCGGCACCATTAACCATACAACCAACATTACCATCTAACTTAACATAGTTCAGATTGGATTTGCTTGCTTCAACTTCTGTTGGATCCTCTTCACTGGTGTCGCGCATCGCTGCATAATCAGGATGACGGAATAAACCATTATCATCAAGATTTACTTTTGCATCAACGGCAAGTATTTTATTGTCAGATGTTTTTAATACAGGATTGATTTCAAACATAGAAGAATCAGTTCCTTCATAGGCTTTGTACAAGGCTGCGATAAATTTGATCATGTCTTTAAACGCATCACCGCTTAATCCTAGATTGAAGGCAATTTTACGTGCCTGAAATCCCTGAAGACCAACTTTAGGGTCAATTTCTTCCTTGAAAATAAGATGAGGAGTATGTTCTGCAACCTCTTCAATATCCATACCCCCCTCGGTAGAGTACATAATAATGTTACGTCCTCTGGAACGGTCGAGCAATACACTGATATAGAATTCTTTTGTTTCACTCTCTCCCGGATAATAAACATCCTGAGCTACTAAAACTTTACTTACCAATTTGCCTTCAGGACCAGTTTGTGGGGTCACTAATTGCATTCCGATGATCTGTCCTGCTTTCTCCTTAACTTCTTCTAAGTTTTTCGCCAGCTTTACACCCCCGCCTTTTCCTCTGCCACCGGCATGGATTTGAGCTTTTATAACAACCCAGTCTGAATTATAATCTACCTTTAACTTTTTTGCGGCGTCAACAGCCTGTTCTGCAGTATCAGCAACAATGCCTTCCTGAACCCTGACACCAAAGCTTTTTAAAATTGCTTTACCCTGATATTCGTGAATATTCATTTACTTATTATTTGTGGTAAAACTACGTTTTTATTGCTAACCTGAAAATAGTAAAGGCTGTTTTTTTCAAAAATTAAGCTATTATTTTACTGGAAGCCATAGTTTAGTAAACAATTCACACATTTGCATAATCATAAGATATATATTCATGCTTAAGGCAAAGGGAATTCAGAAATCATACGGTAACTTACAGATATTGAAGGGTGTTGATCTGGAAATTAAAAAGGCCGAAATTGTTACTATTATTGGCGCATCAGGGGCCGGGAAAAGTACTTTACTTCATATCATTGGTACACTTGATAAGCCTGACCATGGAACACTCCATATAAATAATATTGATGTTAACTCCCTTTCTTCAAAAAAGTTAAGTGCCTTTAGAAATGAGCAGATTGGTTTTATCTTCCAGTTTCACCATCTGCTACCCGAGTTTACAGCATTGGAGAATATTTGTATACCTGCATTTATTGCGAAAAAAGGTAAAAGGGAAGCTGAAAAGAGAGCATTTGAGCTTCTGGATTTGCTTGGTTTAAATGACAGGTCAAATCATAAACCAAATGAACTTTCAGGAGGCGAACAACAGCGGGTGGCCGTGGCAAGAGCTATGGTAAATAATCCGGCAATTATTCTGGCTGACGAACCATCTGGAAATTTGGATTCTGCCAATGCTGAAAGCTTACATCGCTTATTTTTATACCTCAGGGATACCCTGAAACAGACCTTTGTGATTGTTACTCATAATGAGAATCTAGCAGAAATGGCAGATCGAAAGGTCTTAATGAAAGATGGTCTGATTATCAATTATTAAGATGGCAATTCTGATTACTGCTGCTTCCTCTGCTCTTGCATATAAACTGGAACGATTCCTCAATGAAACTGAAGTCTGTTTTGCCGAGCAAATGGAAATGCCTGCAGTTCCCGGCAAAAAATTCATTCTTATACCTGAACCTTCATCACCAATTTTTACCAGCGAATTGTTGAAAATATGTCTGGATAATCAAATAGTTAAGATTTATCCGCTCAAGGAGGCAGAGATCAAAGAATTATCTAAGGTAATCCAGCTTTTTAACGAATATGGAATCAGTATCATAATACCCACAGATGAATGGATTCTTTAGGGATCATTAAACAATTTGAATACTTATTAGTCTGATAATTGTACTTAAATGAATAGCTATTTGCAAGCAGGAGGATTACCTGAGACATTGAAATCAGGAGTAATTCATAAGGAAAGACTTATAGAACTGTCGCTTTTGATTTCATAAATTTGACCATGCTGAAATATAAAGATCTGGATAAGCGAATTAAGGCTTTTGTATTTGAAATTGATGATGTAATTTACCCTGAGAAGGATTATTTGCTGCAGGTCTACTATCTTTTTTCCAATTTTATTGAGTTTACTGAAGGCTTTCCATCTGCTCAGGATCTAACTGAATTTTTTAAGAAGGCATATACTCATCATGGGGATGAAGGTATTTTTGACAGGGCAAAAGAAGCTTTTGGAATAGATGAAAAATATCGTGATAACTTTGAAAGACTGTATTTTACAGCACGTTTGCCTTTGAAATTGCTTTTATTTTCAACTATTTTGGAATTGATGCAGGAAATTGTTGTAGACAGAAAGCAGTTGTTTTTGCTTACAAACGGAAAGCCTGAAATGCAGTTGAATAAGATCAAACAGATTGAGTGGAATGGGCTTGAGAAATATTTGAGGGTTTATTATGCATCAGAGATAAACCTGAAACCAAATCCTGACGTATTATCGTATATTATGGAAGAGCACCAGTTAACAAGAAAAGATATCATGGTAATTGGGGCTTCAATAACTGACCGGGAATTTGCTATGGCTTCCGGTGTTGATTTTTTAGCTGTTGATGAATTTCTTTAAATTGAATAGGCAAAATATTAATTTCAAAACGAACCAAAAAAAATGTTGAATAAAATGAATGTTAGATCTTCTTATAAACTATTAATATTCTCTTTGAGTTTATTGTTATTTGCGTCTTCCTGTAAGAAAGACCCAAAAGCCAGTGTTACACCAACTCCAGTTACTCCAACTCCTGTTGTTGCTTCAAGGTCAGACCTCACAAAGGACTCAATTTTCCTTTATGCTAAAGAAACGTATTATTGGAATGATGGTATGCCTACTTATGCAGTTTTTAATCCAAGGAGTTTCGGGAGTAATGAGGCAGTATTGAATGCGATAATTGCTTTACCGGGAACAAATAAACCTACAGATAAATATTCATTCTTGGATGATGGAGGAGTTTCTTCTTCTCTGGGTGGTGTAAGTGGTGATTTTGGTTTTTCTGTATTTTATAATGCTTCCCCCTCAAGTGATCTCAGGATTAAATATGTGTCTCCAAATTCACCTGCTGCGGCAAAATTGCTTAAAAGAGGGTACAGGATTACTAAATTAAATGGCAGAACTGATTTGAGTTCGGCAGTGAGCGCTAATATAGATTTTGTGGGTTCGGCAGTATTCGGTTCTGCAGCAACGGTTTCTATGACTGTTTTGAAACCGGATGGTAGTTCTGAAGATGTAACAATCGGCCGGGCAACATATTCAAATAATCCTATTTTCTTGACAAAAATTATCAATGTTGGATCTAAAAAGGTAGGTTATATTGTTTATAACAGTTTTACAACCAACTCAAGGGATGCATTAACAACTGAAATTGGAAAATTTCAGGCTGCGGGTGCAACTGAACTGATTGTTGATCTTAGGTATAATGGGGGAGGATCAGTTGCAACTTCAGACGTATTCACAAACTTAATTGCTCCTGCAGCCTATAACGGGCAGGTAATGTATACTACCTACTGGACAAAGACTATGCAGGATGGTATGGCAAAAATTTTATCAAACCAGCCGCTGCTTGATGCACAAGGGAAGTTGCAAACCTTTACTGGTGGTGTAAATGGAAAATTTGCTACCTATGCTGATATTGATTATCGGCCAACAAGTAACGCAGGAAATGTTGAGAATTTTAACAAAGTGGGTAGTGCAGAATTTAAAAAGATTTACTTTCTGGTCCTGAGCGGAACTGCTTCTGCCTCCGAATTACTAATCAATAGTCTGAAAGGTGTAATGCCAAATGATGTTAAACTGATTGGTCAAAAAACTTACGGTAAACCAGTAGGGTTTTTTGCTATCCAAATCGATAATCTTGACCTTTATGTGCCTCAGTTTGAAACAAAAAATCAAAAGAATGAAGGTGGATATTACACAGGTTTAGCGGTTGATTATACAGTTTCAGATGATGTAACCAAGGATTTCGGTGATCCAACCGAAAGGTTGCTTGCTGCAGCCTTAAGTTATTCTGAAAAGGGAACTTTCTCGATCAGTAATATTCCCTCAAAGATTGCAAGCGTATCTGCTATGTCTGCTTTTGAAGCTGAAAGATTAAATGAAGTCTTCGACAGAAATGTCTTTAAAGGCATGGTCGATGATAAATTAAAGTTTAAAAAGCATTAAAGTTGAACGCCTGAGTCGAATTAATCCTACCCGGGTAAAAAAACACTTCATTGCTATTTATGAAGTGTTTTTTTTTGAAATCAATCCAAATATCTCTTAAATTAGTGTTTGTATACATTTGTGTATCATATTTATTAAAATTTTGTACTTATGAATTTAAAATTGGGCGACTTAGCCCCAAATTTCAAAGCGAAAACTTCTCTTGGAGATATTAGTTTTTACGATTATTTAGGCGATAGCTGGGCGGTTCTTTTTTCTCATCCCGCTGATTATACACCTGTTTGTACTACAGAATTAGGAAGAACAGCCTCCTTAAAGAATGAGTTTGATAAGCGAAATGTTAAGGTTATTGCTTTAAGTGTTGATTCAGTTGAATCACATAAGGGCTGGATCAATGATATAAACGAAACACAGCATGTGGAAGTAAATTTTCCAATAATTGCTGATGAGAACAGGGAAATTGCAGAAATGTATGGTATGATGCATCCAAATGCTTCTGAGACCTTTACAGTTCGTTCCCTTTTTATCATAGGCCCTGATAAAAAGATTAAACTGATGATTACTTATCCGGCATCCACCGGGAGAAATTTTCAGGAAATTCTTAGAGTAATCGACTCCCTTCAGCTTACTGCAAATTACAGCGTTGCTACACCTGCTGATTGGAAAGAAGGTGAAGATGTAGTTGTTGTTCCTGCGATTAAAACAGCTGATATTCCCGCTAAATTTCCTAAAGGTTTTAAGGAGATTAAGCCATATTTGAGAATGACTCCTCAACCAAATAAATAAGTTCAGTTACTATTTTATTTGTATTGGGTTCATTTTAGAGATTAAGAAATAAATACAGACCAATATTTAATTTTTATGCAAACAGGTAAAGTAAAATGGTTTAACAGCCAAAAAGGTTATGGATTTATCACTCAGGAAGATGGTAAAGAAATTTTTGTCCACTTTAAGGATATAGAAGGCGGAGTTAATGCCCTCCGGGATAATGATGAGGTTGAATTTGAAGTTGAAGAGGGTAGAAAAGGATTGCAGGCAGTCAGAGTAAGGAAAATTTAAGGTTTCTCAGGTTTTCTTCTTAATTTTTAGGCCTATTGATTCGTTTATCTTCATCTATTTTATTAAAAATGGAGCTGCTATTGGCTCCATTTTTAATAATGCTTAATTCCTGTAGCAGTTCAAAACAATAAGCTCATTGTTTTTATTTGTACAAAACAAGAGATATTCATCTCCACCATCATTTATTTTCAGTTTTTTCTTCAGATTTTCTGGAGTTAATGGAAAGTTTCTGCAAATTATATTTGCCTTTTTAAAGCCATGTTCTTTCATAAAAGTGCCATAGTTCCAGGCTTTTTTTAACTTAAAAATCCTTCCCGGAAATGAACTATTAAGTTTGGAAGAAGTATATAAATGCGTGTTTATCTGGATTTTATGTAAACCAAAGTCACGCGTAATGAGCTTAAAGCATCCTGCTTTTAGCAGGGCGACATCTGGAAGATAGATATAATCCAAAGGCTCTGAATATTCTGTAATTTCAAAATTTCTTTCCTCACTTGTTCTGAAAGAATAAGTCCGGGGTTCATCATCACCAAGCAGGGAACAGATTATAATTGGATCATTTACGCAGTTTTTACTGTCAATGAGATACAGAAGCTCCTTACATTCATTTTTTATACTTACGATATGAACACTGCTGACTTCCCTCAGTTCTTTTATTGTAGAATGGATATCCAGCAGAGGGGCTGTTTTGACCATCAGCAATTCCGAGCGGCTGCGTAAAAATTCCAGATTAATAATAATGTCAGGTTCACAATCTTTGAGCAAAAATACCTTTTTTGAGTTTACTCTTCTGGACGGATCAATATAAATTGTATCGTATTTTTTGGTGTTCGAACGGAGATATTCTATACCATCAGCCTTAGAGTAATTGATTTTTAATCCAAGAATTTTTGAATTATGCTCTGAGATTCCAGAAAGCTCAGCATTCAATTCGCAGTGAGTCACATTTTTTGCTTTCTTCGCAAAAAAGCAGGTATCCACTCCAAAACCACCTGTGAGGTCAATGATTTCTTCTCCAATTATCAAATTTGATTTGTAATTGGCAGCAAGCTCTGATGAAGCCTGTTCAATAGCTAATTTGGGAGGGTAATAGATTCCCGGTGTTTGAAACCACAAGGGGAGTTTGTGTTCACAACGTTTTTTACTGTCGACCTGTTCAGCCAGTTCTTTGGAACTAATTGTTGGGAATGGACTTTTCTTGAGACTAAGAGAGGCAATATCTGAATTTAAATTATCCTTAATAAAGTTCTGAACATCGATATTTAAGAGATCCTTGTTCACAGCCTATTTTATGACTAATTGTGCTGTTTTTTTGCTGAATTGTTCCATAATTATCGTTTTCCCCTTAATAAGCTGCTCAATTTCTTCTTTTCTGAAATAAATTACGGTTAGTAATTCGAAACCTTCGGTAGCTGAAAACAGTAATTTGTCTTCAAACATATCAGTCACTCTTTTCAATTTTCCGGCATCCTGATCAAGGCATACTGAAACACTTAATGCAGATAATTGCATCATGTTCAGTTTGATATGAGTTTCACTAAAGGACTTTAATAGTCTGCTTAAGTACATCTCATCCATGTATGAGAAATCTCTTGTAGAGATAGTTAATAATACCTGATTCTTTTTCAAAACAATTGCCTGGATATCCGTATTTAATCTGGCAGATTTTTCAATTCTTGTTCCACTTTCCTCAGGCTTCAAAAATGGCTTGACAAACAAAGGAATACCGGCATTTTGTAAAGGTTTTATTGTTTTAGGGTGTATAATATTAGCTCCGTAATATGCCAGCTCCAATGCTTCTGAATAGGGGAGTTCTTCATATTTTATTGCTGAGCTATATAATGCGGGATCTGCATTCATAATTCCGGGTACATCTTTCCAAACGGTTATTGATTCAGCCTGAATACATGATGCAAAAACTGCAGCTGAATAATCAGATCCTTCTCTTCCAAGGGTGGTAGTGAAGTTTTCGCTTGTGCCCCCAATAAAGCCCTGTGTTATAATTGTTTGGTTCTTTACTTGCTCTTTTAGGGTCAGGATTGAAGCTGAAGTTTTATCCCAGTCAATTATTCCCTCCCGGTAGGTATTGTCGGTATGTATATAGCTACGGGCATCAATCCATTTTGCGCTGATCTTGCATTCTGCTAAATATGCAGCTATAATTTTGCTTGAAACCAGCTCTCCGATAGATACGATCTGATCATAATTAAAATCATATTCAGGATGGGGTTCATCCTCTAGTATCCATTCAATCTCAATGAAGGTATTTGCAATTTCATCATAAACCGGATGTTCATTAAGACCGAAAAGTTCGGCTAAAATTTGTTCATGGAATTCCTTTATCTCCTGAAGGAGCAGCAAGGCATCCTCAGTATTATTTATGTATGCTTTACAGAGCTTTTCAAGTGCATCAGTGGTTTTTCCCATGGCAGAAACAACGATCAGAAGCTGATCTGTACTGTTCATGTTAATTATCTTAACCAGATTTTTAATGTTTGCAGCTGTAGAAACAGCAAAGCCTCCAAATTTAAATACCTTCACTAAAATTATTTTTATTGATTAACAGAATTTAAAGATTATCAATCTGATCTTTTGAAAGGGATACATTGATCCATCCGGAATCGAACTCAGCATTATATTTTTCATAGAAGTTAATTGCCGGATCATTCCAGTCGAGTACCTGCCAGGTCATTCCTTTAAAATTCTTTTCCTTTGCTTCTTCAATCAGGCGGTCGAATATCAATTTTCCCAGACCTTTTCCCCGCATTTTTTCAGTCACCAGTAAATCTTCGAGATACATACGGCAACCTTTCCAGGTGGAATAGCGAACATAGTAAAGTCCAAAACCATGAATAATCCCATTTTCTTCGGCAACAAATGCCTTCCATACCGGATTTTCTCCAAAACCTGCCTCCTCAAACTCTTCCAGACTTACAGTAACTTCTTCCGGAGCCCTTTCATAATCGGCGAGTTCTCTGATAAGCTCCAGTAAACGGCTGCAGTCTTCTTTTAGTGCTGTTCGAATTGTTATTGACATATATTAAACGGTCTTTTTTGATCTGTTACCGAAAATTGTACTTCCCAGCCTGATCATTGTACTTCCCTGTTCAATGGCCAGTTTATAATCTCCCGACATACCCATTGAAATCTCTGTGAATGCAGGATCTTTTCTGAAAAATGTATCCTTCAGACCTTTGAAGAAGGTGCTTAACTCGTAGAACTCTTCTTTAGTCATTTTTGGATTGTCTGTAAGGGTTGCTATTCCCATTACACCGCAAATCCGGATATTCTTTAATTGTTTAAACTCTTCAGATCGCAGCATTTCGACTGCTTCTGCCAGATCCATTCCATACTTTGTATCTTCATCAGCAATTTCTAATTGCAGCAGGCAATCTATGATCCGATTGTGCTTCAATGCCTGCTTGTTAATTTCAGTAAGAAGTTTCAAACTATCAACTGAATGAATCATGCTGATAAATGGTGCGATATATTTTACTTTATTTGTTTGCAAATGCCCAATCAAATGCCATTCTATATCACTGGGGAGTTTTTCCTGTTTCTCAACAAGCTCCTGAACCATGTTTTCTCCAAATATCCTCTGACCGGCCTCGTATGCTTCAGTAATACTTTCTAAAGGTTTTGTTTTAGAAACTGCGATCAATTTCACTCCGGTATTCCCGATCTCTTTCTTTATGGCCGATATATTATCTGCAATGCTCATTAATCTGTATTTTTGATTGATTTTTCTAATTGCTAAACCTACGGGATACAATACTAAAATGCAACAGAATTATCATTCAAATCTTATTTGTTAGTCTGCAACCTGAATTAAAATGAAAGTCATTAAAGCCCTGTTTCTTATTGTTCTGCTTTTATTTGGCTGCAAGCAGGAAAAAATACCTGATGATATTATTGATCAAAAGAAGATGATTCTGATTATGGCAGATCTCCATACAATGGATGGTTATATGTCAACCATCATCTACAATGATACAACCAGAAAGAATAGTAAGAATCTTTATGCTACAATCTATAAAACCCATAATACCACGGCGGCATTGTACGAAAAAAGTTTAAAATACTACAGTATGAAGCCAGCATTACTTGATACGATGTACAATAGTGTTCAGGCTATATTGGATGAAAAGGAACATAAACTCAACAGAGCTGAAATTAAGAAAACGAACAGGATACAGAACCAAAAATGATATACCCCAACAATGCCGGTGAGAAGCTGGGTTTTCTGGATATAAAGGAACTTATTAAGTTGTACTGCCTCAGTCCAATGGGACGGGATATGGTCGATAAGATTCAAGTAATGCACAATTACGATCATATCAATAAGTTTTTGCGTCAGACTAATGAATTTAAGAGCATTCTTCAAAACGATTCTCCCTTAACTATTCAGAATTTCTTTGATATCAAAAGTATGGTTGAGAAGGCCAGAATTGAAGGAACCTATCTCTCTGAAGATGAATTTTTTAAAGTTTCAGCCTCACTTGCAACGGTATTTTCCATTATCCAGTATTTTTCTGACCGTGAGGGACTTTATCCAAATCTGGAGGCACTTTTCGAACATCTCCCAATTGAAAAGTCCATCATCCAAAAGATTGAAAAAATTATAGACCCCAAAGGAAAGATAAAACCCAATGCATCAACAGCATTAATGGAAATCACATCAGGCATCTCAAAGGCTGAACAGGAAGCCCGGAAGAAAATTGATCATATCTATAAAAATGCTCAAAATAATGGCTGGACAGCCGATGGCAATCTGACAATCAGGGATGGCAGATTATGCATACCGGTGCTCGCTGAAAATAAGCGAAAATTAAAAGGTTTTATTCATGATGAGTCTGCTTCCGGACAGACAGTTTATATGGAGCCCGAAGAAGTATTTCAGTTAAACAATCTGTTGAGGGATCTTGAATTTGAGAGAAAAAGAGAGATTATTAAATTGCTTATTGCCCTGACTAACGAATTAAGGCCCTTTGTACCTTTGTTATTATCCTATCATAGTTTATTGACTAAGCTTGATTTTGTTCGTGCCAAAGCCCTCTTTGCAATAAGTATTGATGCTGAAATGCCTGTATTGGTCAGGGAGTCAGAAATTAACCTGATTAATGCAAGGCACCCATTATTAATGATCAGTTTAAAAAAGGAAAATCAGTCGGTTGTACCTCTTAATATTAAGATTGATGAACAGGATAGGGTTATTGTAGTTTCAGGGCCAAATGCCGGAGGGAAATCGGTGTGCATGAAGACTGTTGGCCTTCTTCAGATCATGGTACAGGCTGGTCTGTTAATCCCAGCTGATGAACACTCAAAGCTTGGTATTTTTAAACAGATCTTTGCGGATATTGGTGATGATCAATCTATTGAGAGTGATTTGAGTACCTATAGTGCCCATCTTTCAAAAATGAAATATTTTATGGAATGGGCCAATGCTAAGACATTAATTCTGATTGATGAATTTGGTACGGGTACAGATCCGCAGTTTGGCGGACCGATCGCCGAATCGGTTTTGGAATCATTGAACAGGAAGAATGTCAGGGGAGTGATTACCACTCACTATTCAAATCTGAAAACCTTTGCCAATTTCACCCCCGGACTTGAAAATGCATCCATGTTATTTGATAATGAAAAGATGCATCCACTTTATATCCTTTCTTTAGGCAAACCCGGAAGTTCATATGCCTTTGAAATTGCACAGAAAATTGGTCTTGGTGTCGATGTAATTGAATCGGCGAAGCGAAAAGTGGGTACTTACCAGAAAAAAGTTGATACCCTGCTTGTAGACCTCGAAAGAGATAAGAAAGAACTGATTGAAAAGAAAAGATCAGTGGATAAAAAAGAGGAAAGGGTAAAGGCCTTGCTTGCAGAGAACGAGCAATTAAAGGCTTATCTGGATGAAAATAAGAAGTTGATTCTTAAAGATGCCAAAATTGAGGCACAGAATATTATTAAAAATGCTAACAAACTGATCGAAAACACGATTTCTGAAATCAGGGAAAGCAAGGCAGAAAAGGTGATAACGCAAAATCTAAGACAAAATCTGCAGCAGGAATTGAAGAAGCATGATGTTCAGGAAAAGAAAACAGCTAAGATAAAAGAAGCTGTTGAAATCAGGCCAGGCGACTGGGTGAAACTTATCGATTCTGAGACCGTTGGTCAGGTGATGGAAATAGCACGCGATAATGTAATTCTTGCAATGGGCGATTTGCGATCAGTTGTAAAATTAAACCGTGTGGAAAAAGTCTCAAATCGTTCCGTACCCAAAGAAATTAGAAAATCACATGGTACTGATCTTACCGAAAGTTTTTCAACTTTTAGTACAGAACTTGATCTTCGCGGAAGAAGGGGGGAGGAGGCAATTTATGAGATTGAGAAGTATCTCGACAGAGCTGTCATGCTGGGCTTATCATCTTTGAAGATTATTCATGGCAAAGGTGATGGAATATTGCGCAAACTTATTCGTGAGTATTTACGTAAATATTCCCAAGTTAGCCGAATTGAGGACGAACATGCAGACAGGGGTGGGGATGGCATAACATATGTTTATCTGAAATAGACAATTTAAAGCTATTGATGCGTTATATATCAAATCAAGAATATGAAAATCGCATTGTCATTTTTCATTTCCGCATTTATTATATCCGGAATATCCTGTAAAAAATCTTCTAAAAATCCGCTCAGCCCTCCAGAAACTGTTCAGGATGCAAATATTGATATTCAGGTTCTTATACAGGATTTAGCCTATCCCTGGGAATTATTGTGGGGTCCTGATAATTCAATCTGGATGACTGAGAGGGGTGGTAAGATTAGTCGTATTAACCCCGATAATGGAACTATAAATATGGTTTTCACAATCCCGGATGTTAAATCAATTGGAGAAGGGGGATTGTTGGGAATGGTTCTGCATCCTTCCTTTACGTCGAATCCTCATGTATTTGTTGCCTATAATTATGATAAGGCCGGTACATATACCGAGAAAATAGTCAGGTACACATATAATGGCAGAAGTCTGGTCAATCCTTTTATCATTCTTGATAATATACCAGCATCAAGCATTCATAATGGCTGCCGTTTGCTAATCAGCTCGGACCTCAAATTATTCATCAGCACAGGGGATGCCTCGAACCAGGCATCGGCTCAGAATATTAATTCTTTAAGTGGAAAGATCCTTCGTTTAAACCTCGACGGCTCCATCCCTTCAGATAACCCTGTAAATTCGAATCCTGTATGGTCCTTTGGACATCGTAATCCTCAGGGACTGGTTTTTGTTAAGGAAAATCTATTTAGTTCGGAGCATGGGCCAAATATGGATGATGAAATTAACCTGATTCTGAAGAACAGGAATTTTGGATGGCCATCAGTCAATGGCTTTTGCAATGAAAGTGGAGAACAATCCTTCTGTAACTCAAATAATGTCGCAGCCCCACTTAAAAGCTGGACTCCAACTCTCGCTGTATCAGGAATGGATTTCTATGATAATGATGCCATTCCTCAATGGAAAAACTCTTTATTACTTACAACATTAAAGGATCAGACTCTTTACCAGCTAAAACTAAATTCTGGTACTGATAAAATAGAAGAGACAAAGGAGATATTCAGAGCCAACTTTGGCCGCTTAAGGGATGTTTGTGTGGCACCTGATGGAAGGGTGTTTATAGCAACCAGCAATGGTTTAAATGATAAAATAATTTTGGTTAAAAAGAAGTAAATCTGCAGTATTTCACAGGTGATTTGCTAATTTCAGCCTTGCAAAAATGAAATATGATTAATAAAGTAGTGGCAAATGCCGATGAGGCAATTAGAGATATTGAGAGTGGGATGACCTTGATGCTTGGCGGATTTGGACTCTGCGGCATACCTGAAAATTGTATTAATGCATTGGTGGAAAAGGGGATAAACCAGCTAACCTGTATCTCCAATAATGCCGGCGTTGACGATTTCGGAATCGGGTTAATGCTGCAGAAAAGACAGGTTAAGAAGATGGTCTCTTCCTATGTTGGTGAGAATGCTGAATTTGAGAGACAGCTTCTCAGCGGTGAACTTGAAGTGGAACTAATACCACAGGGTACTCTGGCAACACGATGCATGGCTGCTGGTTACGGAATGCCGGCCATTTTCACTCCTGCAGGAGTTGGGACAGAGGTTGCCATCGGTAAGGAAGTACGAAATTTCAATGGTAAGGATTATCTGATGGAATTGGCTTTTGATGCTGATTTTGCTATTGTTAAGGCCTGGAAAGGCGATACAGCGGGTAATCTGATTTTTCGCTCTACAGCCCGTAACTTTAATCCAGTGATGGCTATGGCAGGGAAAATTACTATTGCTGAAGTTGAACAGCTTGTTGAGGTTGGTGAGCTCGATCCCGATCAGATTCATACTCCAGGTATCTATGTTCACCGGATATTTCAGGGCAGTAATTATGAGAAGAGGATAGAGCAGCGGACTGTGAGATCAATTTGACAATTTGAAGATTTGACAATTTGATGATTAGATGAGGAGTGACAAAGATAATTTGATTGTTAAATTGACTTTTGATTTTGCTATTGAAATCATAAAATGTTCAAAAATTTTGCAGCAAAGTCATGATTATGCCCTATCTAACCAACTCTTACGTGCTGGTATCTCAATAGGAGCAAATGTAAGAGAGGCTCAAAATGAAGAGAGTAAAGCTGACTTTATTCATAAAATGAAAATCGCTGCTAAAGAGGCAGATGAGGTGGAATATTACCTCAGTTTAATACAATATTCAGAAGATTTACCTGCAATAGATTTACCAAATAACCAGATTAAATCCATAATAAAAATTATTTCCAAGATCATTTCATCATCAAAATCAAGCTAATGCAACTCCTTATATTTTCAAATAAGCTACTCATCAAAATATCAAATTTTCTTTTGATGCATTGCCAATCATTTTCAAATCTCCAAATTTTCAAATCATCAAATCAATAATGTTAGATAAAACCGGAATAGCAAAACGTATTGCCAAAGAAATTAAAGATGGTTATTATGTGAATCTTGGTATTGGGATTCCAACCCTTGTAGCTAATTATATCCCTGAAGGGATAAATGTTGTACTGCAGTCTGAAAATGGATTATTAGGCATGGGACCTTTCCCTTTTGATGGAGAAGAGGATCCTGATTTGATAAATGCCGGGAAACAGACTATAACTACTCTTCCTGGTTCTGCAATTTTCGATTCGGCAATGAGTTTTGGTATGATCAGATCTCAGAAAGTGGATCTCACCATATTGGGAGCAATGGAAGTTTCTGAGAATGGTGATATAGCCAATTGGAAAATTCCGGGTAAAATGGTTAAGGGAATGGG
>CAZTRY010000086.1:0-15329 GCA_964616525.1 uncultured Sphingobacterium sp. | reverse complement strand
TTTTTGCGATTTTAAATTGCATTCAATGTAATTCTGCTGTTAGGTTCAAAATTAATCCGGATAAAACCTGGTTTAGATTCTATTATTTTTACTTTTCCGCTGATCTTCTTTCCGAATTTTCCAAAAGGTGATTTTACGTTAATGCTTCCACCTTTTTCTGAATGGATGCTGAGTACCTCAACCTTTCCCTGCTTCTTTTCAGCACTAACCAGGAATGCGCCTTCGGCTCTCAGGGTCTTAAATGATACATCTTTCCAGTCGGTGGGGATGGCCGGAAAAACTTCCAGAAAACCTGCATGAGACTGGATCAGCATTTCCTGTATCCCGGCGGCGAAAGCAAAATTTCCTTCCAGCGTGAATGGCCGGTAAACAAAATCAGAATAGCCGGATTTGGTCTGATCTCCATTTAAGTGAAAGCTATTGGAAGAGCAAAATGCGGTGGAGAATATTGTTAATGCTTTTGCCGCTCCTTCACCATCTTTTGCTCTCGCTTTAAGGTTACCCAACCAGGCATAGGAATAACCACACCATAATTTCGGACCAACATCATCCAATAATTTAATACTCGAACGGATAATGTTTTTTGCCTGATCGGAATCTTCCCATTTGATCAATCCAAGGGGGTGGATGGCCATTGTATTTGAAAAATGACGATGTGATTCACTGTAGGGATACTCGGGTGAAATCATCAGTTCATTATTTTTTGAAAGAGCAAGATCCGGTAATTGCTGATAAATTTTATCCCAGTGTCTTGCTTCTTCCATGAGATTCAAGGCTCTTGCCAGTTCTGCTGCTGCCTTAAAATTGAACTGCATGAGTGACAGGTCGTAATTTGTTGTCTTGGTAAACCAGGCATCACTTCTATTATCATTGATCTCCGGGCTTGAACTGATTACCAGTTTACGCTTACCGGTTACTGCATCGAGTACTGAAATCTGCTCCAGAAAAGTGGCAGTGGATTGTATCCATGGATAGGCTTTATTTTTCAGAAAATCTTTATCCATGCTGTAACGCCATTGCAGATAATAGTGTTGTGATACCCAGGCAGAGACGGTTGGAGAAAGTGAATATTGGATCCATCCGCCCATTTCGGTGCCATCTAAAGTAGTGACCCCGGGTACTGCAATCCCTTCTTTGCCAAAGAATAGCCTGGTATAGCGTTGATAGTTCTCCTTATTGAGTTCAAAATGATCCAGATAACCCATCGCCTGTTCAAGGTGATTGCCACTATAAGACGGCCAATAGCTAAGCTGGGTGTTCAGGTCATGATGAAAATCCCCTTTCCAGGGTGGAATCCGGCCATTATCGGCTGACCAGATAGCTTGTAAGGAAATTGGCGGTGCATTCTGCCGGGCTGTTGAACCAAATTTATACTGCTCCATTTCCCATTGATGCTGCAGCGTTTTATCAGGAACCTGAAGATCAGATTTAGCCCAAAATTTCGACCACCAGTCCAAATGAGTCTTTCTGTTCTGATCATATCCTGCTTTCAGTTTTTGCTGTAAATTCTGGAGATCCAGGTTGCTTTTAAAAACATCGGGATTACTTTTGATAGTCCAGACACCCTCCACAGTTTTAGAATCAATCTTCTTCCAGCTTACAATAACATCGTATGAGAAATCACCCCAACCCTTTTGATGATAAATAATGCTGTTTGTAGTTTTCGCGACATTCCCTTGTTCATATCCCAATCGCCCCAGATCGTCTCCTCCAACAGGATCTCCGCTAACTTTTACCGCAGCCTGATAGGATGGAGGAATCAATTCAATATCAAAATCTGCAGACAGGTTTTCAAATCTGAACCAGCCCACCGGATCTGTAGCATGTACATAGGAGTAAAGTCGCGTACCGTTCTTCCAGCTAATCTCAGATGTAGCTTCATCGAGGTTTAATTTAGCATCTGAAAGAATAAACTGTTTCGTGAAATTAAACACAATTGCTGCTCCCGGAATTTTTGTTGGGGCCGGTTCCCTGTCATAAGGATGATCAAAATATTCCTGAACCGGTTTATAATTATTATTTAATCTTTGTTCAACTATCCATTGGTAGCTAAACTCTTTGCGATGCAGCCCTTTCATCGGCCGGCTATCCCAAAGGTCGGCACGGTCTAATGCAAAACGTATGGTTTTGTTTTTCTCCCAGATCAGTGAACCGATCATTCCGTTTCCCTGAGGGATTGCCTCATCCCATTGCTGAGGTAAGGGATTGAAAGGATGAAGTCTGGACTGAGCCAATACAACACCCGGAAAAGAAATCGATAGAATGATTAAAAAGAGCCTAATTTTTATCTTTTTGATGGGATTAATCATAGAATTTATCTGAAATGGGATTAAAATATTGAAATCAACTCATGGTTTAACCGATGCCTGCCTTCGGTTTTTACCCGGATTTTTGGTCAGATCATCTCCCAGGTCTTCTCTTGCTGCAGCCGCAAATTTTAAAAGTTCAGCCTCAATTTCTGGATAATCGCCCCTTACATTATATCTTTCTCCGGGATCTCTTCTCAGATCATATAATCCGCCTTCAACAAAGTGATTTTCATTAACCTGTCCGGGTATACCATCAATTCCGGGTTTAAATCCTTCGTAAGTTCTGCTATGATGCGGTAAAACCAGTTTCCAGTCTCCCTTTCTGATTGCTTCAAGACTGTTTTTTCTGTAATAATATAAAAAATGATCTCTGGGATTCTGACTAAAATCGCCCTTCATTAATTCGTAAATATTTACCCCGTCAATTTTTCTTCCCGATAGTTCTGCACCTGTTATTGCGGCAAGTGTTGGAAGGATATCAATCGATGATGCCAGATTATTGCAAATAGTTCCACCGGGAATAACACCTTTCCAGTTCATCAAACATGGAACTTTCTGGCCACCTTCAAATGATGTGCCCTTACCTTCTCTGAGTCCACCGGTACTACCGGCATGATTACCGTAGTTAATCCAGGGCCCATTGTCAGATGTAACAATAAGCAGGGTGTTCTCTTCCATTTTTAACTCTTTTAGCTTATTTCTGATCTGACCGATACTCCAGTCGAGTTCCATCATTACATCACCGTAAAGCCCCTGCCTGGATTTTCCTTTAAATTTTTCAGAAACAAAGAGAGGTACATGAGGCATGGGATGTGCCAGATAAATGAAGAAAGGATTCGATTTATTTTTTTCAATAAAGCTCAGACTTTTTTCAGTAAATAAGGTGTTAAACTGACTTTGATCCGGGTTGGTTTGAATGGTTGTTTCATTTTCAATCAATGGCAATGGTGGGTAATAATTTTTTCCGGTTGGATGATTTGGCCACATATCATTTGAGTATGGTATTCCAAAAAATTCATCAAAGCCATGTTGTCTGGGTAAAAATTCTGGTAAATGTCCCAGGTGCCATTTTCCATAAGCCGCGGTTTTATAACCCTTAGTTTTTAATAATTCCGGGATAGTTTGTTCATCAGGATTCAATCCCATTTTCGAGTTATGATCAAGTGCCCCTGAAAATCCGATTCTGTTTGGATAGGCTCCAGTCAGCACACCTGCCCGCGATGCAGTGCAAACAGCTTGTGGTGAGTAGAATTGGGTAAACAAGACACCATCTTTTTGCATTTGATTAAAATTGGGCGTCAGATAAGAATTTGCCCCCGTTATTCCAATATCACCATAACCCATGTCATCAATGTAAACAAGGATAATATTGGGTTTTTTAGTTTGAGCATTAATAGATCCGCCAAGCAGAATGAGCAAACTGAATAAAATTGGTCTAATCCACATTTGTAGTTGATTTATTAAATATATTCTTAAAATGTCAATACCCCACGATCTTTCTCCTTTGTAAGAATTAAACTTTTCGGGTTTTTATTCAGATAGAAATTGACAATATTCTGCTGACCTGCAAAATGATTGTGGAGAATGCTATTCCTGATTTCTACTTTTTGCGGTCGGGGAATTTGTCTGGCTTCCAGATAAAACCAGGCAGCATCCTCTTCAATCTCATAGCCCAGATATTCCAGTTTTACTTTTTTCCCATTCACTGAAATTTCATTTTTCTGAAGAAGGTATTGTTGAAGTATTTTATCCAGATTGTCTTTATCCTTTGGTTTCAGAAAGTTGATTTTACTTCCGGAATATTCGGACAGCTCTACCTCGAGATCATCCCAGAATATTTTCTGAGAGATTTCAAGACCGGCCTGCCCGGGATTGTATTTAATCTCTGTTAAACTGATATAAAAGGGATGAAACAGACCTTGAATGAGCAGAATGAAAGAGAATAGATAATTATAAAACACAATGCCTGATATTTGCTGCAAATTATGGATATTCTGATTAAGCCTGGCTATTATTTAATTCTAAGATTATATGGGGCAGTTTGAACTTTACTTCCGGCTTGGAACAAGTCATATTCTTGATCTGGCAGGATTTGATCATATTTTGTTCGTTATAGCTTTATGCAGTTTATATTCAGTCGCCGACTGGAAAAGAGTCATCATTTTGGTAACGGCTTTTACCATCGGACATTCAGTGACTTTAGCCCTTGCTACCTTTGAAGTATTAACGATTAACTCAGATCTTGTTGAATTTTTAATTCCTGTTACCATTGCCATTACTGCCGCGGGGAATATCCTGAATCCCAAAACAGGTAAAGGAGTACAGCTCAATTATTTTTTTGCCATGTTTTTTGGCCTGATTCATGGCCTGGGATTTTCCAATTATCTTAAATCCCTGCTGGGAAAAGAGCTTTCTTTGTTACAGCCTCTTTTTGCCTTTAATATCGGACTTGAGGCAGGGCAGTTATTAATTGTATTGATTTTTCTGCTTGCTTCACTAATTCCATTGAAGATTTTTAAAGTCAACAGACCACAGCTTACCATTGTAAGTTCTGCCATAATTTTTGGAATGGCCATTATGATGATGATTGATAAAAAGTTTTGGTGAGTATTTTTCGTTGAATTTGGTTCAGGCTGATTATCTTAGCCCTGATTTAATCCCTGATAGTATTCAGTTTCCCTGATCAACAATACCAATTGTAAAATACGTTTCTTAAAAAAATGAAAAGAATATCACTTGCTATTGCAATTTTATTGCTTTGCGGATTTAGAGTTTTTGCCCAGCATACAGAGCAAAACCACGCCGAAAGATTTGAACAGCTTCAAAGCAGTCTGCGCTCGCCAAATGTTTACAGAACAGCTTCAGGAGCTCCCGGTCATATGTACTGGCAGCAGAAAGCAGATCATGAGATTGTTGTTGAACTTAACGACGAAAACCAATCTATTAAAGGCTGGCAGAAGGTAAGCTATCATAATTACTCTCCTGATCCGCTTTCTTATTTGTGGATTCAGCTGGATCAGAACGAACGTGCCAAAGATTCAAATACTCCCAAGGTAGCAGAAAGTAAAATATCTCAGAACATGTCTATGACTCAGCTTCAGGGGATTTTATGGCATGATCAGGATTTGGGTTATAAAATACTGTCTGTTAAGGATCTCTCAGGAAAGGATATTCCTGTTACGATTAACAAAACAATGATGAGGGTTAATTTACCAGAGCCGCTTAAGCCGGGTTCAAAAATTGAGTTCACCATGGACTGGACTTTCAATATTCACGACAGAATGAGCTTTATTGGTGGTCGCCCGGGGTATGAGTATTTTGAGAAGGACGGTAATTACCTGTATACAATGGCTGAATGGTTCCCAAGAATGGCGGTTTATTCTGATTTTCAGGGATGGCAGAACAAGCAGTTTATGGGCAAAGGTGAGTTTGCTCTTACTTTTGGCGACTATAAAGTGAAGATTACAGTTCCTGCAGATCATATGGTTGGAGCAACCGGTGTACTGCAAAATCCCGAATCTGTTTTAAATTCTGTGGAATTGAAGAGATGGGAAGAAGCCAAGAAAAGTTATGATAAACCGGTAATCATCAGAACTCAGGCTGAAGCTGAGAAGCTTGAAAAAACCAGGGCGAAAGATAAAAAGACCTGGATCTATCATGCAGAGAATGTCAGAGACTTTGCCTGGACTTCTTCGCGTAAGCTGATTTGGGATGCAATGGCTGTAAAGCAAAGGAACCGGGATGTGATGGCTATGTCATACTATGGAAAAGAAGGAAATCCGTTATGGGAGCAATATTCTACCAAAGTTGTTGCACATACCATTAAATCTTACGGAGCAAAAACATTTGATTATCCTTATCCGGTTGCAATTTCGGTTGAGGCTTCCAATGGTATGGAATATCCGATGATCTGTTTTAATTACGGTCGTCCGGATGCAGACGGAACCTATACCGATGCGGTTAAATACGGAATGATATCAGTAATTATTCATGAGGTAGGGCATAATTTTTTCCCGATGATAGTCAATTCTGATGAGCGTCAGTGGACCTGGATGGATGAGGGTCTGAATACTTTTATGCAGTTTATGGCTGAGCAGGAATGGGACAGAAACTACCCTTCAAGAAGAGGTCCTGCACATAAGATTGTACCTTATATGAGGAGTGAGAAACATTTGCTTGAACCAATCATGACTAATTCTGAGAATATTATTCAGTTTGGTCCGAATGCTTATGCAAAGCCGGCAACTGCCTTAAATATCCTTAGAGAAACCATCATGGGCAGGGAGTTGTTTGACTATGCGTTCAGGCAATATGCTCAGCGATGGATGTTTAAGCATCCTACGCCGGATGATTTTTTCAGAACGATGGAAGATGCATCTGCAGTTGATCTCGACTGGTTCTGGAGAGGCTGGTTCTTTAAAACAGAGCCTGTTGATATTTCCCTTGAATCAGTGAGTTGGTTGAAACTTGATAACCGTAGTCCCGCAGAAAAGAAAGCAGATGCGAAAAAAGTATTTGAAAGGGAAGAAAGCTATATCAGTAAGAACAATAATCTAAAGGATAACCCCAAAACTATTGTTGAGGCTGATCCGTCTACCCGCGATTTTTATAATTCTTTCAATCCTTTCAGTGTTACACCTGAAGATGAAAAGGCGTATTCTGATTTTCTTGCAAAGTTAAGTCCTAAGGAGAAGGAGTTGCTGAACAGCAATTTAAACTTTTATGAACTTAAATTCAAAAACATCGGAGGTCAGGTCATGCCCCTGATTATTCAGTTTAACTTTACTGATGGAAGTTCAGAAATTGAAAGAATCCCGGCTGAAATATGGAGGTTAAATGAATCAGAGGTGTCAAAAGTATTTGCAAAAAATAAGGAAGTTAAGAGTATTGTACTTGATCCATTGCGTGAGACCGCAGACATTGATGAAGAAAATAATTACCTGCCGAGAAAATTCCTGCCAAGCAGATTTGAACTTTTTAAAGGTAATCCAGGTGTAAGAGGTGTTTCAACCGGGGATAATCCAATGAAGAAAGCGAAAAAGAACTAAAAATTTTAAAAAAAGGCCTGATAAACTCAATTATCAGGCCTTTTCATTAATTGTACTTCTGCTTACTTCGGTACCGCATTTTTTTCAATATAGTCAGGCAGTACTGAAACCGGATTTCCAATATAATGGAAAGCCTCAGCCCATTCTAAACCGTACTTCTTACCCACCTCCCGGTCTGATGGGGTACCCCTTTGAGTTAAAGAGTCTTTATCAAGCACAAAATGCTTCACATAGTTAAAGTCTGCCGACTCATCGGTATCACCAAGTATTGGCAATTTCTTACCCTGATCAGCCAGTCTCTTTCTGATTCTTGAGCCATTATTACCTCCGGGACCCTGGGTAGTGATTACAACATTACTTTCAACCTTTTTATCAATGTGTTTTGTTATGTCAACAATGCGGTTTACCAGTTGCGGACCTCTTGCGAAGTAATAGCGTTCTTTTACGCCATAAGGTTTTACTGCATCCAGTTGTTCGGGATAATCGACACTGCCCGACATCCATCTTGCAGCTTCAACCGCCTGGGCAGTAACATAATGATC
Organism: uncultured Sphingobacterium sp.; assembly: GCA_964616525.1. GTDB lineage: Bacteria > Bacteroidota > Bacteroidia > Sphingobacteriales > Sphingobacteriaceae > Daejeonella. The sequence goes on along the minus strand of CAZTRY010000086.1, from coordinate 7,430 downwards.
CGGATTTTCTTCGTAATGGCCCCATGGATCATAACTGAAAATAGTATCCACTTTCAAAAGTCTGAACAGGAATATTAGTCTTCCTTTTATTTCCTGGGTATTGTATTCATCCATTCGATGATTGCGGTATCCCAAATTATAAACTTTTTTCAAACCCAGAACTTTGGCCACTTTATCATTGTCCCTCTCATTATTAAGAACTCTGTCACCATCGGTTCCACCGCCGGCCGCATCATCATTTGTGGTTCTGATCAAATAGCCTGTATAACCTTCGCTAATCAGTTTGGCAATAGTGCCACCTGCAAACAGAGTAGAATCATCAACATGTGGTTGGATAACTGCCAGAACTTTTCCTTCATGTGGTCTTCCGGATACACTTCTCTCGATAGTTATACCCTCATCTTCTGCCATTTTATTGGCTTCGACTTCTGTTTGAGGAGCATTTTCAGCTGCCTTTACTTCTGAGCCCAGTAGGGTAGCGTAAGTTGCAGGTATTATTGCACCTGCTGCCAGTCCACTGCGTATAAATTTTCTTCTTTCCATATTAGAATGTTTGCTATTTCTAATATAGATATTCCTGAGTTTATAAAAAGGTTATAAATAAAAAAGCTGCCTTTTTGGAAGCAGCTTTATAGAGGTGTTATTGAAATATTAAAAATTTGAAGGGCCGCCGCCACCTGGTCTCATCCAGGGACCACCACCACCTGGTCTCATACCCGGACCCATTTGCTGCTGCTCAGGTTGTTTTCCACTGAATTTTTGCAGTCTCATGGTAAAGCTTAACATGAAATATCTTGACAGGCGATTACTTTGGCTGTCAGTAATCACATTTCCGGTTACTGACCGTGATACACTGGTATTTTCATTTAACAGGTCATACCCCTGAAATCTTAGAGAAGCACGTTTATCTTTAAAGAATTGCTTCTCAAGATAAGTATTGATAATAAATGGATTTACTGCTAAAGAGCTGCTGTATCCATTATTGAATGATTTACTAAGATCAGAACCAATTAACCAGGTTTTCAGAAAGTATACCCTGCTGTTAAAATTCAGGGAGTAGGTAGAAACCTTTGTATTGTTATTGGTTATGGCATCATTCGTATTAGTATTCAAGCTGTATCTCAATCCTGGATTGAACTCAAGATTCTTGTTTGGATTAATCTGCATATTCAAACCTTGTGAAAAGATCCAGTTTTTGCCGGTATTCTTAACGTTATCGGTATAGGAAATATTATTAATGTAATTAGCAGATCCATTGAATGAAAACACATATTTCTTTTCCTTGAAAGGTTTGGAGAAATTATAGAACGCATTGGCGGTATAATAACCATCCGTATTGAGGTAGCGGGTTTCCTGCACCAGACCAACAGCAGGATCCATGGAGCGAATGATATTTGAAACTATCTTATTTTCAGTAAAATTTCCGGATACATTAAAAAATAGTACGTCTCCCGAATTGAAGTTGAAATTATTATATCTGAAAGTAAGAAAATGCGAGAATTCAGCTCCAAGATTCGGATTACCATATACAGGATACTGTGGATTTGAAATATCCGGAGTTGGTTGCAATTGAATATAGGTTGGTTCATTTGCACGACCAAAGTAAAATGCATTTACCGCTCTGGTCCTTGAGAAATTATAGGAGTATCGTGCAGATGGAATAATGTTAAAACCTGTGTTTCTGTTTGGAGTTGTAACACCATTAACCACAGATCTGCCTTCCAGAACACTGGGCTGAGCACTTAATCCGAAGGAATAATTGTATTTTTTCTCATTAAATCTGTAATTCACTCCAAACCTGTTGGTGCTGAAAGAATAATTAAAATCGTTGCTAAGGCTAATATTGTAGCTTGATGATCCGCTCGGGCTAATATCATAGGTTTCCCGTTCATTCCGGTAGGTAGTAGTACTGTGATTATAATTAAACTCCAGATTCGACCTTAAGCTAAGTGGCTCATTATAAGACAGATTTGCATTTATATTAGAGTTTCTATTATTATCATACAATTCCTGATTTCTATAAACATTCGTAGTTCCGCCCCCAACCAGATAGTTGATATATTGAGTAAGCTGATCATCTTCCTGTTTGGTTTTAGCATTATTGGCTGAAGCGAATAAGGATAGATTTCTTCCTCTTTTTTTAAGGCGATGATTCAATAATAGAGTTGCTCCGAAATTAGGATTTTTTGAATCGGTGTTATTAAGTGTTGTACCGTCTGAGCTTAGTCGGCTATTATCATATTGTATAAAGCTAGTATTTCCATTATCTACCGATGAACCATAGCTGAAGGTGGGGTTAAATTTAATATAATTAACACTATCAGGACGGTATTCAAGGTTCCAGCCAAAGCGGTGATTGTTATTGATCAGATTTTTTAATGAGTTTTGGGTGGTTGATGTAAGTGAATTCTGAAAATTATTTTGTTGCAACTGATCACTGATCACATCGTTATCACGATTTGAAAAACTGTAATTACCGTATGAGCTTACTTTCTTACCATAATCTTTACGATAATTTAATCCGATAGATCCTACCGAGGTGAGTCCATCACTGTTGTTCCCGCCCTGGGTGCCACCGCCACCCTGCATTCCACCACCCTGGAAGCGCATACCGCCACCACCACCACCACCGACATTTTGTACACGGGCACCACCACCGCCGCCGCCAAATCCGCCACCGCCGCCAAAATTGAATACCGAGCTATTGGTGTTGTTCAGATTCCCAATAAAGGAAAACTGTTCAGAATTATTATAGGTATTGGCTGTCAATGAAGCCTGATAACGTTCTTTATCTCCCCCTCCAACTGTACCTCTGGCAAAATAGCCCTTGTTTTTATCAGCTCTGATTGTAAAGTTCAGAATCTTTTCGGGGTCTCCATTTCTTATTCCGGTCAGGTTAGCCTGATCGCCATAGTCGTCAATAATCTGAGCAGATTCAAGGATATTTGCAGGAAGCTGTTGGGTAGCTGTTTTAACATCGCCACCAAAAAAATCTTTTCCATTTACTCTTACTCTTGTAATTGCCTTGCCCTGAGCAGTAACATTCCCATCTTTATCGACCTCAACGCCAGGTAACCTTTTCAAAAGATCTTCAGCCAATGCATTTTCTCGAAGCGGGTAATCTGATGCACGGTAAATGATTGTATCTTCCTTAATGGTTACAGATGGGGTACCCGATATAACAACTTCAGAAAGGACCCTACTCTCTGCCTTCAGACTAATTGGGTCTAATATGATCGGCGTGTCGCCGTCTTTGTATAAAAATCGTTTATTTAAGGGCCTGTAGCCTAAACTCGAAACAGTTAAAAGGAAGGTTGAAGATTTAACACCTTTGAAAATAAAGTTTCCATCAGCATCAGTCCTTGTAAATAAAGTGTCTTTGCCGGCAATGTATTTCACCGTAGCAGCGATGATACTGGTACCCGTGGAATCCTGCACCACTCCACTTATATCACGACTTGTTTGTGCAGAAGCACTGTAGCTAATAATTAAGCCGAAAATTAAGGGTAACAGTTTTTTCATGTTTGATATTATTTGGTTTATAGTTTTTTGAATTCCTGATTTTCTTATTCAGTAAATAGGTTTATTGTTTTACTGCCAATGAGCTCTTTATAAAAAACTCTGTTGATGTGGATATTCTGGCTGGAGGGTAATTTCTGGAAGGCATCCCTCCATACATCCCATCATAGTTTCTGCCATATCTTCCGTTATATCTGCCACCGTATCTGCCGCCATACATATCATCAAAGGCATTCATATCCCTTTGCTGCACAGCCGCTGGTCCCTGAAATCCATTGATTCTGATACCATAGGTTATTGGTTCAGTTCTCCCCGGCTCGATACCCAGTAATCGGATTGGTATCGCTATTTCCTGAATCAGATTATTTTTTGAATCAAATGCAGCAGCGGCTTTTATACCATAGGTATTGTAAAGAGAAATACCACCATCTATAATTTCTTTGAATCCATCTACTCTGATCTGTTTGATTCTTTCAAGAATTCTTCTTTGTATCTCTTCAGGCTCAGGTGGTTCTGTTTCATTTAGCTTTTTTCCCGGAGTGCGGTCAAGAAGCGGGAAAGTTACCATGGCAGGTATTTTCTTATTTTCAATATTTGCCGAGAAGCTAATACCCCTGGCCAGAATTCTTGTTAAACTTTCTGGTGCCCCATTTTTTATTGCCAGGTAGATGTTTTCATCATCATTGGAGAGGTTATAATAGAGTTTTGTGGCATCGTTATAGAGACTAAGACTATCGTTCCAATCATTAAGCTTACCGTCAATTAGTATTGGTTTGTCAGCCCATAATGAAGTAATAAGCTCTGCTTTTTTCTGCGAACGCGCAGGCAGGGAACTGAATAAGAATATAGATAATGAAAGCACTAAAAAATTTTTGATTTTGGTCTTCATACGATTTTTAGACTAAGTGTGTGATAAAGGTTTAATGGGCTTCGTAATGATTTCATTACAATTGTTATTATATACGTTCCTTACTAGATCCTGAATGCGCAAAGATACATCAGGCAAGCTAGGAGCTTTGTTAATTTGTGTTAAGATCCTAATTATTAGAAGGTTTGGTTTTAACTCTTCTCCTCCCAGATCAATGCCAGATTGATAATAGTTTGAACAGCTTTTTGCATGTCCTGAACAGATACCCACTCTTGTTTTCCATGAAAGGCATGCTCTCCGGCAAATATATTCGGGCATGGTAAGCCCATAAATGAGAGCCTGGAACCGTCTGTTCCTCCTCTGATGCTCTGTAGTCTGGCTGTTAATCCGCTTCGTTCAATAGCTTCTATTCCTGCCTGAACAATTTGCGGATATTGGTCAAGAACCGATTTCATGTTCCGGTATTGTTCTTCCAAAATAAATTCATACCCTGAATTGGGATAAGCCTTCAAAACTTTCTGTACAATTTGTTCCAGAATCAGCTCATGGCTTTTTAATAATTCAGTTTTAAAATCACGGATAATGAATTCAATACTAGCCTGTTCTACCGAACCATTTATTGAAACAGGGTGTATGAAACCATCTTTATCCGAGCTGCTCTCAGGTGAAAGAAACTCCTTTGGTAAAGCCGAAACAATCTCTGAAGCTATTTTTATAGCACTTTCCATCTTGTTTTTGGCAAATCCGGGATGAGCACTTACACCCCGAATAATTATCTTAACACCATCCGCAGAGAAGGTTTCATTCTCAATAGAACCAGCAGTTTCACCATCGATCGTATAAGCAAAATCGGCACCAAGTTTTTTGAGATCTACTTTGTCAACACCTCTTCCTATTTCTTCATCAGGCGTGAAGAGAATCTTTATTTCACCATGTTTATACTCAGGATGGGAAATCAGGAACTTTGCCGCATCCATAATTTCGGCTATTCCAGCTTTATTATCAGCACCCAATAAGGTAGTTCCGCTTGCAGTTATGATGTCATTACCAATCTGATCTTTCAGGTCAGGATGATCCTTCATTCGAAGAATCTGATTGGGATCATCAGGAAGAATAATATCCTGTCCCTGATAATTTTTATGAATAATAGCTTTCACATTCTCTCCGCTGCAATCGGGAGAAGTATCCATATGGGAGCAGAAACAAATAACAGGCACTTTCTTATCGGTATTTCCCGGAATACTTGCGTAAACATACCCATACTGGTCTAAATGAGCATCTTTCAAGCCCATTTCGAGCAATTCGCCGACTAAAAGTTCAGCAAGATTTTTTTGTTTTTGGGTAGAAGGAAAGCTTGTAGAAGCCGGGTCGGATTGGGTATCAATTGCAGTATATCTTAAAAATCGTTCTGTAACAGTATAGCTTATATTTTCGCTTAAGGTCATTTTTGCTTAATTTTATAATTGGCTCTGCGAAATTAATCATTACCAAGCGTATTGTTGAAATGATTAGTTCTGAGAGTATTCAAGACTCGTCACCCAGAAAAATGAACATAGAAAGTTTAAGAGATTATTGCCTTTTAAAGTCCGGAGTTACTGAAACTTTTCCTTTTGGTGAAGACACACTTGTGTTCAAACTGGCAGATAAGATATTTTTGCTTTGCGGACTTGATAATCCGGATCGTTTCAATGTGAAATGTGATCCGGAAAGAGCAGTATCACTTCGGGAAGAGTACGAGGAAGTACAGCCGGGCTACCATATGAATAAGACCCATTGGAATACAGTATTTATGAATGGTCGATTAAGTGATGCCCTCTTAAAGGAAATGATCGATCATTCTTACGACCTGATATTAAAAAGCCTGCCCAAAAATAAACGATTTTAAGATTTTAATTATGGAATGGAAAGAAGTCAGGGATATTGAAAAGGGGGAAGAATACCTTAAAAAGGAATTCAAATTCAAGGATTTTATTTCTGCCTGGGCTTTTATGAATAAGGTAGCTCTAATGGCCGAAAAAGCAGGCCATCATCCTGATTGGTCTAATTCCTATAACAAGGTGATCATAATGTTGAGCTCTCATGATGCCGGTAATAAAATTACAGAAAAGGACAGGAATCTTGCCGATCTTATCGATAAGCTTGGGCATTGATCTTATATTTGTCAATCAGGTATGATTAGAAGGTTTAGTCTTTTATTGATCTTAATTAATGGTTTTCTTATGGCAAATGCACAGATCAGTCCTTTTGAAAAAAACAAGGGATTAACTGCGACCTATCAGGAACTGATTGATTATTATCAGGTTCTGGATGAAAAACATGGGCAGATGAGGATCCTCGACTGCGGGCAAAGCGATATCGGAAAACCAATAAACCTGATTGTTCTTTCCAGGGATAAAATCTTTGATCCCGTCGAAATCAGAAAGAAAAACAAAAGAATTCTATTGATTAATAATGGTATTCATCCGGGTGAACCTGAAGGAATAGATGCCAGCATGATGCTTGTTCGCGATCTGCTGGAAAAGAACTCAATTCCTAAAAATGTGGTGATCTGTATCATCCCCGTCTACAATATTGATGGAATGCTGAACAGAGGACTTTCCAGAGTAAATCAGAATGGCCCCGAGTCCTATGGTTTTAGAGGAAACTATCAGAATCTTGATCTTAACAGGGATTTTATAAAAGGAGATTCCAAAAATTCAAGAGTCTTTCAAACGATCTTCAATATCTGGCAGCCGGAAGTATTTATTGATAATCATACAAGTAATGGAGCTGACTATCAGTATGTAATGACGCTTATCGCTCCTCAGAAGGATAAACTGAATCCTGTGCTTTCTGAATATTTAAGTGCACGTATGCTGCCTGATCTGTACAAAAAAATGAAGGCCTCTAACTTCGAAATGACTCCTTATGTCAATAGCATTGAGGATACCCCCGATTCAGGAATTACGGGTTTTTTAGAGACAGCACGATATTCAACCGGATATGCTGCCTTACATAATACCATTGGTTTTATGCCCGAAACACATATGCTTAAGCCCTATCA
>CAZTRY010000085.1:0-15634 GCA_964616525.1 uncultured Sphingobacterium sp. | reverse complement strand
ATGATGTCACTTCCATTGATAATTGTATCAATCTGTTGATGCACATTGTTATGCAATACATTATTCAAAAACACTTTATTCGAACCATTACGATTACTCAGGGTTTCTTTCTCAGCTGCAATTGCGGGATTAATATGCTTCAGCAAAACTTCAAGGTTACCCATTTGAACTGAATTACAGGCTGCAGTAACCGCTCCGCAATTGGTGTGTCCAAGTACGACAATCAGTTTACTCCCCAAAACCTTACAGGTATATTCCAGACTCGCTATGGCTTCCGGACTTGCCACATTACCTGCCAGGCGGATGCTAAAAATATCTCCAAGACCCTGATCAAAAATCAGCTCAGTTGCCAGACGTGAATCACTGCAATTCAAAACTGCAGCGAACGGCCATTGCCCTGTAGCTGTTTCCATGATGATTTGTTGATTATCCCGGTTATAGCTCAGGTTTTTACAAAAGCGGCTATTCCCATCCTTTAAAAACTCAAGCGCTAAACGCGGTGTGAGTGATTCTCTTGACTGTTCTTTATGATGTCTCATTCGTTAAATTGCTGTATATGAATAAATTGATGATTTAATCTCTGCCAAAAAATAGCAGAATCGCAGATTTTAACGCTGTAAAAAACGATTGAATAAATTCAAGAGAATTATCTCATATATTTTGAACCAACAGAAGATTGCCGGAACCAATAACTGATTAAACCGGGATTTATAGGCTACAAATAAATGAAAAGGTAATAAAGCGTTAAATGAGGTTTAACAGTTTGGAGGAGGGGTAGGAACAGCAGGGTAAAAAGATTCTATAAAAAATTGTCTTAATGCACTGTATTTTTTCAATGCAACAGTTGTTTGTGGACTGGCAAGGTTAAATTTAAATATACCACTCAACCATTCCCCTTTATTTAAGGACTCTTTAGCCTGATCTACTCCTTTTGATGAGTGAGTTTCAATCTCCAGCTGCATAATTACAGCATTGACAATTCTGTTATCAATATGGTCGGCGATTAAGGGTGCTATGGATATGACCATCTTTACGAAAAAGATGAATAAAAAGACGAAACTGAATAATTTTTTAGCGTATTCCTTTTTCATTTAACAATGTCTTCGGAATAAAATTCTTTCCACAGCACGGCACAAAACTAACACAATCGAATTCTAATATAATAAAAAATCGAAAATTTATGAAATCGTTACATTCAATGAATGTCCAAAAAACGATCAGATCCCCAATTCAAACTGCGTTAAAACACCCCATTTGTTTCCGGGATGGCCGAGTGCAAAATTTCCATCAGTAGCCATATAGTTCAGGTTCAGTTGCATCTTAACCCGATGTTTATTTAAATACTTCGTCGCACCCAGTTCCAGGATATTTTTTTTGTCTTCCTGAGCCAGAATTTTAACTGAAGGAGTTAGGCGTGAATATCTGAATGCAAACTCAATATTAGACGGAAAGACATAGGAAGCCTGGTGGTTTATTCCATTTCCCGTAAAAGCATACCTCAGGCTTCCCGAAGAGTTAAATGTCAGTGGATTATCAACATGCCTTTTTATATATTCTACTGAGTAGGCCCAACCTCTGTATTTCCCGATTGCATCAATCATCCAGGTCGCCATATCCACCTGATTATAAAGTTCTTTTCCAAGCTGTCCGCCAGACCTGTTTGTTTTCTTATTCATACTATAACCTGCCGCAATAGAAATTTTAGGTTTAGGTTCACGCTCCAGGTCACCTTCCGAATAATCACCATCACCGGTAAACGTCCCCAGGGGTAATAACTCTACACGGCCGGTATACGCGAGGCCATCATCCGTTGAATTCACACTTCTTCCCTCTCCTGTCGTGATGGCCCCTTTAAGATGAAAATCCATTTCCCCGATCTTATTATGATAATACGCCTTAAGTCCGAAATCCCGGTCAATAGTCATAGCTCCATTCACTATAGAACGGTCTGCAAATTGCAGCTGGCCAGAAGAATTGACCCTTTGTCTGTTTCCCGGAAGTTTATTCTGCCCAAATCCCATGTAAAACTTTGGTGTAAAATGGTAAAAGATGATCGCATCTCTTACAATATTGGCAATACCTGTATTATCAACATCCTGATCGCCACGGGTAAAAGCCAACTGTACGCTGTAGGTTAATTTAGGATTCATGATAAAGCCATCAACCCGCATTCTTAATCTTCGAACCCTTGCATCATACTCATTAAAACTCAAATCGGTACCTGAAGTGGTATAGGCTCCAATCCGGTTCTGCATGCGGAAACGAAAATTAATATAAAAGGAAGAGTCCGGGGACTTAAACTGTACGCCTTTGAAATTATGAATCATGGCACGTTCATCCCTTTCCCGCTGAGCAAAAACACTTATAGAAATCAGCGATAGTGCAATCAGGGATAGAAGTTTGAATCTGGACATCCGGATATTTTTTTTTGCAAAATTAATGAATATTTAAGATTAATTTAATGTAAAGTCAATACACATGGGCATATCCCACCCAGTCAAAAATACATCCGAAGCTTATGTTTATTAATAGAAAATCAAGCAAAATTTCCGCTCCTTTATGCATTTTTTAGTATTTTCACGGTTCCGGATAAGCAATAATAATCCTTCAGATTGTGGATAAAAGAACTCAAATATTAAGGCAGAAACAAGAAGCGGCCCTGTTGGGAGGCGGCAAGGCAAGAATTGAAAGTCAGCATAAAAAAGGTAAACTAACCGCCAGAGAGCGATTGCACTTTTTGCTGGATGAAGGTTCTTTTGAAGAGGTTGGGATGCTGGTAATGCACCGATCAAAGGATTTTGGGATGGAGAAGGAACATTATCCCGGGGATGGGGTTGTAACAGGCTATGGGACCATTAATGGGAGGCTTGTTTACGTATTCTCTCAGGATTTTACAGTTTTCGGCGGTTCACTTTCCGAGACGCATGCTGAAAAAATCTGCAAGATCATGGATCTTGCGATAAAAAATGGTGCACCACTAATTGGTTTGAATGACTCAGGAGGTGCCCGGATTCAGGAAGGGGTTGTTTCTTTGGGAGGCTATGCGGATATTTTTTACAGGAATACCATGGCTTCAGGAGTTGTCCCGCAGATCTCGGCAATCATGGGGCCCTGTGCTGGAGGGGCTGTCTACTCCCCTGCCATTACCGATTTTGTGCTGATGGTTGAGAATACCTCTTATATGTTCGTCACCGGGCCAAACGTAGTAAAAACTGTCACCCACGAAATTGTAAGTTCAGAAGAGCTAGGAGGTGCATCAGCGCATGCTACAAAGTCAGGTGTCACACATTTTGCCTGCAGCAATGAGCTCGACGCTATCAATCATGTAAAAAAGCTGCTTTCATTCATGCCACAGAACTGTGAAGAAACAGCTCCCTCCATAGCTTATGAAGGTTCTGATGAAGCAAGGCCAAAACTGGATGATATTATACCCGAAAATAATTCTCAGCCCTATGATATCCGTGAAGTGATTTCTGAAGTATGTGATGAGGGCACTTTTCTGGAAGTTCATAAAGACTTTGCCGAAAATATTGTAGTTGGTTTTGCAAGACTTGCAGGCAGAAGTATAGGGATTGTTGCCAATCAGCCTGCTTTTTTGGCGGGAGTGCTGGACATTAAATCTTCTGTGAAGGGTGCGCGTTTTGTTCGTTTCTGTGATAGTTTTAATATTCCACTGCTGGTTCTTGAAGATGTTCCGGGCTTCCTGCCCGGCACAGACCAGGAATGGAATGCGATTATTACCAACGGTGCGAAACTATTATATGCATTCTGCGAAGCCACTGTCCCAAGAATCACCGTCATTACCCGTAAAGCTTATGGTGGTGCATATGATGTAATGAACTCCAAACACATCGGCGCCGACATGAACTATGCCTGGCCGGGAGCTGAAATTGCGGTGATGGGAGCCAAAGGAGCCGCCGAAATCATTTTCAAAAAAGAGATCAGCACTGCAGAGGACCCAAATGCACGATGGATAGAAAAAGAGAAGGAATATTCAGACATCTTCGCAAATCCATACAGGGCTGCAGAAAGAGGTTTTATAGATGAAGTTATTGAACCATCCCAGACCCGGAAAAAGCTGATCAAAGCTTTTAAAATGCTGGAGAACAAGGTGGTTAACAATCCAAGGAAGAAGCATGGGAATATGCCTTTGTAAATTGCTTTACAAATGTCGCATATAGAGCAAATTCCCCCTGAACTTACCTGGCGCATTCGCAGACAGGTTTTATACCCCGATCAGGAATTCGGGAAAGCTGTTCTGGATAATGATGATGAAGGCATGCACCTGGGCTTATTCCATGAAAATAAACTGATCAGCGTAGTTTCAATGTTTAGAAATGGAAATGAAGTCCAGTTCAGGAAATTTGCAACGCTGGAAGAATACCAGAGCAAGGGTTTTGGTTCTGAACTATTACGCTATCTGATGGATTTGGCAGTGGAGGAACATTCTACTTTAATTTGGTGCAATGCACGTAAAACCGCTTCAGGTTTTTATACTAAATTTGGCTTTTCAGAAACTGAAAAAACTTATCATAAGGATGGGCATGATTTTGTAATTATGGAAAAAATGTTGATTTAAGAAACAGAAACAATGAACGACATTCTTCTTACCCGCCAATTCGAGAACTTAATTTTTGAATTAAGAGGTTTTAAGGTAATGATCGATACGGATCTGGCATCATTAACGAAACGATTAAAAGAGCAAGTCAAAAGAAATAAAGACCGTTTTCCGGATGACTTTATGTTCGAATTGACATTAGATGAAAAAGAACAAAGGACGCAAATTGCGACCGGTTAAAGAACTTAAAACATTCCAGCATTAACCCGATGGCTTTTACTGAACAAGGGGTTGCAATGTTATCATCCGTATTAAGATCGCCCAAAGCGGTTAAAATTAACATCGAAATTATGAGTGCTTTTGTATATTACCGGCAAATCCTCCTGCAAAATCAGGATCTATACAAAAAAGTTAAAGAGCTGGATGATAAGATCAATCACGTTTACCACTTTTTATTAAATAAAATTGAAATCAATAAAAGCAGCATAGAGCCGGTTGGCAATAAATTAAAATCCAAAAAAGAACAGAAATAATGGCAAAGAAAAAAGAGCAGAAACATATCCCGGTAGTCACCAAGAAATCTCTGGAGTTTTTTGAAAAATATATCAATAATCCCTCACCAACCGGATTTGAGTGGGAAGGTCAGAGAATGTGGCTGGATTATATCAAGCCCTTTACGGATGAGTATATGGTGGATAATTATGGCACCGCGGTTGCTGTAATTAACCCGAAAGCCGAATTTAAGGTAGTGATTGAGGCTCATGCTGATGAGATCTCCTGGTTCGTAAATTACATCACCAAAGATGGATTGATTTATGTGATTAAGAATGGTGGATCTGACCATCAGATCGCACCATCCAAAAGAGTTAATATTCATACCGATAAAGGAATAGTCAAAGCTGTTTTTGGATGGCCTGCTATCCATACCCGCAGTGGTGAAAAAGAAGAGGCTCCAACCTTAAAAAACATTTTCCTCGATTGCGGATGCACCACCAAGGAAGAGGTTGAAGAATTAGGAATCCACGTTGGTTGTGTGGTTACCTATGAAGACGAGTTTATGGTACTGAATGATCGTTATTATGTGGGCAGGGCACTTGATAACCGTGCAGGCGGTTTTATGATTGCTGAGGTTGCCCGTTTGCTAAAAGAGAATAAAAAGAAATTGCCCTTCGGGCTTTATATCGTAAATTCTGTACAGGAGGAAATCGGATTACGTGGAGCCGAAATGATTGCTCACCGCATCAAACCCAATGTCGCCATCATCACCGATGTGACCCATGATACCCAAACCCCAATGATCAACAAAATCACTCAGGGTGACCTGGCCTGCGGAAAAGGTCCGGTGGTTTCTTATGCCCCAGCCGTTCAAACCAATCTGAATAAATTACTGATCAAAGCAGCCGAAGCAAATAATATTCCTTTCCAGCGTCAGGCATCCTCACGTTCAACCGGAACTGATACCGATGCTTTTGCCTATTCAAATGACGGGGTAGTTTCTGCACTGATCTCCCTTCCCTTGCGATACATGCATACTACTGTTGAAATGATCCATAAAGAAGACGTCGACAATGTCATCCGATTGATTTATGAATCCTTACTAAGCATTGAGGTTGGACATGATTTCAGGTCGATTAAGTAGTGGAGAATTGAGAGTTGACAATTGACAGTTGACAATTGACAATTGACAGTTGACAATTGACAGTTGACAATTATATCGTTTTACAAAGCAGGATGTCATTTTAAAATGAATCAGGATTTACTGACAACTGAATAAGAACAAAGAGTAAAGAACAAGGAACAAAGACTATGAATTGCTTCAGATGAAACCCGATAGCTATCTGATTATTGTTTTGAATGATTAATAAACAATGAATCAGGATTTACTGACAACTGACAACAGACAACTAACACAAATGAAAAGAATCATCATCCTGCTGATAGGATTAACACTGATTTGCAGGTATACTTCGGCTCAGGAAATTCAGGGCTATCAAAAGCCTCCTCAGCCAATTCTCAGTTTATTTGAGTCGCCGGTAAGCCCGGCTGTCAGGATCAGTACAGATGGTGAATGGATGCTCCTGCTGGAAATGGAGGATCTTCCTTCCATAGCAGAATTATCCCGGGCCGAGCTTCGCCTAGCAGGGCAACGGATCAATCCTGCTAACAACGGACAAAGCCGAAGCACAGCATACAAAGGCATAAAAATCCTTGCTGTCAGTTCCGGAACAGAACACAGAATTAGCGGACTTCCAAATGAACCCAGGATTTCAGAAATTACCTGGTCTCCGGACGAAAGCAAGTTTGCCTTTTTACACCATGGGGTAAAGGGTATCGAATTGTGGTTTGCTGATCTAAAAACCTTTGAGGCGAAGCGCTTAAGTATCTTTTATGTAAACAGCACTTATGGTAATAGCTTTATCTGGAATCCAGATGGTAAAAGTATTCTTGCCAAATTTATTCCCGATGGCAGAGCTGATGTTTCTGCACAAAAAATAACCCCTGAAGAGCCTTTAATCCAGGAAAACGCCGGCAAATCAGCGCCTGTTCCTACCTATCAGGATCTTTTGAAAAATCAATACGATGAAAAACTCTTCGATTATTACTTCACATCGCAATTAAAACAGGTTAATCTGGAAGGGCAATCGGCCAATTCTCTGCAGCCTGCGATCATCCGCTCAATGGAATATTCACCTGATGGAAAATTTTTATTGCTGGCGAACATAACACGTCCATATTCCTATCAGGTCCCGATACATGCATTCCCTTTTACAACTTCCATTTTTGACGAGGATGGAAAGCTGATCAAAAAGCTGCATGAAGCAGCATTGGCAGAGAATATTCCCGCCGGATTTGATGGAGTTCCCAAAGGACCAAGGGCATTCGGATGGCGGGCAGATAAAGGCGCCGTTCTTTACTGGGTTGAGGCTCTTGACAATGGCAATCCGGCGCAACAGGCCACTATCCGTGATATAGTTTATACTCAAGTCGCCCCTTTTAACCAACACCCGCTTAAACTTGCTGATTGTTATTTCCGTTTCAATTCAATTGTATGGGGTGATGATAAAGTAGCTATCCTGACCGAGCGCTGGTGGAAAACCCGCTTTGAGAGAAGATCTTTTATCAAGCCTTCAAATGTAAACTTCAGGGTTAATCTTTATGACCGCTATTTTGAAGATGGATATAGCGACCCCGGAGTGATTTTAACCAGAAAAAATGAATTTAACAGAAACGTTTTACTGACTGAGTTCAATGCCTTAAAACGAATCAGTGATCCCGACAATGTCAATATTTTTACCATCAGTGATGGGGCATCGCCAGAAGGGGATCGCCCATTCATTCAAAAATTCAATATCAAAACCAAGATCATGGACACCCTCTTTCGGTCAGCATCCCCATATTATGAGCGGCCGGTGTTTTTTAATAATGGTAAATTCATGATCAATAGCCGGGAATCCAGCGATTCTGTTCCCAATTATTTCAAAATCAATATTGAGGATAAAAGTTATACCCCTTTAACGAATTTTAAAGACCCATATCCTGAATTAAAAGGTGTTAAAAAGCAACAGATCAGCTATAAAAGGCTGGATGGAATTACTTTAGGAGGAACGCTATACCTGCCTGCAGGATTCAAAACAGGAGATCCACCGCTCCCTGTACTAATCTGGGCCTATCCAAGAGAGTTCAAGACTGCAGCAGCTGCCGGCCAGACTAAAGGCTCTCCTCATAAATTCAGTGTCATAGGTAAGGCTTCACCTGTTTATTGGGTTACACGGGGATATGCCGTTCTCGACAATGCAGATATGCCGGTAGTTGGTGAAAGCAATACTGAACCAAACGATACTTTTGTAGAGCAGATCAGGTACAATGCAGAAGCTGCGATTAACCATTTGGTAACAATGGGTATCGCCGACCGGAAACGAATTGCCATTGGCGGCCACTCTTATGGGGCATTCATGACAGCAAATCTTTTAGCCCATACCGATCTTTTTGCCGCCGGCATTGCCCGAAGCGGGGCCTATAACCGCAGCCTGACTCCTTTTGGATTCCAAGCCGAAGAACGTACTTTCTGGCAGGCACCTGCAGTGTATACCCGAATGTCGCCATTTGCCTATGCGGATAAGATCAAAACCCCTATTCTGCTTATTCATGGGCTGGCAGACAATAATACTGGGACTTTCCCCATGCAAAGTGAACGCTTTTATACCGCGTTAAAAGGGCATGGTGCTACTGCCCGACTTGTACTTCTGCCATCCGAGTCGCATGCTTACCAGGCCAAAGAATCCTTGATGCACATGCTTTGGGAAATGGACAGATGGCTTGAGAAATATGTAAAGAATAAATAATTCTCAGTATCATATGTACATTTTAATTTACATTAGTAAATGGTCTGATCTTCACTCAAATCTTTAATCAAACCTGCTTATTTCAATCGTATGGATAGAGTTTCAAGTTTCACAGAGAAAATAAAAAGCTCATACACCAATAAAGGGGAGAGTATTTATTTAGGCGCCGGTCTGCTTGATGGCGAAATCATCGCTGCTGCAGAGGTAAATCTTTCATTAAAAATGATGAACCGCCATGGTCTGATCGCCGGAGCAACCGGCACAGGAAAGACCCGGACACTTCAACTGATTGCAGAGCAGCTTTCTGATGCCGGAGTTCCGGTGTTCATGCTGGATGTAAAAGGCGATCTTTCAGGTTTGAATCAGGCGGGATTTACCAATCCCAAAATTGAAGAAAGGGCAGCGGCTCTGAATATGAACTATAGTCCATCAGGATTTCCTGTCGAGCTCTATTCATTATCAGGCAGGAAAGGCGCACAAATGCGGGCTAGCGTACTTGAATTTGGCCCGGTCCTCTTATCAAAAATTCTGGGTTTAAATGAAACTCAGTCGGGAGTCATGTCAGTAATTTATAAATATGCCGATGATAATAAGCTGCAGCTGGTTGATCTCAATGACCTGAAAAAAGTAATCTCCTACCTATCCGGAGGACCCGGAGCAGCCGAAATCAAAGAAAGCTATGGCAGTATTTCAGGATCTACTTCAGGGACAATCCTCCGGAAAATAGTTACCATAGAACAACAGGGGCTATCGCAGATATTCGGAGAAAAATCATTTGATATACAGGATATGTTCAGTCGTGTTGATGGAAAGGGGGTGATTAGTCTGCTGAATATTTCGGATGTTCAGAATCAGCCGGTTTTGTTTTCAACCTTCCTGTTAAGTTTGCTGGCCGAAATCTTTTATACAATGCCCGAAGCCGGGGATATTGAAAAACCTAAGCTGGTTTTCTTTTTTGATGAAGCCCATCTGCTGTTTAAAGATTCACAGAAAGCATTTCTTGAGCAGATAGAAACGATCATCCGGCTGATCCGCTCAAAAGGTATTGGGGTGTTTTTCTGTACACAAAGTCCGATGGATGTTCCGGATACCGTACTTGGTCAATTAGGAAACAGAGTTCAGCATGCCTTGAGGGCATTTACTCCGAATGATGTTGAGGCATTGAAAAAAACAGTAAATACCTATCCCCGATCCGAATTTTATGAAATAGACCGGGTTCTTACCTCTCTTGGCACAGGTCAGGCATTAATAACAGTACTAAATGAAAAGGGAATCCCAACAGAGGTGGTTGCGACACATTTAATTCCGCCGAGAGCAATCATGGGACCGATGTCAGAAGCTGATTGTGATACACTGATGCAATCTAGCTCACTATATCAGAAGTATCAGGAAGTGATCGACCCGATCAGTGCTTATGATATTCTGACCCAGCGTATCAACGAAAAAATGGCGGCGGATGAAGAAGTAAAAGAGCAGGAAACAGAAAACAGACCGAGTTCGAGAATAGAGAAAAGCACCTTCGAGAAGGTAATCAATGCACCGATTACCCGGCAAATCGGGACAGCCATTGTCAGAGGTTTGTTCGGAATGCTGACCGGCAAAAAACCGCGTATAAGATATTAAGGACAGATAAATCAACTATCTTTGCAGAAATTAAGGTTAACCTAAAAAGATCAAATTTACACTCAAATAAAAGCATGAAACCTACTTTAGTGATCCTGGCAGCAGGAATGGCAAGCCGATATGGCAGTATGAAACAGACCGACGGATTCGGACCAAATGGAGAGACCATCATTGAATATTCTATTTATGATGCAATAAAAGCCGGATTTGGTAAAGTAATTTTTGTCATAAAAGAGGAATTTGCTGAGAACTTTAAAGGCATATTTGAGCCAAAATTAAAAGGTAAGATAGAAACCGGTTATGTATTCCAGACTTTTGACCTGAAACCTTTCGGCATAGAGATTGAAATTGAGCGCTCAAAGCCATGGGGCACTGCGCATGCTGTTTTGGCTGCAAGAGATACTGTAAAGGAACCCTTTTGTGTGATCAATGCCGATGATTTTTATGGCCGTGAGTCTTATCAGAAAATGTGCGACTTCCTGATAAACGGAGTCTCTGACACACAGTTTTCGATGATCGGATTTCAGATTGATAAAACACTTTCCGAACATGGATATGTTTCAAGGGGAGTATGTGAGGTGGACGGCGATGGCAACCTGACTGAAATTCATGAACGGGTTAAAGTATACTTTAAACCCGATGATTCCGGCAATAAAAACATCGTTTTTGAGGAAGAAGGTCGTGAGTACCCAATTAGATCAAATTCTAGGGTTTCGATGAACTTCTGGGGCTTTACACCAAAAATATTCGAATTATCAGCAGGTATGTTCAAAGAGTTTGCTCTGGCTAATGCAGATAATCCCAAAGCTGAATTTTTCATTCCACTCGCAGCTGAAAAACTAATCAGAAACCAGCAGGCAAGTTTCAAAGTTATCCCAACACAAAACCAGTGGTTTGGAGTAACTTATGCTGAAGATAAACCAATTGTACAGGAATGTATTGACAGACTGGTTGCAGAAGGGGAATATCCTGCCAATTTGTGGGCTTAAAAAATTGTCCCCTTCTGATAAACAGAAGGGGACAATTTCTTATTGAATTTTACAGGAATTATCCTTCATAACACTCATATCCCCGGCCATATTGGTCACATTTTTAAATCCATTCTGAGAGAGAATATAGCTCCCCCCCGGGCTTCTAAGGTTGCGTAAGCAATAAACCAATAATCTCTTTGTCCTTATAAGCAGACAATTCGGACCTGTATGAAATAATCGCTTACCCAAATTTACTTACGAGGTGATGTTAATCACGCCCTGCTATTTGATGAGTACCTAGCTGGGCATCAATCCAGCGGTTCCACTCATCCTGTTTAGCCTTATTAATCCCATGATTGGTTTCCTGATCATACCTCTCCTGTAACCGGTTCATCTCACGGTAAAATTCTAGATATTCAAAGTTGATGATACCCTCATAATTATCAGGGTTTAGTTTTTCTGAAAGTAGCTTCAACTTAAATCGTTCCGAAATTAATTTAACCAGATCGAAATGCCGCTGTTCATGATTAAGACTATATGAATTCTTTATCATAGGGAATGCCCATGAAGCACTTCTTATCATATACACTTTAAGAATTACCTGCACCTGAATAAGTCCACCCTTAAATTCACGCTTCATATCATAACCGAAAGATGGAAAGATAGCCGCCTGAAATCTGGTATTCTGAGGCGGCTTTGCCTTAAAGTCATTAAAGCTCAATAACCGGCCCTTCTGGTAATAGACTGTATCCCGGTCTTCTTCCTGAATATTAGCAAATGTAAGTTTCAGTCCTTTGGCCAGCAGAATATTTGTTGCCGATTCCTTGTTCATCCAATCATGAATATATCTTAAACTTTTGCCAAGAATCTCCCGCAGTGCAGGTTCGATATATTCCAAATTAGAATATGAACGGCTATATTTCAGGTTCATACTGTAGCTGGTCAAAGGCTGTATTCCCCAGTCTTTTTCCAGCTCAAACTGAACTTTTAAATTAACCTGACCTGAAACATGAGTACCCTTATTCTCTTCCCTGATCCTGCAATCCAGAATGCGGACAGTAATTGGTCTTCCTCCGGTATTTCGGGCTAAGCCATTCATCATAAATTCTGAAAGAGCATTGGTACTGCCCCCAATCAGATCTGAAGAATAGTTTTTAGGTGTACCATTCCGGTCCTTATACCATAAAGTTGCAAATGCCTGTGTGGTTGATCGGGCATCAATCACTTTTCCGATATAATAATCCCAATCGCCCAATTGAATTTTCTCATTCTTAAGCCGGATTGGTCCGGGCTGGGCTATACCCACCGAAGAGGTAAACAGTATATTTAGAATCAGCAGGATGACCGAATATGCCAGGCAGTTTTTCACTTCTTTTGAACGAATTGTAATTGAGAATGTTGTTTGGACAATTGACAGTTGATAATTGACAGTTGACAATTATCAAACAAACTGTCTAAATAAAGGCTGGTAATTTCTACTTAGCAACCTTTATCTCAATACTCAATACTAACTACTCAATACTCAGTTCTCAATACCAAAAAAGGCTGCCTCCCAGGGGAAACAGCCTTTCTATTTGAAAAGAAATTATCTTACTTCTTATCGTCTTCTTTTACTTCTTCAAAGTCTACATCAGTGACATGATCACCTGCATCCTGAGCAGAAGCATCACCCTGAGGAGCATCCTGACCGGCACCGGCTTCCTGAGAAGCTTTGTACATCTCTTCTGATGCAGCGTTCCATGCAGTCTGAAGTTCAGCCTGAGCAGCATCCATCGATACGAAATCTTTGGCTGCATGTGCATCTTTCAACTTTTTCAAACCTTCTTCAATAGGTGCCTTTTTATCATCAGCTAATTTATCACCATATTCTTTGAGTTGTTTCTCAGTTGAGAAAATCAAGGCATCAGCAGCATTCAATTTATCAACTTCTTCACGAGCTTTCTTGTCAGACTCAGCATTTGCTTCTGCCTCATCTTTCATTTTCTTGATTTCTTCATCAGTCAAACCTGAAGAAGCCTCAATACGGATTTTCTGCTCTTTATTGGTTGCTTTATCTTTTGCAGCTACGTGTAAGATACCGTTAGCATCAATATCAAAAGTTACCTCGATCTGCGGAATACCACGTGGTGAAGGCGGAATACCATCCAGGTGGAAACGTCCGATAGTTCTGTTTTGATTAGCCATTGGGCGTTCACCCTGAAGGATATGAATCTCAACAGAAGGCTGATTATCAGAAGCTGTAGAGAATACCTCAGATTTTTTTGATGGAATTGTAGTATTTGCTTCAATCAGTTTGGTCATCACACCACCCATAGTTTCAATACCTAAAGACAGCGGGGTTACATCAAGAAGCAGTACGTCTTTAACCTCACCGGTTAATACACCACCTTGTATCGCAGCACCGATTGCAACAACCTCATCCGGATTTACTCCCTTAGAAGGCTCTTTTCCGAAGAAGGCCTTAACCGCATCCTGGATCGCAGGTATACGGGTAGAACCACCTACCAAAATGATTTCGTCAATATCTGATGTGCTTAAACCAGCATTTTTAAGTGCTTTTTTACAAGGGTCAATTGTACGCTTGATCAGGCTATCAGCAAGTTGTTCGAATTTTGCACGGGTTAATGACTTCACAAGGTGCTTAGGCATACCATCACCAGCCGAAATGTATGGCAGGTTGATCTCTGTCTGTGCAGTGCTTGATAATTCAATTTTAGCTTTCTCAGCAGCTTCTTTCAAACGTTGTAAAGCCATAGGATCTTTACGCAGATCAATACCTTCATCACTCTTAAATTCATCTGCCATCCAGTCGATGATCACTGCATCAAAGTCATCACCACCCAGGTGAGTATCACCATCAGTAGATTTCACTTCGAATACACCGTCACCCAATTCAAGGATAGAAACGTCATGTGTACCACCACCGCAATCGAATACAGCGATCTTCATGTCTTTATGAGCCTTATCCAGACCATAAGCCAGTGCTGCCGCAGTTGGCTCGTTGATGATACGGGATACTTTTAATCCAGCAATTTCACCGGCTTCCTTGGTTGCCTGACGCTGAGCATCATTGAAATATGCAGGAACAGTAATTACTGCTTCATTTACCTCATGACCTAAAAAGTCTTCGGCAGTTTTCTTCATTTTTTGAAGAACCATTGCTGATATCTCCTGTGGAGTATATAAACGGTCGTCAATTTTTACACGTGGTGTATTATTATCCCCCTTTACTACCTGATATGGTACTCTGGTAATTTCGTTCGTTACCTCACCAAAGCTATTACCCATAAATCGTTTGATCGAAGAAATGGTTTTGGTTGGGTTGGTAATCGCCTGACGTTTCGCCGGATCACCTACCTTACGTTCTCCATTATCTACGAATGCTACAATAGAAGGGGTAGTGCGCTTACCTTCACTGTTTGGAATAACTACAGGCTCATTACCCTCCATTACTGATACGCATGAATTTGTAGTTCCTAAGTCTATACCAATTATCTTTGCCATATATTAAATCTTAATTTGTTACAGTTTGTTATGATCAGATTATCAAGCCTTGTGCCAAATGATATAAGACCCGAATTGACAGTATTATATCCTCCAAGGCTTAAATAAAAGGGTTTTTGGAAATGACAGGATGGCAGTAATTAATTGACAATTGATAGTTGATAAATGAGTTGACAATTGACAGTTGATAATTGATAATTGATAATTGACAGCTGACACCTGATAGCTATCGGATTGAGGATTGTGATCTTGATAAAAAATGTAGAACTAAAGCTCATGTCATCCCAACACAGGAGGGAACTTAGCTGTCGGGTTTATAAGTAAGATTTGAACTTTGTCAATGGGATTACCGGTTAGAATAAATAGTTCGTCTTGTCTTAAACCCCTGCTCCTGACTCTCAATACTAAATACTATCTACTCAATACTATCTCACAAAAAAAGCCCCTTTCGGAGCTTTCTTCACTGGTTAGTTATAAAATTGTTTACTGTTGTGTTACTGTATAAACTACCGGTACCACATTTAAACCTGTCGCTTTACCTGCATAGGCACCACCTGCACCAATCAGGTAAGAAATATTAAATTTATTTGTAGAGTTTGAACCACTCCATGAGGTGTTCGCTGCTGTAATCACTG
>CAZTRY010000084.1:0-15843 GCA_964616525.1 uncultured Sphingobacterium sp. | reverse complement strand
ATAGCAAAGGAAAACGTTTGTTTATTACCGGTAAGAAATGGGATAAATTATTCCAAATAAAACTGGGACAGTTGCAATAGATTTATGTTCCGTCATTCCGAATGAGGCACGATTGATGAATCTGTTAATAATAGTACAATAATCCTTTGTTAATATTCCAGGACTCAAGCCAGAGCTTTCCTTAAACAGATTTCTCGACGCATTACAATAATACTAACTGGCATAATCCTGCTCGCGCGTTCGAAATGACGGGCACTGGGAAGCTTTCCCCTTTCAACCTTCCCCTTTCAGCTTAATTCCTCCATGCCTTATACTGATTAATCAAGCCATTTGTTGAAGCATCATGTCCACTCACCGGCTCTTCATCTTCCAGCTCCGGAAGTATCCGCCCAGCGAGTTGTTTACCCAGCTCTACACCCCACTGATCATAGCTGAATATATTCCAGATGATGCCCTGAACGAATATTTTATGTTCGTAAATCGCGATAAGCGAACCTAAAGTATGGGGTGTTACTCTTTTGATTAGAATTGAATTACTTGGTCTGTTCCCTTCAAATACCTTGAATGGGGCCAATTTCTCAATTTCATCAGCATTCTTTCCGGCAGCTTTTAATTCTTCTTCAACTTCTTTTCGGCTTTTACCGTTCATCAATGCTTCTGTTTGAGCAAAGAAATTGGAGAGTAATAACTGATGGTGTTTACCAATTGGATTATGGCTTTGCGCCGGTACTATAAAATCGCAGGGTATGAGTTTTGTCCCCTGATGAATGAGCTGATAGAATGCATGCTGACCATTTGTACCTGGCTCTCCCCAGATTACGGGCCCGGTCTGATAGCTTACCCGATTGCCATTTCGGTCGTTGGATTTGCCATTGCTTTCCATATCCCCCTGCTGAAAATAGGCTGCAAAGCGGTGCATATATTGATCATATGGTAGTATCGCATGACTTTCGGCTTCAAAAAAGTTCGTGTACCAGATTCCAAGGAGCGCAAGAGTAACCGGGATGTTTTCCCTGAAATCGCTATTCCGAAAATGATTATCCGCTTCATGCGCTCCGGATAGTAATTCTTTAAAATTTTTAAAGCCTATTCCGCAGGCAATACTCAGACCGATTGCACTCCAGAGCGAATAACGCCCTCCAACCCAATCCCAGAACCCAAACATATTGGCCGTATCAATTCCGAATTTTGCTACTCCTGCTTCATTCGTAGAAATGGCCACAAAATGTTTTGCAACAGCGGCCTCACTGCCCCCACTTTTTAAAAACCAGTCGCGCGCCGAATAAGCATTTGCCATCGTTTCCTGGGTAGTAAAGGTTTTGGACGCAATCATAAAAAGCGTAGTTTCAGGATCTAGATTTTTAAGTGTTTCGGCGATGTGTGAACCATCAACATTTGACACGAAATGAAGCTTGAGATGATTGCTATAGGCTTTTAATGCTTCAGTAACCATTACCGGGCCAAGATCAGAACCTCCTATACCAATATTAACAATATCGGTAATCGGTTTGCCGCTATATCCTTTCCATGCCCCTGAAATAACCTGATTGGAAAACTGTTCCATTTTATCCAATACCTTATGGATATCAGGTAAAATGTCCTTTCCATCAAGAATAAATCCGGTTCTGGCAGGATTGCGTAAAGCAGTATGTAAGACAGCTCTGTCCTCCGTCTCGTTTATTTTCTCACCATTAAACTGTTGATTAATAGCATTTTTCAATCCACATTCTTCTGCAAGTTGAAGCAAAAGCTCATGAGTTTGTGAATTGATGCGGTTTTTTGAATAGTCGAGTAATATATCACCAAATCTGATCGAAAACTGATCGAATCGTTTTTGATCCTTAAAAAGATCCCGGAGATTTTCATTTTTAATCTGCTCAAAATGTTTTAAAAGTGCTTTGTAAGCATCTGTGGAGCAGAAATTTATTCTTGGAAGCATAGGGTCAAATAATTGAATAAAGAAAAATTGGTTTAGTATAGTAAAATTAGATTTTATATCTATTAATTTGAATTAATTTCCAACCTGACCAATAAAAATTAATGAAGAAATTACTAAGTATTCTGCTTCTGGGCTGCTGGATTCCCTTGTCGGCACAGACCAAGGCCGATGATGTAAAGACATTTACATTAAAAAACGGCATGAAATTCCTGGTGCTTGAGGATAGCTCTATTCCCAATGCCAATATGTACCTGTTTTATAAAGTAGGATCCAGGAATGAATATCCGGGAATTACCGGATTATCTCACTTCTTTGAGCATATGATGTTCAATGGTTCAAAAAAATTCGGACCCAAGATGTTCGATCAGACCATGGAGTTTAATGGAGGTGCCAACAATGCTTATACAACACAAAATGTTACGGTTTATACAGATTGGTTTCCGGTAAGTGCAATGGAAACCATTTTTGACCTCGAATCAGACCGTATTTCCAGCCTCAGTATTGATCCTAAAATGATTGAAAGCGAGCGTGGAGTTGTCTTGTCGGAGCGCAGTACTGCCCTTGAAAATTCA
The DNA here is from genome assembly GCA_964616525.1 of uncultured Sphingobacterium sp. Classification (GTDB taxonomy): domain Bacteria; phylum Bacteroidota; class Bacteroidia; order Sphingobacteriales; family Sphingobacteriaceae; genus Daejeonella. The sequence continues at coordinate 13,332 of CAZTRY010000084.1, read as the reverse complement.
CCCTGGAATATGCTGAATGATGCAGTTTATGCAGCAGCTTTTCAGGAACATTCCTATCACTGGACAGTTATTGGTTATGAAACGGACATCAAAAACTGGACTAAAGATGATCTGGAGAAATATTTCAAAACCTATTATGCTCCCAACAATTGTGTGGTGGTAGTTTCTGGGAATGTAAAAGTGGAAGAAGTAAAACGCCTGGCTGAGAAGTATATGGCTCAGATACCTGCAAGTGATCCACCAAAACCTGTTCATCTTGTTGAACCCCCGCAATCCGGCGAACGAAGGATTTTGGTGCAGAAGGAAGTTCCAAGTCCTCACATGATGATTGGATACCATACACCTGAAGCCAAGAGCAAGGATTTTTATGCGCTAAGTATACTTAGTTCGGTGCTTTCAAGTGGGAATTCTTCACGTTTGCATTCCGAACTGGTTGATAAGAAGCAATTGGCTTCTATGGTTGGTACTGATTTCAGCGAAAGCTTTGATCCAAACTTGTTTATGATCTATGCTTTGGCTGCTAAAGATGTGAAGGAATCGGATATCGAAAGTGCTGTTTACTCTGAGATTGAGAAGATCAAGAAGGATGGCATCACTGATCAGGAACTGCAAAAGATAAAGAACCAGAAACTAATGGAATTTTACGGGCAGCTTGAAACTATTAATGGCAAATCCAATAATATCGGAACGTATGAGCTCTTCTTTGGCGATTATCGAAAGATGTTTGATGCACCGTCAGAGTTTTCTAAGGTTAGCATTGAAGATGTTAAGCGTGTGGCGAATGAATACTTCAAAAAGTCAAACCGCACGGTCGGGATTTTAAAAGCTAATGTGGAGGAATAAGAAATGAAGAACATAAAAAGATATACCAGCCTTATTCTTACTGCTTTGATGATATGCAGTACAGCAATTGCCCAGAATGCACCGGCAGCTTTTAAAGTGCCGGCTTATCAGAAATTTATTCTGCCCAATGGTTTGACCATTTATTTAATGGAGCAGCATGAAGTTCCTGTAATCAGTTTATCTGCTATAATTCCCGCAGGAGCAATATATGATGGAGACAAATCAGGATTAGCCAGTTTAACTGCTGCGGGCTTACAGTATGGAACAAAGAGCTACAGCAAAACTAAAATAGAAGAGGAACTGGATTTTATTGGTGCGAGTTTGAACACTTATGCAAACAAAGAATCTGCCGGACTTTCTTCAAAATTTGCCGCAAAAGATTTAGATAAAGCCCTCCCAATTTTAAAAGAAGTGCTAGTTGACCCAGTCTTTGACCAAGAAGAGTTTGAAAAGGAACGGAAACGTGTTCTTTCTAGTCTGGATCAGGCAAAACTTAGTCCGAGAAATGTGATTAATGCCTACTGGGATAAGTTCATTTTCGGGGATCATGTATACTCCAACCCGGTAAGCGGAAGTCCGGCTACCGTGGAAAAATTCATCATCGATGATCTGAAAAAGTTCTACAAATCTAATTATGGTCCGCAGGGATCTGCAATTGCCATTGTGGGTGATTTCAATTCGCAGGAAATGAAAACCCGTCTGAGAAATTTGTTTGGAAGCTGGAAGAAATCGGCAAGTGTGCAGAAGGCTCTTGCTGCTCAGCCGGTGAAATCAATCCAGACATCCAGAGTATTGCTGGTAAATAAGGAAGATGCTCGTGAGACAACATTTTACATCGGAGGAATAGGTATTCGCCGGGATAATCCTGATTTTATCGCGATTGATGTAGTGAATACAGTTTTTGGGGGTCGCTTTACATCCTGGTTAAATGATGAGCTGCGCGTAAATTCGGGACTTACCTATGGAGCCAGAAGTGGTTTTAGCCCTTTGAAGAATTCCGGAACTTTCTCAATTTCGACCTTTACGGCAACAAAAACAACTCAGGCTACTTTGGATAAAGCTTTGCAGGTACTTGACAGTCTGCATAAAAAGGGAATTGATGAGAAAACTTTGACTTCAGCAAAGAACTATGTCAAAGGTCAGTTTCCGCCTAAATATGAAACTGCAAGTCAGCTGTCAGGTTTACTTACCCAAATGTTCTGGTATGGATTTGATGAATCATATATAAATAATTTCCAGGCTAATGTCAACGGACTAACAGTCGCAAAATCAAGGGAGATTATCAATAAGTATTTTCCAAAAGATAATTTACAGTTTGTACTGATTGGAAAAGCAGAAGATATCAAAAGTATTGCAGCGAAGTACGGACCAGTAACTGAGAAGCAGATAAAAGCTGACGGTTTTTAAGAAGGCTGACAGGGTTCAAAACCCTGTCAGCCTTATTATAATTTTTCTATTTTTGCATTATGACCAAAGAAAACATTACGGATTTAAGAGACAGAATAACGTCTCTGAGGAGGCATCTTTGACATCGACAAGAAGTTAGATGATCTCAAAAACGAACAGGATATAGCCCTAAGGCCCGATTTCTGGGATGATCCCAAAGAGGCTGAAAAATCTTTGCATTCTATTAATTCCAAGAAGAAGTGGACAGACGAATTTCAGGCTGCAGAAGCTTCTGTGGAAGATGCTGCCGTTATGCATGATTTCTTTCAATCAGGTGATGCAACAGAGGCTGAACTCAAGGAACAATATGAAATCACCCTGAAAAAGGTTGAAGAGCTTGAGTTCAAAAATATGCTCAGCTCAGAAGAAGATCAGCTGAATGCGGTAATGCAGATCACTGCCGGAGCAGGTGGTACTGAAAGCTGCGACTGGGCTTCTATGCTGCTGAGGATGTATGTGATGTGGGGAGAGAAGCATGGATTTAAAGTCACTGAACAGGATATTCAGGAAGGGGATGTTGCAGGAATTAAAACAGTTACCATTCAGTTTGAGGGGAATTTTGCTTATGGTTACCTAAAGGGAGAGAACGGTGTTCACCGCCTGGTGAGGATTTCACCTTTTGATTCAAATGCAAAGCGCCATACCTCATTCGCCTCGGTTTATGTTTATCCTCTGGTTGATGATACGATTGAGATTTACGTAAATCCTGCAGATATTGAGTTTGAAACTTTCCGGTCAGGTGGTGCCGGTGGACAGAATGTGAACAAGGTTGAAACTGCCGTTCGTTTGTATCATAAACCATCGGGAATTATTATCAAAAATCAGGAATCAAGATCACAACTTCAAAATAAGGAGAATGCAATTCGTTTACTGAAGTCTCAGCTTTATGAGATCGAAATGCGTAAACGTCAGGAAGCCTCCGCAACCATTGAAGGAAATAAGAAAAAGATAGAATGGGGATCGCAGATCAGAAATTATGTGCTGCACCCGTATAAACTGGTGAAGGATCTTCGCACAAATTACGAAACTTCAAATGCTCAGGCAGTACTTGATGGTGATCTGGATGAATTTTTGAAGGCCTATTTGATGGAATTTTAAATGGATTAAGGATCAAGGTATAAAGAACAAGGACCAATTGAATACTACTTCAACAGTCTTTATTCCTTGCTCCTTATTCTAATCCTACCTCGGTTCCGGGAAAATAGAAAGTAATTCTTCCAGTTCTGCTACTTTATCAACCGCCGATAACTTTTCATAAGCACTGATCAGGTTCCTGAGTACCCGCTGGATAATTTCAGTATTGCTGCAGGGCTCATAAAAATGGTTAAGCGGTTTCAGGTTCAGTTGTTTTAAAAAAGCATCCACATCTTTACGTCCAAAAATAAAGCCTTTGTTAAAGGCATTGATATAAAACAGGATGCTGTTCTCAAATACATTTTGAGAGACATATAAATCTTCTGCTGGATTTTCATCTACATAGGCAAGGATGAAATGCTGCGGCAGATTTACTCCGTAGACGGGGATATCCAGTTTTTGAGCTATGATTGAATAGATTACCGCAAGCAGGATCTGGTTTCCTTTTTTACTTTCAAGAACCTGGCTCAGATAAGAATTTTGTGGATCCTGATGGTTAGTAGTGTTTCCTGAAAACCCATAGGCGCCGTAGAAAATGTGATTGATTAATTTGACTTTTTCAACCGCACTCATTTCATAGATCATCTGCATCCAGATGTCTCTCTTAATATCTTCAATCTGATTGATGATTTTTTGTTCATCGAGGTCTGGGTACTGATATTTATTGATAATAAGCATTCCTTGCAGGAGGTCGAAAGATCCCCCGATATGCCACAGTTCAAGATCCCGTTTAACATTCTGGAACTGAATTCTGTGCACCAGATTTTCTATTCTTTCCTGCAGAATAGTATCCAGTGATTGAGCCCAGGCAGTTTCCAGAAATCCAATAACCTCATTTCCGTAGGATAATAACTTATCCTCCACATGACGGGATATTTCCGCGTCAGGGTCATCGAGTAATTTAATCAGTGATTCTACTTCCTTCTCATTCATTGCTATTTACAAATTTACGCAAAATTGTATTTGTTCTTAAAAGCGATTGCCTTTCAGCCTCTCATATCCCATATCTCAAATCCCACATCTCAAATCTCACATCTGCAAACTATCTTTAACCCTATGTTTAATCTGTCAATGGCAATTAGTTATCTGAAGCATTGGTTCAAGGCGAAAACGCGTCATGGAGTTCATTCCCCCTTTGTTTACAGACTCCTTGATGAGGTTATTTACGATTTTCGTGCCAAAACAGATTATCAGGAGATTGAACGGTTTAGAGAAGCATTGCTTCATGATGATCGGAATCACAACCTGGTAAATAAACAAAGCCTGATATCGGCCAGATTAGCCCAGCTGATTTATCGACTTGTTGCTGATCTAAAGCCGGGACAAATCATTGAGTTGGGTGCTTTTAAGGGAATCACCACAGCTTACCTTGCAAAAGCAGCTCCAGGGGCAAGTATTAACAGTATAGCGGGAAATTCTGAAGCTTTTACCGGTATAAAAGAAGTACTCCAGGAACTAAACCTCCACAATGTTGAACTGCACTCCGGAAATGTAGATGAATTATTGCCTGAGCTCATCAGGGAAATTCCTGAACTCGATTTTATACTTATCGATGGGAATCATTCAAAAACGGCTATTCTGAACTATTTTAAGTACTGTTTGCCAAAAATGAGTAATCATTCGATGATGATCTTTGAGGATATTTACCGGAGCAGAGAGATGAGGTCAGCCTGGGAAGAAGTTAAATCAAATCCTGAAGTCAGTGTAACCATTGATTTATTTTGGATGGGATTGGTCTTTGTGAGGAGAGCACAGAGAAAAGAGGATTTTAAGATCAGGTTTTAATTTTGGAATAAAATTGAATGCACTTAATCACTAGTTTCCAGAAAAATTTGAATTGTGGTACTGAAGATCATATTTTTAACTCATAATTATTCTCTTTTCTTTTCCAGCAGCAGAAAAGAAACAAAATGCCGCCGCTGCGTCTGCTGCTTCGAAAGGTAGTATTTAGGCTTTGCCTGTAATTACCGCACCAGCCAAGGCGGAAAAAAGGTTAACGGAGATTTTATACTTAGGCCAAAGCTTATGAACAGTCCAATGATTATAGGTAAAAATATTGCAGATTTTAAAGCAGTAAAAGTATAAAAACTGATTTTACACTGAAAGGGTGAACTTGCTTTTTATCATCTAGTTATAAGCGTCATTTTTAGCAGGTTAGCGACTATTTTATCTGAAATTATATTTCAAATGGATAACTATAAATCTCCACCCAATAACTATTAGGTCATAGTTTTTATTACCCTGGATAAGTAGGTATCACATTTTGTGATACCTACCAGAAAGTATATTTTGAGATGCTTTTACTAAATATTTACTGAAACGTATAATTGTCAACTGTCAATTGTCAACTGTCAATTAATTAAATGTGCCGGCCCATAAAGCGCTTTCCCGCTCTTTGTTCCCAAATGCTTCTCATTCTCAACAACCAGTTCACCGTTTATAATCACATATTTAAATCCTTTGGAATAGGCATGGGGTTTTAGAAATGTTGCCATATCATTGACCTCCGCCTCACTGAAGATCACAATATCTGCAGCATAGTTAGCTAATAATAGCCCGCGATCATTGAGGCCAAATTTCTGCGCTGCCAAAGAGGTCATCCTTCTGATCGCGTCCTCCATCGTAATTACTTTTTCATCCCTAACGTATTTTCCCAATACCCTTGCATTGGTACCATAGCCCCGGGGATGCGGCATCCCTCTGCCGGGTACAGGAACTCCGGCATCTGCCCCGAACATGCTGAAAGGATATTTCATGATGTTCTTCACATCCGCTTCATTCATACTGTTATAAACCATTTGGGCACCACCCTTTTCAACCATATCCATGATGGTTTCAGCTTCATATTTAGCTTTGGCTTTTCTGCCCATCAGTTTATTGATTTCCGAAATGTTTTTACCATTCATGCTGGTATCTGAAGGATAGTTGGCTACTACAGCATAACTATAATTTGGAAATTTATAGCCTGAAAGCTGGGCCAGCATTTCTTTTTTAATTTGAGCACGGATAAGCGGATTATTTAATCTTGCTTTCAAAGAATCATTTCCACCTGCAAAAGCCCAGTCGGGTAAACGGATTCCGAGATTGGTGCTGCTGGCTGTGTATGGGTATTGATCAATAGTCACATCCCATCCATTTTCCCTGGCCTCTTTAACCAGGTTGAGGGTGATGTCTGATTTTCCCCAGTTTGACCTTCCTCCTATCTTGAAGTGTGAAATCTGAACCGGAATACTTGCCTCTTTGCCAATATTAATCGCTTCATTGACAGCTTCAACAGCCTGGTTTTCTTCGTTTCGGATGTGGGAAGCATAAACTCCTTTATTTTTGGCCGCAGCTTTTGCCAATGCGATTACTTCTTCTGTTTCAGCATAGGTTCCGGGAATATAAATCAATCCGGTTGATAAACCCACTGCACCTTCCTTCATCGCCTGATCCACTAGTGCATCCATTTTTTGCTGCTCCTGTACTGTTGGCTTACGATCGTCTCGGTTCATAACTTGTGCCCGTACCGTATTATGCCCGATCAGGCTGGCCACATTAATTGAAGGACCAACTTTGTTCACTTCCCGTAAAAAGCTGCCGATATTATCTGCAGATCCACCACAATTACCGGTAACGACCGTGGTTACACCATCGAAAATGTAATTATTTGCAGTAGGGGTTGTAATGATTCCCCCTTCAATATGACCATGGACATCTATAAAGCCCGGTGCAACGAGTAAGCCTTTGGCATCGATTGTTCTGTTCGCCCGGATATCGGTAATATGTCCTGTTTTGATAATTTTCCCATCCTTTATGGCCACATCACCATAATACCAGGAGTTTCCGGTACCATCGTATATTTTCCCATTCCTTATGATCAGGTCGGCACTCAGCTGGGCCTTAACCATAAAAGAGCTTAGTATTATTACGGCAAGAGGGAGAATCTTTTTCATGTTTAAATTTATATGAGACGCAGGCAAAATCAATCGTTGATTGCCTGATAAGTTAAAGCCCTGAATTTTTCTACAACCTCATTATGTGTTCTTGCCTGTAACTGGCGGAAGAACAGATAAACCATTTTTTCTTTGGGATCAACCCAATAGGAAGTTGCAAAAGCTCCACCCCAGTTAAATGTACCAACCTGAGCCGGGGCACTTCCGCTATTTTGATCAGTAACAACACCGAAACCCAGACCGAATGTTCCACTTGCGTAGGGTACTCCTTCAATTTGGTTGGTAGTCATCATTCTCACCGTATTTCGGCCTAATAATCTTTTGCCGTTGTATACGCCATTATTTAACAGCATCTGAAGGAAGATGCCATAATCGTACAGTGTTGAACTTAGACCCGCACCACCTGAGTAATAAGTATGAGGCACCAATGGGTAAGCAGGAGTCGCCGGACTGTTTAACATACCACCTGTGGCTTTCACTAATTTCCCCTGTGGGGTTTCAGTATAAAGGTTTACCAAACGATTGGCTTTGGACTGTGGCAGGTTAAAATAAGTATCCTTCATGCCCAGGGGCTCAAATATGCGGGTTCTGAAAAATTCATCCAGACTAACACCAGAAATTACTTCAACCAAACAACCCAAAACGTCAGTATTCAGTCCGTAGGTGAATTTTTCGCCAGGCTGGTGCATTAATGGTAATTCACCAAGGTTGCTCATCGACTGCAGCAGAGTTCTGTCTTTTACACCTAAGCCTGCAGTGATATTGCTTTTGGCATAGATTGCATTCGCCTCTTTCGAACCAATTTGTGCATAACCAAGCCCTGAGGTATGCGTTAAAAGATCTTTGATGGTCACTTCCCTTTTTGCAGGAACCGTAGTGTATGTTGTATCAGCAGGGTTAAAGTTAACCAGGACACTTTGTTTTTTGAACGAAGGAATATACATGGAAACCGGATCAGTCAGCAATAACTTGCCTTCATCAAACAGCATCATGATAGCCACACTGGTAATCGCTTTAGTTTGTGATGCGATTCTGAAAATGCCATCTTTTTGAAGCGTTGCTTTAGTATCCAGATCATTAAAGCCATTTGCTTTGTAGTATGCTATTTTTCCATCACGGATAATGAGGGCAGCACCACCGTTCATGTATCCCTTGTCCACCCATTCATTCATGGCCTTGTCAAGGCGCTTCAAACGCTCAGATGAAAAGCCTGCAGCTTCAGGCGTTGAATTCATGATGGTCTGGCTAAAGCCTGAAATACTGACAGAACAGAGCAGGAGAAGGATTAATATTTTTTTCATACGATTATTTGTGGTTTATTTTCAGATATGGACGTGTAAAATATGAAAATAGAATTCATAATACAAAACCCATGAGCGGTTTTTAATATCTTATTTCACCCTGACAAATTCAGTAAGCGGATCCCCGAAAGGGCGGGTACTGATCCGGTCGATTTCTCCCTTATCATTGGTCAGAAAACTGATCCGCATATCCGGAAAACCTCTTCCGTCATCCATGGTAATAAACTGATCATAATGCCAGTGATGCAGAGTTGCACTTAAACTTCTGTACTGCAATTGCAGGTCATTGTTTTTAAGGCCGATAAGGATTTCGCCATATACCGGGTGACTGAACCTCCCCGTATAGGCCAATGCCTGATGAGAAGGGAATGTATTTTTAACCTGTGATGCATTGATTTCATCCACAGTCTTTTTGTTTTTTTCCTGTGAATCAAGATAATCTTTCCTGTATCTCGCACTCCAGTCTGTAATCTCCCTGTCCTGTAGGATATCAATAATTGGCAGATTCATGACCGAACGCAGAGAACCTGCTGATACTGAATTGTGAACAATAAACAAAGCCAGACTATCTTTAGGCAGATAACTTAAATTGGAATAGAAGCCATCAATTGAACCTGTATGACTGATCAATTTGGTGCCTTTATAGCTTTGCAGAGAACGCCCCATGGCATAAATCGAATTAGATAGTTCATCATATCGACCCCTTTTGTCGGAAATAGCATTAGGAATCTTAGTCTCCTCAATAGCAGCAGATGTAATAACCTGCTTTCCTTTATATTTCCCACCGTTAACCTGCAGGATCAGCCATTTGCTCATATCGATCATATTTGAATAAATATTTCCTGCCGGTGCAAGTAATTCTGATTGAGCGAGAAAAGTTCGGGCAGTAAGTTTACCGGTTTCCTCAGCCTCAAAGTAGGAAAGGGAATGATCATCCGGTCTTACACCAACTCCTGTAAATCCACTGGAATTCATACCGAGAGGCTTAAAAATTCGCTCCTGTACATTCTCTTCCCAGCTTTTACCGCTTACCGCTTCAATTGCCAGTCCGGCCAAAGTATACATGTTATTATTATAAATATACCCTTCCCTGAAACCGAGAGATGGTTTCATATAGGAGATCTTGCTTAAGAGTTCTTTTCTTTTAAATGAAGCATTCAACCAGATTCCGTCATAAGATGGGAGACCTGTACGGTGGCTAAGCAGATCGCGCATAGTCACTTTAAAATTTAACTCTGGATTAAAAAAATTAATTTCAGGTAAATATTGTTTTATGGGTGCATCCAGACTTAATTTACCTTCTGTAGCAAGCTGTGTCGCCAATGTCGCTGTAAAAAGCTTAGTATTTGAGGCAATGGGAAACAGGGTAGTTTCAGTTGCAGGTAGTTTGTTTTCCAGATCACGAAAACCATATCCTTTGCTGTAAATAACCTGATCTTTCTGAACGATAACCAAAGCCAGACCCGGAATATTCCAGTCGGAAAGTAGACCGTTCACATAAAGATCAATCTTTGCCTTTTTTTCCTGAAATCCATTATTTTGGGCTGAAACACAGAATGGCAGCAGGAGTAATATTATCAGTAATTTTCTCATTTTCTATTGGTATTCGATAGTTATTTGATCAAAAGCTCAGCTGGTAAGACAGGATTACTAAGTAAATGACCGAAAACTTCCCATTGTTTCTTCGTATCATTTTCACCTCCGGCCTTTGCTTCTACGTACTGCTTCACCAGGTCCATTCCGTAATTATAATTGATAATATAACTACGGTATTTTTTAATAAAGGAGATTGATTTTAACGCTGTTTCTTCATTATAAAGACAATAGTTAATCAGCCAGGTTAGGGCCTGTTTCTCATCCATTGTGCCATTGACTAAGCCTCTTCCGGCCTCATTTCTTGCATAATTAAGCTGCGATCTGATGGCCAGTGCCTTAAAATAAAGGCTTAGGTTTGTGGTATCAAGTCCGGCCATTGGCAATAATGTTTCCCTGGCAAATCTGATCTTATTATCCCCGGGGAAAGCCAGCTCGACTCCATAATTAGCGCTTCCTTCGGCTATGAATGATTGCGGACTGAATAAAGGATATAGGGAAATCTCCACCCAGCCTTTGTCGCGGAAAAGATTTTTTTCAAGAAGCATATTATATACATGGTGCCCCGGATAACTTTCATGACTTCCCACATCAATGGCACGTTCTAAAAAGATCTGTGTATCGGTATTGATCTGTATGATACTAGTATACTGGCCTTTATACCAGTTATATCCGCTCCATGGTTTATTATTTACATATTCAATACTGAATGATTCTTCAGCAGGAAGGGCATAATGTTCTTTTGTTTTTTTTCTGGCCTGGGCAATAGTAGTTCTGAAAACGGTATCCAGTTTGTCTTTTTGGATAATAAACTGATTGGCCAGTTTCTGAAAGCGGGATTGCACATCCCCATTTCCTGGTAATATTTTGTCGAGAGAATCTAAAAGAGCAGCGTAATGGCTTTCAGGATAAACCGGAGCAGCAATACCAAAGAGGTCTTTAGATTCTTCATCAAAACTTTTGAACTCACCTGAAAATACCCGGATACGGCGGTCAAAGGCAGTTAGTTGCTGAGACATCCAGCCGGCTCTTATTTTGCCGGTGTCGCTGAGTTGTGTAGAAATCTCATTGAGTTTATTTTTTAGTCCGGCGACTGAATTTAGCAGGCTATCCTTTGGAAATACATCGGCTTTCCCTGCTTTCGGCTTCAAAGAATCCGGACCATAATAGGCATCTACAAAATCGGGATCGTGTTGGCCGATGTTTAATCCAAGCCGCACATAGTCCTCTGCCAGAGCGTTTAACTCTCTATCCTTTGTATCGATTTTCTTTGAGCATGACATTATTAACATGAGCGGAATAACGATCAGGAGCTTTGTGATTTTGGACATGGACTTAAATTTTCTGTGCATTTAATTATGCAAAATAGCAATTTGATTAGTTACAGTGTATGGTTGAGATTATTTCTTAAGTAATCGACAGGTTTCCCTTCGATTCCGTTATTGACGAGGGCAAGTTCCGTCATTTCGAACACAGCTGCAGTATCGTCTTCATAAGCTTGTAATTTATGCTGTGGAGAAATCTGTTCAAGATTAGCAGTATTTTATCATGAGATTTCTCTTCGCGTTAGGAATTTTTCTAAGTACAAGAATCCTCATCGCTCATCGAAATGACGCGGTCGATAAAAAACAGTAAGAAAATTAGTATTAAAACGCTTCACCCAAACTCAGATAAAAACCGCTTTGCCTCTTCTCGCCGGGATTTTGTTCTCCAATCGCATAATCCATCCGTACACTTAGGCCTTTTTCGATGTCGAAGAAGTATCGGAATCCACCTCCAATGCTTGGTTTTAGTTGAATTAGTTTAAAATTCCCATCCGAATAAACATTTCCTGCAGCAGCAAATGCGGCCATACCGAAGCGCGGGTTAAGTCTGAGCCTGAGTTCACCTTGCAGAGCCAATAAATTTTGATCACGGAATCGTCCGGTATAATAGGCACGCATCATTTCATCACTTCCTAATTGTGGAAGTAGGTAGAAAGGAGTATTTTCTCCATTAATAGACTGATAGTCAGCATTTAAACCTAAAGTTAATTTTTTGCTCAGACTTTGAAAGTTGCGGAAATCAACTCGAAATAAGCTTCCTGAGAAATGATCGCCGCCAAAAAAATCAGGAGCCAAAGAATAATTTAACTTCAGGAAGGTTCCCTTTCGGGTATAGGTATTTGTATTTCGGCTATCGAACATTTGTGTAATTCCCAAAAATAGAACACGTCCGCCATCTTTATCAATAATACCCGGATTGGTACTATAAATACCTCCTATAACCTTATCCTCAAAGTGCTGCGATTCAAAATTGAAACTCAGTCCGGTATAACTATTTTTAAAAAACATTTTCTCTATTCCAGCATTGAGCCTAAACAGTTTTTGAGTAATGGGGTCTTCATTCACTTGCAAAGTAGAATTACCAATACCATAGAAATTGAATGGGAAATTTCTATACCGAATTTCAGAAGTTATATGATACTTGTTGCCGGGTGTCCAGATATCAGATTTTAAAGAAAAATTACTTTGCTTTTTGGTAGTAAGCGTGACCAGCCCTGTAATTCTAGAAATACGGTTTAGGCTGTCCTTGCGATCGGTATAGAATGAATAAAGACCAGCACCCCCAATTTCTACTCCCGTTTCTTGAGCATAACCAAGAGCCGGAATAGGAAGGAAACTGCCTCCCCGAGTAGTATCAGCCTCATTCGAGAGTAGTTTTTTGATCAGCTTCATCTGAGCAAAGCCATCGGAGGAAATCAGTATTAAAAGGCTGAGGGCAAAAAGTTTTTTTAAGAGTTCTTTATTCATAGAAGGCGCTAAGTTAATTATAGTTTGAATAGGATTGAATCTTATTGAAAATCCGGTAAGTTCTCTGCTAATAAAGGTTTATGTTTAAAGGCAGGACTTTTTGTCATTGCGAGGAGGTACGACGAAGCAATCATAAGACAATTATTGGTATTAGTGATGAGATTGCTTCGCTGCGCTTGCAATGACAAAACGCTGCACTCGCAATAACTAAACGCTTTTTTTAGAAGAAATGGGATTAATCCCTCAGCTGCCCTTCAGCAGCTGAGGGAACTCAGTGCTTTTAAATCG
>CAZTRY010000083.1:0-16321 GCA_964616525.1 uncultured Sphingobacterium sp. | reverse complement strand
AGTTGACAGTTGACAGTTGACAGTTGACAGTTGACAGTTGACAGTTGACAGTTGACAAGGGGGATTAAAGTTAAGGTTTGTTGTTGACAATTAGGATTAGATTATAATTGTCAATTATCAACTGTCAATTATTTCGGCCCTCCTCCAAACTTATTTAATCTCATGCTGAATGAGAGCATGAAATACTGTCCGAGCCTGTTGATCTGACGATCTATAATGATGTTGTCAAATACATCTCTCGAAATACCTGTATTCTGTTTTAAAATGTCGTTTCCTTCAAATCGCAAGGTTCCATTGTTGCCTTTCAAAAAGCGGTATTCAGTATATAAACGGAGGATAGTTGGGTTTCTAACAATTCCATTATCAAAACCTGAGTTAACTGTTTTTCTAAGATCATAACCTAAAGTAAAATCCTTGAAAAAATAATTTCTTCCACGAAGCTTAAAACTGAGGCTATTGGTTTGACGATCACTGAAATTTGCCTGAGAATATTGTGTTTTATTTACTGCGTAAGAAGTTTCGAGCTCCACATCTATCACATCCTTAATATCTACTTCAAACTCAATTTCCTGACGGATCATAAAGTTTTTGGCAATGTTTTTAGCATCATTTATGAATGCAACATTATTATTCAAATACGCTGATCCGGAATAGGTTAGGGTATATTTACGCTCAGCGAATGGCTTGCCATAAGAATAATCGCCCCGGACTGAATAAAAACCATCAGTATTGGTATAGCTTGTAACCTGATTTACCGTATTCGGAATCTGCACTTTGGTGGTTACAATTTTATCATTGGTTTGATTGTAGGAAAAATTGGCGTACAGAACATGCCCCATATTCCAGTCAGACTGATTGTATTTGGCGTTAAAGGTATGAACGAATTCAGGTTTAAGATTCGGATTACCTGTTACCGTATTCTGAAGGTTTGAATTATCAGTAATTGGCTGTAATTGCAGGAATCCGGGCTGGTTGTTTCTGCCCCAGTAATTTACATTTAATGCCTGTTGCTTCGAAAATTTATAAACCATTCTTGCAGAAGGTATAAAGTTAAACGTACGGTTTTCAGTATTGATGCCTCTGCTCAGGTTTTGCCCTTTAAGTATAGCAGGTTGAGCATTCAAGCCGAGTGTATAATTAAACTTATCTGCAATGTATCTGTAGTTTGCACCGATACGGTGAGTGTAAAACTGATATTCATAATCATTGCTCAGGTCAGCATTGAATATTGGATTTCCGCTAATAATATCATTGGTAACACGGTCTGTACTGGTGTTTGAACGACTATGGCTATAGCTGAATTCAATATAGTTCTTTTTCCAAAGAGGCTCCATATAGGTAACATTCGACCAAAGTGAATAGTTATTATTGGAGTTAGCAATTAACTGATTCTGTATGCGGGTAGAATCACCTGCGGCCTGTTTGATCAGGTAATCATTAAAGACATTGCGGTCATTATCGCCATTGGAATAATTAAAGTTTCCATTGAAACTCATATTCCTGCCTTTTTTTGAAAATCTGTGATTATAATAAATGTTGGTTCCCATATTCGCATTCATGGAATTGGTTTCCGATAAATTATTTCTGATGCTGGTCAGGCTAGGTTGAACTATATCCGTATGGCTTGTATTATCAGCATCATTTAAGTTATGTGAAAATCTTGGAGAGATCTTTAGAAAATTCAGGGTATCTGGCTTGTAGATTAAGTTACCGGAAAAGTTATGGCTGAAATTGTCGCTATTGTTATCGGAATCTGAATTTTCGAGTCTGGTAAAACTTTCAAGAAAGTTCTGGGATATGGTTTTGCTGAAAGTTGTATTTTTCCGGTTGTTGAAGTTATATCCGGCGTCCCCTGAAAGTTTTTTGCTCCAGTCGTTTCTGTAATTTAGGCTTGCAGAGTTGGTACTTGTAATACCATTTGCATTACCACCTCTCATATTGATGTTGTTTACAGTACCATCAAATGAAATCTGCCGTTCCCCCCTGAATGTATTGCCTCTGATACTTGTATTGTAACGATCTTCATTTCCCTTTCCTCCAAAAATTCTGGCGGAATAACCCTTCTTCTTATCTTCCTGAATGGTAAGGTTCAGGACTTTTTCAGCTTCTCCTGTTTTTACACCGGTCAGGTTTGCATGGTCCCCGTAATCATCGATGATTTGCAGGTTTTTGATAATATCTGCAGGAAGATTTTTAATTGCTGTAGCAACATCTGTTCCGAAGAAATCTTTTCCATTTATCCTGATTTTAGTGATAGGCTCACCCTGTGTGGTTACGTTTCCATCAGCATCAACTTTTACCCCCGGAAGTTTTCTAAGCATTTCATCTACTGCATCCCCCTGCCTTACAGGGAACGAGGAGGCATTGAATGTAACGGTGTCTTCGCTGATTTTAATCGCGGTAACTGCTGTTATAACCACTTCATCCAGAGTATTGGATGAGGGTTTTAACTTTATTGGAGGAATTACCAATGAGTTACTCCCAGAAATTATATAGGTATTGAGAAATGTTTGAAACCCTATAAATGCAGCGGAAAGCGTAAAATTAGGCCATTTTACATTTGATAAATTGAAATTTCCATCAAGATCAACAGATGTTTGTATGCTGTCTTTACCATTTTTTAACTTAATCAGGGTTCCGGTTAATGGAACACCGGTCGTATCCAGAACACTGCCTTTTACCTGATAATTCTGAGAAAAACTTAATAAGGAATATGTAGCTAAAAATAGGGTAAGGAAAAATCTTCTCATAAAATTATTCGTTTCGGGTATATGCTTGTTAAAATCTTCAAAGCCCTTTGATACCCTCAGGATATGATGGTTTAAACTTTTAGTCTGCTGTTTTTTTTATAATGGGGGCAAATATAATCTTAAGCCCTCATTTGAGCCATTTTGTGTTTAGTATTGTTACAATGATTGTACAATCATGTTACAATTCATTTGAATTAAGGTATTAAGAATTGCAGGTGGCTTAATTTATATCTTATTCCCCAATAGTCAATCCTGGGCCAAACCTGTCAAATATTTAATTGTTTACGTACCCATAATATGTTCTGCCAAATATTTAAATGAAAAATTAGACCTGCAATATCAAATAAATTGTATTTTTAGTTCCAGGAATTTGGTCTTTACAAAGGACAATTTCAGGGGATTTAACCCATTTTTTGAGTGGTTTTGAATCCGACATGATTAAAACAACTATTAAAGCATAGTTTTTGAGTTTTAGTCATCAAAGCTTCTATTTGAAAATAAAACGATATATAAGCAGTTGAAACCATCTTGATTTTGCCAAAACCTACTGGTTAATTATAGTCAAATCATGATCGCTTCATCACCGGTAAATAAATAATAAACTGATGAAAAGAAGACAATTCATGTCAAACACGCTTTTGGCGGGTTTGGGAAGTATTAGCATTAATGCATTCGGATCTGAGCATCATCCTGTTTCTGAGAATGGGATTAATCAGGGGGCAGCAGATCTGGACCTGAATAATCTTCATGGATTTTATCATGCTGAAATATTCAACAGATTTATTCCTAACATGGATAAGTATGTAATTGATCATCAGCTTGGGGGTTTTATGACTTCCATAGACATAACCAATGGAAAGCAGGTCAATTCAAATAAGACTGCCTGGTTTGAAGGCAGGGGCATGTGGACCTATTCTTTTCTTTATAACAACCTCGAAAAGAATCCCAAATATTTGGAAATTGCACGTAAATCAAAGGATTTTATACTGAAGCATCTTCCCGGGGACGATAAGTTTTTTACATCATCCTACAGTAATGATGGTAAAGCTTTATCGGGTCCGGGTGATATTTATTCGAGTTTATTTGTAGCTGAAGGCCTGGCTGAGTTTGCAAAAGCTTCGGGTGATAAGCAGTATTTTACAATTGCAAAGAAAATTATTTTATCCTGTCTCGCCAGATATGATAGTCCTGATTATGATTATTATGTTGCTTATTTGAATCCGGGTGCAACTAAAATTCCAGGTCCCAGAGTACTTGGACATTGGATGGTATTTTTGCGTGCTGCCACTCAGATTTTAGAGAACGGCCCGGATGCCGACATGGAGAAATTAGCTGACAGGTGTCTCGACGCATGTCTCAATCATCATTTAAACCCTCAATATCAGTTGTTCAATGAGGTTCTGAACCATGATTTCAGTCGCCCGGATAACTCATACAAAGATTTCTCCTACACAGGTCATGGTATTGAAATGTGCTGGATGTTGCATTTTGAGGCTGCAAGGAGGAAGGATAAAAAGCTTTTTGATCGGATTACTGAGATATTTAGAAGACATGTCAATGTAGCACATGATGATGTTTATGGGGGCTATTTCAGAGCACTTGATCATGTTGACAATAACATCTGGAAGGTGGATAAAGTGTTATGGCTTCAGGAAGAGGTTCTTATCGGGAGTATGTTCATTGCTGAACATACCGGCGAGAAATGGGCAAAGGAACTATTTAACGAAACCCTTGAATATGTTCGGAAAAGTTTTGTCAAGCCGGGTAATTTATTCTGGGCTTCGGCAGGCGACCGCTTTTTGAAAGAATATGCAAGAACAAGGGCTGAACATTACCATCATCCCCGGCATCTGATGTTGAATCTGCTTGCCTTAAAGAGAATGATAAAACGTAATGGTAAGCCTTCAGGAATTTTCGGATAATACCCGGCAGTATAAATTGATTGAAAACATATGATTAACAAGGAATATTCCAGACGTAAATTTTTAAAGCAAAATACCCTTGCAGGATTAGGTCTGATGGGTACATCAACCCTTGCAGGTTCTCTTTTGCCGGCTGATGCCATTGCTTCTCAGTCACAGGATCTAAAAAAGATTACTGGCCTCGATTTTAGAAAACTGCGGGAGCAATATAAGGAGGCTTTACTCGGTAAATTCATTCCGAATATGGGTAAATATGTCGTGGATCATGAACTTGGAGGATTTATGTGCTCAGTTGATATTCTGACCAGAAAGCTGGTCAATACAACTAAGCGGGCATGGTTTGAGGGGAGAGGAATTTGGATGTATTCCTTTCTGTATTATAATCTGGATAAGGATCCGGCTTATCTTGAAATCGCGCGTAAATCCAAGGATTTTATTTTGAAGCGTTTACCTGCTGATGGCAGCTATTATATTTCTTCATTTACGAAGGAGGGTGAACCCATTGGTGATACCGAGGGAGATATTTATGGAAACCTGTTTGTAGCTGAGGGATTGGCCGAATATTCCAAAGCAAGCAGAGAAAGCAAATATTTTGATCAGGCTAAAGAAATTGTATTGAAAGCTGTACAGCGTTATGACAGGCCTGAATTTACATATAACTATAAAGCAGAAAACAGAATAGCAGGTCCCCGTATTCTGGGACACTGGATGATCTTACTGAGTGTATGTACACAGATGCTCCGGCAGAGAAGTGATAAGGAAATCAGGGCTCTGGCAGA
Source organism: uncultured Sphingobacterium sp. (assembly GCA_964616525.1). Lineage (GTDB taxonomy): Bacteria > Bacteroidota > Bacteroidia > Sphingobacteriales > Sphingobacteriaceae > Daejeonella. Next base: position 10,870 of record CAZTRY010000083.1, on the reverse strand, counting down.
TCGCTGCGTAGATGCAATTATGAACCATCACCTGAATAAAAATTACAGACTTTTAAATGAAGCTCTTGCACATGATATGAGCCCTCTAACTGATTCTGTAGCCTCTCAGTACGGTGATTTGGGCCATGGATGTGAAACTCTGGCATTTGTGATGAATTACGCTGTACTGATAAAGGACGCTGATCTCTTTCACAAATCGGCAAAGGAATTTAAGAGACATGTCGATACTTCCTGGGATGATGTTTATGGTGGTTTTTATCATGAGCTCAGTCAGGTAGATAAAAACGTATGGGCTCTGAATAAATTACGCTGGGTTCATGAAGAGATTCTGATTGGCGCAATGATTCTGATTGAACATACCGGTGATGAATGGGCTATTAATTGCTATGCAAAGACAGAGGCATACATCAGAAAGAATTATGTTCCTCCTGAATATGCATTTGTTATTGATAGCGGCGACAGGAAGATGGAAAAGCATACCCAGGTTAGAGCAGAGCACTATCATTATCCAAGACAGTTGATGGTTGGTATACTTGCAATAGATCGGATCTTAAGCAGAGCTGAGAAGCCTTCCGGCTTGTTTTCATAAAATTCAGCAGGGCTATTTTCAGAGAAGACCTTGCTTGATAGACATAAATTATAAATAAACTCCCTGATGACTAAGAAAAAATATGAAGGCCAGGCATTTTACAATGCACCATTTGTTGTAGAAGAATTTAATGGGATGCCATACCGGGTTCTGGGTCGATCCGGATTGAAGGTTTCTAATATTGGACTCGGAACCTGGAAAATGGGCTATCCGGAAAGTGGTGATGACTCCCGGATCGATAAGAAAAATTCTTTCAGTATTCTCGACAAGGCTATAGACCTCGGCGTAACTTTTTGGGATACAGCAAACAGATATAACAATGCATCCGGAAATTCTGAGCGGATTATTGGGAAGTGGTTTAAGAAAAATCCTGAACAAAGACGTAATGTAGTTCTCGCAACAAAGATGGCCGGAACAATGGACGGATTAAGTCCGAATCACTGCGGACTTTCGAGATCCAATATCATGGAAGCGGTATATGCCAGTCTTGAACGACTTCAAACTGATCATATTGACCTGCTTTATTTTCACAGATTTGATGGAATAACTCCACCTGAGGAGAGTCTTACGGCAATTGAAGATCTTGTAAAGCAGGATTTGATACGCTATTTTGCTGTTTCAAATGCCGGTTTGGATGTCCTTAAAACCTATCAGGCTGTTCAGTCACAAATGTCTGTTAGAAGCCGGATTCTTGCCGTGCAGAATCAGTTTGATCTGCTTGATGGAGAGGCTGCAAATGATAAGGGTGTTTTGAACTACGCTTCAGAACAGGGTATATCCTTTATTGGCTGGAGTCCAATGGCCAGGGGCTTGCTGACAAACAGATACCTAAACCCTGTAAATGCCGGCCCCGGCGACCGCTTATTTGATGAGGGAGATCTGAAAGAAAAGGCAAGCCCTGAAAATATGGTCAAGCTGCATGCGCTGGCAGCTATTTCTGATGAAATGGGAGTGGAGCTCAGTCAGCTGGTGATGGCTTATATGCTTACAATGAAGGGTATGGGGCCAATTATTCCGTCTTCATCCAGTGTGAAACAGCTTGAGTCTAACGCCGCGGCAGGTAAACTCATTCTTACTGAAAAACAAATTGCCAGGGTAAAGAAAATTGTAAATTATTAAAGGAATTCAAATGTCAAGTTTCAGATCTATTTTAGCTGTTTTTTCTATTTTGTTTCTGACTGCACAAAGCGGTTTTGCTCAGTCTAAGAAACTGGAGCAGGAAGCCCGTTCTGCGATGCTGGCTGCTACCCGTTTTATGGTGGAAAAGGCAAGCGTTAACGGGGGCTATGTGGCCCATTATCTCCCTGATTTCTCACGCAGATGGGGGGAGTTGGAAGGTTTTAAAACTCAGGTTTGGGTTCAGGATCCCGGCACTGTAAATATGGGAAATGTGTTTCTTGATGCCTATAAAGCAACCGGTGATGAATATTATTATACAGCGGCAGAAAAAGTTGCATCGGCACTGATCTGGGGACAGCTACCTGAGGGGGGATGGAATTACATGATTGACTTCGCAGGAGATCGTTCCTTAAAAACCTGGTACAATACAATTGGTAAGAACGCATGGGGATTTGAAGAGTACTATTTTTATTATGGAACTTCTACCTTCGACGATTCCAATACTTCGGGACCCGCTTCTTTTCTTCTCCGACTTTATCTTCAGAAAATGGATAGCAAATATAAACCGGCACTTGATAAAGCTATTCAGCTAATAATTGACAGTCAGTATCCGCTTGGCGGATGGCCACAACGTTTTCCACTGAAAGATAATCATCCTAAAAATGGCAAGGAAGATTATACAGCATATTATACATTTAATGATGAAGTAATTTCCGGAAATATCGATTTTCTGATCCAGTGTTATATCAATTTGGGAGAGGAGCGTTTTCTGGATCCGATCCGGCGAGGGATGAATTTTTACCTGATTACTCAGCAGGGGAATCCGCAGGGTGGCTGGGGACAGCAATATAATATGGATCTGCAGGTTGCACATGCCCGTAGTTATGAACCACCTGCTCTGATGCCCGGATTTACCTATGCCCATGTGTTGCTCTTAATGAAGTATTACCAGTTAACAGGAGACAGGAAATTCCTGGCTCGTATCCCGGATGCAATCCAATGGCTTGAAAGCTGCCGCCTTCCTGCAGAACAGAGTCTGGGGGGAACGCGTACCCATGCTACATTCATTGAGATTGGTAGTAATAAAGGGCTTTATGCCCACCGTAAGGGCACAGGAGTAAAGGATGGTCATTATTGGTGGGATTATGATGATAATAACCTGCTTGCACATTATGGTGGTAAAACCAATATTAATATTCAGTTTCTTAAAGATGAATACCAAAGGATAAATGCACTTTCAACCAAGGAAGCAACAAGGAATTCGCCTTTAAAAGCAGGAATGATCAAAGATGGTTCTTTACCTCAAAATCACTTTCCGACAACTTCCGCAACCGGTACAATACCCGACGATACAATGGTATCAGGTATAATAAAAGCATTGGATCAGGATCGATGGCTGGTAAAGCACATTCAAATCAGCAGACCTTATTCAGTTCTGGCGGATGGCTCTGAAATGAATACTGCAAAGCTCAGTGATGAAAACGGGAAGGGTATTGTCGATTCATCTGAACAGCAATACATCTCCACTCGTGAATATGAAAAGAATATGGGATTATTAATCAGGTATTTAAAAAAATAAAATATCCCGGATGAAATTTGATAATCAGCTAATTAAATATCTTGGAAAGCCACTATTTAGAACAGGGATGGTGCTTTTGATTATTGCTCTTGCAGTATTATCATGCTCCAAAATTTCCCGGACATTACCTGCAGGGTCACCCGATAACGGCGGATTGTTTCTTCCGGATAAGTTCGAAGCATTAGTTGTGGTTGACAGCATTGGTAAAGCCAGGCATCTTGCAGTAAATGATAATGGGGATATCTATGTCAAATTAACCTTTAACCGGGCAATGAAAGGTTCAGGTGGTACTGTTGGATTACGTGACCTGAATAAGGATGGCAGGGCAGACTCAATTGTTTATTTCGGTGATTACAAGGATATTGGCGGCTCTGCAGTTGGAATGACCATTCATGATGGCTATTTATACACCAGTACTGTGAACCAGGTACTCAAAACTAAACTAACTCCGGGTAAGCTGGTTCCTGAAAGTAAGACTGAGGTTGTGCTTACTGATCTTGATCCAAATGTTGCAAGAAACTGGCATACAACCAAACCTGTTGCATTTGATCGTAAAGGGTTTATGTATGTTCCTTTTGGTACACCTTCAGATGCTGGTCAGGATATTAAAAAATATGGCCCGATTGGAATACCCGGTGGTAAAGGTTTGGATCCATCACCCGAATTGGAAAACCATGGAGGTATCTGGAGGTTTGACGCTGCCAAAACTAATCAGACTCAAAAAGACGGTTATAAATTTGCAACAGGCATCAGAAGTGTGGTAGGTATGGTTTGGAGTCCGCTTGATGATAATTTGTACGCTGTAATGAATGGTATTGATAATTTTCGTACCATTTTTCCTGATCTGTACACCGCATGGCAGGCGGCTGTCCTGCCATCAGAGCCACTACTTAAGGTTACTGAAGGTTCCGATTTTGGCTGGCCGTATGCTTATTACGATCACATGCTAAAGAAAAATGTTTTACAGCCCGGTTATGGTGGTGATGGCAAGATTATTGGGAGGGCCTCAAAATTTGATGTTCCGGTTATAGGTTTTCCTGGCCACTGGGCGCCAATGGACGTGATGTTCTATCAGGGCAATCAATTCCCTGAGCGTTATAAACAAGGTGCTTTTGTTGCATTTCATGGATCAACTGATCGGTCGCCCTATCCACAGGCCGGTTATATTGTTTGTTTTGTCCCCTTTAAGAACGGAACACCTACCGGCGAATGGGAGGTATTTGCGGATGGATTTACCGGTGTAGATACAGTGATCAATACCAGTGATGCAGTTTATCGCCCAATGGGCCTTGCAACCGGACCTGACGGTTCTTTGTACATATCAGAATCTAACAAAGGCAAGATCTGGCGGGTGATGTATAAAGGAGATAAGAAGGAATTCGGGGAAAAACAACTTGCAGGAATGGAACTCCGAAAGAGCAGATCATACATTAAAACACCGGATGAGTTAAAAGATAATTTGCATAGAGGCGACCGCCTGGCGGGAAGTATTTTATATAATACCTATTGTGCATCCTGTCATCAGCAGAATGGCAAAGGTGATAATAGTCGTTTTCCTCCGCTTGCCGGATCTGAATGGGTAACCGGTGATAAAAGTCGGCTGATTAATGTTATACTAAATGGTTTGGATGGGGAGATTATGGTGAATGGACAATCCTGGCAGGGCATGATGCCTGCACATGCTGAATTTTTGGATGACCATGCGATTGCATCGATCTCTACATATATCCGACAGAGTTTTGGCAATAAGGCCGGGCCAGTCAGCAGCCTTGAAGTTGCAGAGGTTAGAAAGAAATCTGGGAACTAATACCTTATCAGTTGTTTAGCACTTTATAATTGTACATTAATCACTTTAAATAATAAATCAAAAAAACATGAAATCAACTATTTTATTGGGTTCTTTACTCATTTTCGGATTATCATCCTGCGTAGGCACAGTCTCAACAGATTCATCAGAACCCAAGAAAGCCGTATCAGAGCGTAAAATAATTATGCCTGAGGGTTATAACCGCGGACTTCCATTTACACCTGGAATTCTGGTTGACGGGACTCTTTATGTTGCCGGATTTAGTGGTGAAGATGCAAAAACCGGTACAATCCCTGAAGAATTTGAAACAGAAGTTAAGCAGGCACTGGATAAGATTGGAGTGATTCTGAAAGAAGCAGATATGGATTATAAGGATGTAGTTTCAGTGCAGGTTTACCTGACGGATATGGAACTATTTGAACGCATGAATGCAGTTTATCGTACTTATTTTGATGAGCCACGTCCAACCCGCTCCATTATGGGAATTAAGAGTTTGATTGGGCCTGCCAGAATTGAAATTACGGTTACCGCTAAAAAATAATAAATTATAACTATTTACCCTTACAGGAGAGTTTCCTGTGAATTTTTAATTATTGTTAATAAAAAATGAAGATTATAATATCTGAGAATCCGGTTGAATTAGGAAAAGTTTCTGCTCTTGCAGCTATTGATGGAATTAATAAGGCTATTGCAGAAAAGGGACAGGCCAATGTAATACTTGCAACAGGTGCAAGCCAGTTTGAAACATTAAAAAATATTGTACTTGATCAAAGTATTGACTGGTCAAAAGTGGTTATGTTTCACCTGGACGAATATATTGGACTGCCGGAAACAGAACCAGCAAGTTTCAGGAAATATTTGAAAGAGAGATTCCTTGATCTGGTTTCTCCTTTAAAAGCCAGTTATCTGGTAAACGGTGAGAATAATCCGGAGGCAGAGTGTAAAAGATTAAATGAGATAATTACAGAACATCCGATTGACGTGGCTTTGGTTGGAATTGGAGAAAACGGACATTTGGCTTTTAATGATCCTCCGGCAGATTTTGATACAGAATTGCCTTATATTGTTGTTAACCTCGACGAAAAATGTCGTTTACAACAATTTAATGAAGGTTGGTTTAAATCAATTGAAGAAGTTCCAAAGCAGGCTATCAGTATGTCGATCAGGCAGATATGTAAATCAAAATTGATCATATGTTCAGTGCCGGATGCCAGAAAAGCCGAAGCTGTCAAAAATTCATTGGAGAGTGAAGTAAGTAATAATTTCCCTGCCAGTATCCTGCAGACTCATTCCAATTGCATTTTTTATCTTGATAAACCTTCAGCAGCCTTACTCAAAAACAATTAGTAAATAAAAAATGAAACGCAGAGATCTGATTAAATATTTATCCGTGGCTCCTTTAGCTGGCGGACTTAGCGGTGTTCCATTCAATACAGCGAGTGCCGGTTCAAAGGCTATTGTAAAACGCGACCTGATTAAAGAATTGGGTTTACGGACCTTTATCAATGCCTATGGCGTATATACTACCCATACGGCTTCTTTGATGCCAGATGAGGTCATGGCTGCCATTCAGGCTGCTTCAAAAAAGTATGTGCTGTATAATGATCTTCAGGATAAGGTTGGGGAAAAAATAGCTGCTATCTGCCATTCAGAGGCTGCCATGGTCACATCAGGCTGCTGGTCGGCACTCGTACTCGGAACTGCCGGAATTTTAACCGGAATGGATAAGGCTAAAGTTGCCATTTTACCGGATGTCTCAGGTTTTGAAAGAAATGAAGTAATACTTCAGAAAACACATAGCGGATCATACGATCATGCACTGACCAATACAGGTATAAAACGTGTTTTTGTTGAGACAGTTGAAGAAATGGAAGCAGCAATTAATTCAAAGACTGCGATGACCTGGTTTTACAATGAAGCTGATCCATGGGGTAAAATAGGTCATAACCAATGGCTGGAATTATCAAAAAAGCATAAAATACCTGCAATGATTGATATTGCAGCCGACGTGCCTCCTGTTGAGAACTTATGGAAGTTCAATGATATGGGTTATGATGTTGTTTGTGTCTCTGGTGGTAAAGCTATTCGGGGACCTCAGAGTGCCGGAATCTTAATGGGCAGAAAAGAAATTATTGCTGCTGCCAGATTGAGTGCGCCTCCGGGAGGGGGAAATATCGGCAGAGGCATGAAAGTGAATAAAGAGGAAATATTCGGGATGTATGCGGCACTCGATCGTTTTGTAAATCTGGATCATGGTAAAGAATGGCAAATGTGGAAGGACCGGGCTAATGTAATCCTGAATGCGGTGAAAAAGGTGAACGGTGTCAAAGCCGAAATTTTTGTGCCTCCAATAGCCAATGTTACTCCAACCCTCCGGATTTCATGGGACCAGTCCCTGATTAAGTTAACTCCGAAGGAGATGACTTTAAATTTGCGAAATGGAGAGCCATCAATTGAAGCTCCAAAAAGTATTAATGATGCAATGATTCTTTCCGTGTGGATGATGCAGCCTGGAGATGAAAAAATCGTGGCCAGGCGTTTTACTGAGGAACTGATTAAAGCCAGAGTTTAAACAGGCAGAATACATATTTAATTTCAATTTAATTTATAAAGTAATGTTACGTAAGTTATTCCTTCTTGTTTTAGCAATTTTCTTCATCTCAGGATTAGTTCAGGCTCAAAGACCTTATAGAATACTCATTAAGGGCGGGCATGTAATTGATGCAAAAAACAACATTGATGCAAAAATGGATGTTGCCATACAGGAAGGTAAAATTGTAAAGGTTGCAAAGAGTATTGATAGTGCCCTCGCTGCACAGGTAGTAGATGCTGCAGGGATGTATGTTACTCCGGGTCTAATCGATCTTCATGCCCATGTTTTTTATGGTTTTGACCCAGACAGTTATTTGAGCGGGGGGACAGTAGCCGTACTTCCGGATCAGTCGACTTTCCGGGCAGGAGTTACTACTGTTGTGGATGCCGGAGGTGCCGGTTGGAGATCCTTCCCAACATTTAAAAAGAATATTATTGATGTCTCAAAAACCAGGGTTCTTTCTTTATTGAATATTGTAGGAGAGGGGATGAGGGGAATCGAAAAGTATGAGCAGAATGTCAGTGACATGGATGCAAAAAAGACTGCTGAAGTGGCTCTGGCTAATAAGAATGATGTGGTTGGGTTTAAGGTAGCCCATTTTACAGGTTCTGAATGGACCCCGATCAGCAGAGGGGTAGAGGCCGGAAAACTGGCGAATATGCCGGTGATGATTGACCTGAATACACTTTTTATATCAATTGAAGAACTATTTACCAAATACCTCCGCCCGGGAGATATTTACACTCATACCTTCATCCAATCCTCAAGGGGGGTAGTTGAGCCGATAGTTGATCTTAAAACAAAGAAGTTTAAACCATTTGTTCTGGAAGCACAAAAAAAGGGAATCATATTTGATGTTGGTTTTGGTGGAGGCAGTTTTAACTTTAACCAGGCTTTGCCGGCTTTAAAGGCTGGATTTTATCCAAATACAATGGGAACCGATTTACACCAGGGCAGTGTGAATGGTGCAATGAAAGATCAGTTGAATGTTTTATCTATTTTTATGGCAATGGGAATGAAATTTTCTGATATGATCAAAGCCAGTACCTGGACTCCGGCACAAGTGATCAAACGCGAAGAATTGGGAAATCTCTCTGAAGGTTCGGTGGCAGATGTAGCAATATTAAGTATCCGGGATGGTAAATTTGGTTTCAGGGATGTAGCCGGAAACAGATTTGATGGCAAACAGAAGATCGATTGCGAGCTAACTATCAGAGATGGAAAAATTGTCTATGATTTGAATGCAATAGCCGGCCCGATCAATCAGTCTAAATAAATATTGGTTTCAGTTAGATTGTCAATTGCTAATGCAGCACTTTGTCATTGCGAGCGCAGCGCGGCAATCCCCTAAACTTCATCTATGGGATTGTTTTGTTGTGCATCCTTGCAATTGACAGTTAAATTACTTCGTCTGGTGTTTTTGCTTTCCAAATTATCAGTTGAATGATCTGGTTTTGGAATGTTAAAAAAAATAATATATTTTTTTTGGATTTTCGGGTACGTAAACGTAACTTACATTTAAATAATAAATAGCATTGGAGGATAGGTTTCCCTCTTTAGAATACCTGATTCAGTTTACTTATTGAATTGATGGGAAATGGCTGAATTTATAATAATCGCCATTGAATTTTGAAATGTTTTGACTTTAAGTTTTAATTGTTTTTTTGACAGCTATTTGTTAAATTGAAACTGCTTATTTACAGTTTACCAGTAAATTCTTCGGTTTTAAATAAATATTCACTTTACATATCAGGATAGCTAAATCTGTAGGCTTTTGAATTATTGTATTGTTTCGAAAAAGTATTAAATGGAAGATATTAAACCGGAAGTTCAGGATGACAGAATACTTTTACTGCAGTTGCAGGAAGGTAAACGGACTGCCTTTAATATTTTGTATAATAAGTACTGGGAACAGACCTATTCAAATGCTTATAAACGTTTGAGAGATGAAGATCAGGCCAAGGATATTGTACAGGAGATTTTTGTGAGCATTTGGGTAAACCGACATAGTCCGATAAGTAATTTGCCCGCATATTTAAGTATATCTGTTCGTAACCAGGTGTTCAAACAGGCAGCAAAGAGTAAAAACTTAACCCCTTATCTGGAAGTTTTTGATAATATTCCGGCACAAAATGAAAAAACAGATGCCAATCTTTTATGGCAGGAGTTCTACCGGGCTTATGAGCGATTGCTTTTGACATTGCCTCCAAAAAGGCAGCAGATTTTCAGACTTCGTTTTCACGATGATATCCCTACAAAGACAATTGCCAGTCAGATGAGGATTTCAAGAAAAACTGTTCAAAATCAGTTAGGAAAAGCAATTGAACAATTGCGGGTTTTCTTTTACTAGTCTTTCCCGGACTAAAATCACATGGTCGTTTGTATAGTCGATTTCGGCATCCGATAGCTATCGGGTCACACACACATCTTAAATTTTCACACGCGACTGACGAATTTAACTTGCATAATGGCTAAGTAAATTCCTAACCCGATAGTTATCCTATCGTGTGGACACATCTTTTATATCGTCATGCTTAGGCGTCCTTGTCCCCCGCTGGCGGGGGAATTAAAGGGGGTGGATCCTCCTCGTGAGCCTTATTTAATAAAATTGGGGGGCTCGGGCTGGGCACGTTTTAATTCAAACGCTTTAATATAGTCTTCGATCTGATTATATACTCCATTGATCGTTGTTAAAACATCATTGTCATCAAATCTCATTACAGTAAACCCCATTGATGTTAATGTATCCTCTCTAATTTTATCATTTTTTGCAATTTCATCATATTGGTGTGTTATTCCATCTACTTCAATGATTAGCATAAGTTCTTTGCACATAAAATCAGCGATATAATTCAGTACCGGTCTTTGCCGACGAAATTGATATCCACACATCCTTCTGCCACTCAGCACATATTTCCAAAGGCAAGCTTCAGCTTTGGTCATATCAGACCTGTTAACATGAGCAAAATGACGAAATGCTTTATTATACCACAGATTTATTGTTATTAGGATTATCCATAGATGCTGTATGAGCACAAATTTATCCTTATCTTATTGGGTGTAATGGTGTAACTAATAAGCGGTTGATTTGGATGATTTAACGGGAATCCACCCCCTAACCCCCGCTGGCCTTTAGATTAGCAACAATAAGAAAAGGAGTTATTGATTGTTATTGTAGATTTT
>CAZTRY010000082.1:4157-16325 GCA_964616525.1 uncultured Sphingobacterium sp. | reverse complement strand
AAAATGAGGAAATTATTTGGGATATTTTTTCCCGAATGGGGAATGGGATACTCAAGGAGTAGTGAGTAGTGAGTATTGAGTACAGAGTATTGAGATGTAATCCTGGTACAATTGAGGATTTGTGTTTAGAATAGAAATTAGTAAACTATAGCACAATGTCATCCCGAGGCAGTAGGGAACTTAGTTAATTAGTTGACACCCGATAGCTATCGGGCTGAGAATTGACAGTTGAGAATTGAGAATTATTAGTGTCCGGTAAAAACTAAACTCCTAGTCAGATGCGTTCAAATATTTTACAAACGGGACTATTATTAATTTTTTTAAAAGCATGTCCCCATTTATAACAAAAATATTAGGATATGCGTAATGAGATTCGATATGGAAAACAGAGGTCAATCGTATTAAAATCCCTCCTACGTCGGGATAACAGATTAAAGACATTTAGTACTTCATTTGATATTTAGTACTATTTACAGATATCTGACAACAGGTAACTGACCACAAGTAAGCGATAACCGATAATTCGTAATTGATAATTAATAATTCGTAATTCCTAATTAATAATTCGTAATTGATACCTCGTAATTGCTCCAAACAAAAAAGGCCTGCGTGAATACGCAAGCCTTTAGTTATGAGATAAGAATACTACTATTCTTCTTTTTTCTCTTCAGTGTCAGCTGCAGGAGTTTCTTCAGCAGCTTCTTCAGTAGTTTCTGTTTCAGCAACAGGAGCTTCAACTACCTCAGCAGTTTCAACTTCAGCAAGCGGAGCTTCAACAACTTCTGCTTCTTCAGCGGCCACAACCGGTGCAGCTTTAGCAGCTGGAGCATCAGCAGATTTTTTTGCTTTAGAACCGCGACGGCGGGTTGTTTTCTTCTCAGCAGCTGCTGCATCACCACCTTTATAAACCTCGTTGTAATCAACAAGTTCAATTAAGGCCATAGATGCATTATCACCTAAACGGTTACCCATCTTAAGAATACGGGTATAACCTCCGGGACGGTTTGCAACTTTAGCAGCAATATCGCGGAAAAGGATTGAAACTACCTCTTTATTCTGTAAGTAACTGAATACTGTACGACGTGAGTGAGTAGTATCATCTTTAGATTTGGTGATGATTGGTTCAACATACACACGTAAAGCCTTTGCTTTAGCAAGTGTAGTTGTAATGCGCTTGTGTAGGATAAGCGAAGAAGCCATATTTGCCAGCATCGCTCTGCGGTGACTGTCTGTACGACTTAAATGGTTTACTTTTTTACCGTGTCTCATTTTTTGTTGGGTTTTGCACGTGCATACCGTCAATCAACCTTTCGGGATCGGGAATTATGCATTTCGCTTATAATTATTCTTCGTCTAATTTAAATTTGGAAAGGTTCATACCAAAAGATAATCCTTTAGATTTAACCAGATCCTGTATTTCTGTCAATGATTTTTTACCAAAGTTTCTGAACTTAAGCATGTCTGCAACATCATAAGAAACCAGATCAGCCAGTGAACGGATGTCTGCAGCTTTCAGGCAGTTTAATGCACGCACAGAAAGATCAAGATCTACTAATTCCATTTTAAGGATCTTACGCATGTGCAGAATTTCCTCATCAACTTCCTTAGTTTCTTCTTTAGCCTGAGATTCAAGCATGATATTCTCATCAGAGAATAACATAAAGTGATGAATCAGAATCTTTGCTGCTTCTTTCAATGCTTCCTCAGGATGGATCGAACCATCAGTAGCAATATCAAGAACTAATTTCTCATAATCTGTTTTCTGTTCAACACGGAAGTTTTCGATAGAATACTTCACATTTTTGATCGGGGTATAGATTGAGTCGATTGCAATAACACCTAAAACAGCATCTGCATTCTTATTTTCTTCTGCGGCAACATAACCTCTGCCCTTGTTTACTGTCAATTCGATCTCCAGTGTAACTGAAGTCTCCATGTTACAGATAACCAGATCAGAATTAAGAACCTCAAAATTATTTGAGAACTTAGTGATATCACCAGCTTTAAACTGATCGCTACCATTAATGATTACGAAAATCTTCTCATTATCACCAGATTCACCGGTCTTTTTAAAACGTACCTGCTTTAAGTTCAGAATAATCTCAGTTACATCTTCTACAACACCTTTTATTGTTGAGAATTCGTGGGATACTCCCGAAAAACGAACTGAAGTTATTGCAAAACCTTCCAGGGAAGATAAAAGTATTCTGCGTAATGCATTACCAATGGTAACACCGAAACCAGGCTCTAAAGGTCTGAACTCGAATGTTCCTTCGAAATCCGTAGATTTCTGCATGATAACTTTATCAGGTTTCTGAAATGCTAAAATTGCCATTTATCAAATTTGTTTATTGTTTATGGATATGAGATTTGAGACATGAGATTTAAGATATGAGTATATTTAGGTCTCACACCTCAAATCTCAAATCCCATATCTTATTTAGAGTACAATTCGACGATCAGATTTTCCTTGATGTTTTCAGGAATTTCATCACGTGTTGGGTAGTTCAGGAATTTCCCGGTTAAGGTACTTGCATCCCAGTCTAACCAGCTGAATTTATTTATTGTTCTGGCAGCAACTGAATGCGAAATCGCTTCCAGTGTTTTAGAACGTTCACGTACAGCGATTACATCACCTGCGCGCAAAGAGTAAGATGCGATATTCACAACCTCACCATTTACAGTGATATGCTTATGACCTACAAGCTGACGGGCAGCAGAGCGGCTTGGAGCAATCCCTAAACGGTAAACTGTATTATCAAGACGTGCTTCCAGAAATTTCAAAAGGTTATCACCAGTAATTCCTTCTTTAGCAGATGCTTTGTGGAAAAGGTTCTCAAAATAGCGTTCCAATACACCATAAGTGTACTTAACTTTTTGCTTCTCCATTAACTGAACTGCATATTCAGACTGCTTACCTCTTTTTCTGGAGGTACCATGCATTCCCGGAGGATAATTTTTTCTTTCTAATGCCTTATCAGGACCAAAAATCGGTTCTCTGAATCTACGGGCAATCTTGGACTTTGGTCCTGTGTATCTAGCCATGTTTGTGGGTTTTTAAAGTATCTTTCAGCCCAAGGCTGAAGAATCTTAGCTTTAAAAAAATTTATTAATTATTATTTGTTAAACTCTTCTTCTTTTTGGAGGACGGCAACCGTTGTGCGGAAGCGGAGTAATATCCTGGATTGTAGTTACTTCAATACCTGCAGTCTGCAAAGTACGAATAGCAGACTCACGGCCTGAACCTGGTCCTTTAACATATACCTGAACCTTACGAAGACCAAGATCATGTGCCACTTTAGCACAGTCACTTGCAGCCTGTCCGGCAGCATACGGAGTATTTTTCTTTGAACCTTTGAAGCCCATTTTACCGGCAGAAGACCAGCTGATAGTCTGGCCCTGTAGGTTAGTCAGAGTAATGATGATGTTGTTGAATGTTGCATTCACATGAGCTTCACCAATTGGCTCTACAATTACAATACGTTTTTTGGTAACTTTTTTAGTTTTTGCCATTAGATTAGATTTGAGATGTGAGACTTGAGAAGTGGGATACACTCTCTTTACTCATATCTATTTCTTGTTTTAATCATGAAGTATGATCCATCTGGATCCGAAACTTCATATCCGCTTAATTTGTTAATTAATCGAGACGAAGACCCGAGACATTCTCATATCTCAAATCTCATATCTCATATCTTACTTAGTTGCCTTTTTCTTGTTTGCAACAGTTTTACGTTTTCCTTTACGGGTACGTGAATTGTTTTTGGTACGCTGACCACGAACCGGAAGTCCCTTACGGTGACGAAGTCCACGGTAACATCCAATATCCATTAAACGTTTGATGTTCAACTGTACTTCTGAACGTAATGCACCTTCAACTTTGATCTCATCATTAATGAAACCACGTATTGCTGCTAACTGATCATCAGACCAATCCTGAACTTTGATGTTCACATCAATTCCTGCATCTTTAAGGATCCTTTGTGCGGTTGCCCTTCCGATACCGAAAATGTAAGTCAATCCGATCTCTCCTCTTTTGTTTCTTGGTAAATCAATACCTGCTATCCTTGCCATATTTTATTGAAGTTGTACGTTAAACGTTGTAAGTTTTACGTTTCTAAACGCTGTGCTAACCGCCCAGACGTATCACGTATCACGTACCACGTAAAACTATTAATCTTATCCCTGACGTTGTTTGTACTTCGGGTTCTTTTTGTTAATCACATAAAGTACTCCCTTACGACGGATCACCTTACAATCAGCGCTGCGTTTTTTGATGGATGCTCTAACTTTCATCTTTTCTCTATTTGTATCTGTATGTTATTCTTCCTTTACTTAAATCGTATGGTGACATTTCCAGCTTCACTTTATCCCCTGGTAAGATCTTGATGTAGTGCATCCTCATCTTTCCTGAAATATGCGCAATAATCTCATGTCCGTTTTCCAACTCGACCCGAAACATTGCATTTGACAATGCTTCCCTGATTATTCCGTCCTGTTCAATTGAAGCCTGTTTGGCCATATTTTAATTTAAGTTTTTCCTGTCTTTATTAATTCCTGTCTGGCTTGTTTCAGGTATTTTATTGTAATTCTTAAAACAATTGATTTACAATAACATATTCTGCTTCTCAGCCAATCGGAACAGGGATGCAAAATTAAATAAAAAAATTTAATTTTTAATGTTTTTGTTTCAAAACTTCATCAATGTATACAAATGTTGAAAGGATGTCGGCTTTACCCTTTTTTACAGCCACTGAATGCTCATAATGAGCTGATGGCTTCTTGTCAATTGTACTTACCGTCCACCCGTCATCCCAGAATTTCACTCCGGCCTTTCCACCATTGATCATGGGCTCTATCGCAATCACCATACCTTCTTCGAGCTTGATACCTGAGCCACGCTTCCCATAATTAGGAACTTCAGGCTTTTCATGAAGTTTGAAACCAACCCCGTGTCCAACCAGTTCTCTCACTACGCCGAAACCATTATTCTCAGCATGCTCCTGAACGGCATAGCTAACATCCCCTATTCTCATCCCAACTACTGCTTTATCAATTGCTAAATACAGACATTCCTTGGTAACCTTCAGTAATCTTAAGGTCTCCGGATCTACATTTCCAATAGGAAAAGTATAAGCTGAATCCCCGACAAAACCTTCCAGAACCACTCCGCAGTCAACTGAAACAATATCTCCGTCTTTGATCACATATTCTCCGGGAAATCCGTGAACCACCTGATCATTTAAGGATATGCAAAGAGAGTATGGGAAACCGTTGTAATTCAGAAAAGCAGGAATTCCTCCATGATCACGAATGAATTCCTCTGCTAATTTATTAAGCTGTATGGTCTTTACTCCCTCCCCGATAATCTTTGCTACTTCAGCAAGGGTTTTTGAAACAAGAAGATCACTTTCTCTGATCTTCTCAATTTCTTCGGAAGTTTTGTATTGAATTTTAGACATGCATCTTACATTACCGGACCACCTGCCTGAACAGGAGTGCGACCTTTAATTCTGCCGGTCTTCATCAATCCATCATAATGACGCATTAATAAATGACTTTCGATCTGCTGTAATGTATCCAAAACAACACCCACAAGAATTAACAGTGAAGTACCACCAAAGAAATTGGCAAACTGACTGTTAACACCAAGGATAATCGCGATGGAAGGCATAATTGCGATGATAGCAAGAAATACGGATCCCGGAAGAGTGATCTTTGAGATCACAGCATCAATATATTCACCAGTGGACCTTCCCGGCTTCACCCCCGGAACAAAACCTCCGTTCTTCTTCATATCATCTGACATCTGAACCGGATTAACGGTGATGGCAGTATAGAAAAAGGTAAAGGCGATAATCATAAAGGCGAAGGTCAGGTTATAAGTCAAAGAGGTATAATCACTGAAAGATGCCAGAAATGAAGACTGAGCTGAAGGGAAGAAAGAACCAATTGTAGTTGGTATGAACATAATCGCCTGGGCAAAAATGATTGGCATTACTCCTGCAGCATTAACCTTCAGAGGAATATACTGACGAACCCCACCATATTGCTTAGCGCCCACAATTTTCTTGGCGTACTGCACAGGAATCTTTCTTACTCCCTGAACAATCAGAATAGTGAACATAACAACGAGAAACAAGGCTACAATCTCCACAATAAAGGAAATTAATCCTCCCTGAGCACCCATACGGGAATTGAACTCAGAAAGTATACCGAACGGTAATTGCGCAATGATACCTACCATGATAATCAGGGAAATACCGTTTCCGATACCCTTATCAGTGATTTTCTCACCTAACCACATCACAAACATTGTTCCTGCAGTTAACACACACATGGAAGTGATGGTAAACAAAGGCTCTGCCAATAAACGGGCATCAGGACTGATCTGTGAACGAACATAACCGATTGCCTGTAATGCAGTGATGATAATGGTCAGGTAACGGGTAAACTGATTGATCTTTTTACGGCCGCTCTCACCCTCTTTCTGTAGTTTCTGAAAATAAGGAACCGCAATACCTAATAACTGAACCACGATGGATGCAGAAATATATGGCATTACCCCTAACGCGAAAATGGATGCTCTGGAGAATGAACCTCCTGCAAACATATTCAGCAGTCCAAGTAATCCTTCTTTGGCCTGCTGGTCGTCAAGAGATGCCGAATCAACACCAGGGATTACAATAAATGAACCTATTCTATAAATTAAAAGGCATAAGAGCGTGAAAAGGATTCGCGCTCTCAGGTCTTCAATCTTCCAGATGTTGGATAGCGTTGTAAAAAGCTTCTTCATGTATAATTATAATTTAACTATTGCACCACCAGCAGCTTCGATAGCCTTTTGAGCTGATGCTGAGAACGCATGGGCTTTAACATCCAGTTTGGACTTCACTTCACCTCTGCCTAAAATCTTAACAAGGTCATTCTTTGAAGCTAAACCATGCTCCCTGAATGTATCAAAATCAATTGCAGTTAAACTATATTTATCAGCAAGAGCCTGTAAAGCATCCAGATTGATACCTACATACTCTGTACGATTGATTGGATTAAATCCAACTTTAGGTAAACGGCGTTGTAATGGCATCTGACCACCTTCAAAACCTACCTTGCTTGTGTATCCTGAACGTGATCCTGCACCTTTATGACCACGGGTGGAAGTTCCACCGCGACCAGAACCAGTACCACGACCGATACGCTTTCTATTTTTTGTTGAACCTTCTGCAGGTTTCAAATTACTTAAGTTCATAATCAGATACTTTCTACTGCTATTAAATGATTAACTTTTCTCACCATTCCGATAATAGCCGGATTAGCTTCAACCTCTACAGATTGGTTTATTTTCTTTAAACCTAATGCCTGCATGGTTCTTTTCTGGCGCTCACTTCTATCGATAACGCTTTTAATCTGGGTTATTTTGATCTTAGCCATGATGATTATCCGTTAAATACTTTATTTAAATTCACACCACGCTGCTGAGCAACAGTATAAGCATCACGTAATTGTGATAAGGCCAATACAGTCGCTTTAACCACGTTGTGCGGGTTAGAAGAACCTTTAGACTTAGCAAGTACATTATGTACTCCGGCACTTTCAAGTACTGCACGCATCGCACCGCCTGCAATAACACCGGTACCCGGAGCTGCTGGCTTAATGAATACAAAACCTCCTGAATATTTACCAATCTGCTCGTGTGGTACGGTTCCGTTAATTACAGGAACTTTTACCAGATTCTTTTTAGCATCATCAATTCCCTTAGCGATAGCTTCAGTCACCTCTTTTGCTTTACCAAGACCGAATCCTACAATTCCGTTCTCATCTCCTACCACAACGATAGCAGAAAAGCTGAACGTACGTCCCCCTTTGGTAACTTTAGCAACACGCTGGATGCTAACTAAGCGATCCTTTAATTCGATCTCGCTTGATTTTACTCTTTTTATATTGATAGTTGACATTCTCTTTATTTTATGATAACACCGATATGAATATAATCGCTGTAACCGATGCTAATTAAAATATTAAACCAGCTTCACGTGCACCTTCGGCCAGTGATTTAACACGACCATGGTACAGGTAACCATTTCTATCAAAAACAACCTGGCTAATACCAGCTGCTAATGCTTTCTCTGCTACTGATTTACCAACTGCTTTACTTTGCTCTGATTTATTACCGTTTGCGGTAAAATCCTTAGATAAAGAAGAAGCTGATGCAATGGTCTTTCCGCTATTATCATCGATAACCTGAGCATAGATCCCTTTGTTGCTTCTGTAAACAGACAGACGCGGGCGTTCTGCAGAACCGGTTAATCTCTTTCTGATTCCTCTTTTGATTCGCTCTCTGCGAGATAATTTAATTCCTGCCATGATGATTATTTTTTAGCGGCTGATTTACCAGCTTTTCTTCTTAATACTTCACCAACAAACTTGATACCTTTTCCTTTGTAAGGCTCAGGAGCACGTAATGAGCGGATCTTCGCTGCAACTTGTCCGAGTAATTGTTTGTCGATACTCTCTAATATAATTACCGGATTCTTACCTTTTTCGGAGGTAGTAGTTACATTGATCTCTTTTGGTAACTCAAACACGAAATGGTGCGAGAAACCTAAAACCAGATCCAGTGTATTACCTACGTTTGTAGCACGGTAACCAACACCCACAAGCTCCTGCTGAGTTTTATAACCTTCTGTTACACCAACAACCATGTTATTGATCAAAGAACGATATAAACCATGCAATGCTTTATGACGTTTTTGCTCAGAAGGACGCAGTACAGTAAGTACACCATCTTCCTGGCTTATTTTAATATCTGAATCAACTTGTTGTGTTAATTCTCCTTTCGGACCTTTTACCGTTACCAGGTTAGCATCAGAAACTGATACTGTAACTCCTGCCGGAATATTAATCGGGGCTTTTCCTATTCTTGACATCTCTTATCCTCCTATTAATAAACGTAACATAAAACTTCACCGCCAATATTCAGGTTTCTGGCTTCTTTATCAGTCATAACACCTTTAGAAGTTGAAAGAATGGCAATTCCTAAACCGTTTAATACACGCGGCATATTATCAACTCCGGCATATCTTCTCAAACCAGGAGTACTGATACGTGAGATATTACGGATAGCTGAAATTTTAGTAATCGGATTATATTTCAGAGCGATTTTAATCGTTCCCTGAACATTGTTATCCTCAAACTTGTAATTGGTGATGTAACCTTTATCAAAAAGAACTTTTGTCATTTCTTTTTTCAGGTTCGACGCAGGAATTTCTACCACACGGTGATTCGCCTTGATGGCGTTTCTTACCCGTGTAAGATAATCTGCTATTGGATCTGTATTCATTATTTATTGTTTGTGATGGTGGTTTCCTTCAGAACCCATTCCTGACGACCTGCCATCGTTAATTCATTTTTAAGCTTAAAGCACAAAGGTAAAAGCTAAAACGATTATCTTCGCTTTCAGCTTTTAGCCTTCAACTTTTAGCTTTCCTTACCAGGATGCCTTACGCACTCCCGGGATCTTACCTGCCAATGCCATATCACGGAATGTTACCCTTGAAATGCCAAACTGACGTATATATCCACGCGGACGACCAGTTAATTTACAACGGTTGTGCAAACGTACCGGTGAAGAGTTTTTAGGTAATTTATCCAGACCTTCAAAATCTCCGGCAGCTTTAAGGGCTGCTCTTTTATCTGCGTACTTGGCAACTAATCTGGCACGTTTTACTTCACGTGCTTTTACACCTTCTTTAGCCATTATTGATTGTTTGTATTTTGATTCTTAAATGGTAAACCAAATTGCTTTAATAATTCCAGAGCTTCAACATCTGTTTTAGCAGTAGTTACAAAAGTGATATCCATTCCCATGATCTTATTGATCTGATCGATATTGATCTCAGGGAAGATAATCTGCTCAGTAACACCCAATGTATAGTTACCGCGTCCGTCAAAGCCCTTATCATTGATACCTTTGAAATCACGGATACGTGGTAAAGCTACAGCGATCAGACGATCAAGGAACTCATACATATTATTATCACGTAAAGTTACACGAACACCAATTGGCATTCCCTTACGTAATTTAAAGTTAGAAATATCTTTCTTAGATTTTGCAGGAATTGCTTTCTGACCGGTAATAGTGGTCATTTCATTCACTGCAGTATCAATTAACTTTTTATCGGTAGAAGCAGCTCCAACACCCTGGTTGATAGCGATCTTCTGTAAACGCGGAACCTGCATTACGCTTTTATACTGGAATTTATCCTTTAAAGCAGTAACGATTTCCTCATTATATTTTGACTTTAATCTTGGTACGTAAGCCATTACTTAATTTCCTCCCCAGATTTTTTAGCGATGCGAATTGATTTACCATCAGCATTTTTCTGCTTGCCTACACGTGTTGGTTTACCAGATTTGGCATCAACAAGCATAACATTAGAAATATGCAAACTGGCTTCCATTTTAACGATACCACCATTTGGAGTGGCAGCATTCGGTTTTGTATGTTTAGATACCATATTGGCACCTTCAACTATAACTCTGCTAGTAGCTAATTTAACTTCTAAAACCTTTCCTTGTTTTCCTTTGGAATCACCTGCGGTAACTTGTACCAGGTCTCCTTTACGGATTTTCAATTTAGGCTGTGATTTTATCTTCTTTTCCATTTTACAAAACCTCCGGTGCTAATGATACAATCTTCATGAATTGTTTTTCACGTAGCTCTCTAGCTACAGGACCGAAAATACGTGTTCCACGCGGCTCGTCCTGAGCGTTCAGCAATACAGCTGCATTGTCGTCAAAGCGGATATATGATCCGTCTTTACGTCTGATTTCTTTCTTTGTTCTCACAACAACTGCCTTAGAGACAGTTCCTTTTTTGATGTTCCCTGATGGAAGCGCACTTTTTACTGTGACAACGATTTTGTCACCTATGGATGCATAGCGCTTACCGGTACCACCTAAAACACGGATTACTAAAACTTCTTTAGCTCCACTGTTGTCAGCAACATTCAGTCTTGATTCCTGTTGTACCATGTTACTTAGCTCTTTCTAAAATTTCCACTAATCTCCAGTTCTTGGTCTTACTCAGCGGACGAGTTTCCATAATTAACACTGTATCACCGATACCGCAAGTGTTAGTCTCGTCATGAGCCATAAATTTGGTAGTTTTCTTAACAAACTTACCATAGATCGGGTGCTTCACTTTACGCTCTACCGCAACAACAATAGATTTCTCCATTTTATTGCTTACTACCAACCCGGTTCTTGTTTTTCTTAATTGTCTTTCCATTTTGGACTTTTATTTATTCAGAAGCGGACTCTGGCGTAGCAGATGCTTTCGCTTCCGCCTTGCGCTTAGTCAATTCTGTGTTTAAACGTGCTACATCTTTTCTCACTTTTGTGATCCTCAAAGGATTCTCAATAGCAGAAACCGTATGTGCAAATTTTAATTTGGTGAGATTAGCTTTCTCTTCATTAATTCTGGCAACAACCTCTTCAGTTGTTAATCCTTGTATTTCTGAGTTTTTCATTTATTTTTAGTTGTTAGTTGTTAGTTGTTAGTGGGTTAGTGGCGTCTCGAACAACGAACAACCAACAACCAACAACTTCTTCCCTAATTTATGCTTCGACGAAATCTCTACGTATAACGAATTTCGTTTGTACCGGCAGTTTCTGTGCTGCTAAACGCATGGCTTCTTTGGCTACTTCCAAAGGCACACCTTCAGCTTCAAAGATCATTCTTCCAGGTCTTACAACAGCTACCCAATACTCAGGAGCACCTTTACCTTTACCCATACGTACTTCAGCAGGCTTTTTTGTAACTGGTTTGTCCGGGAAAATACGGATCCAAACCTGGCCTTCCCTTTTCATAAAACGGGTAACGGCAATACGAGCAGCTTCTATCTGACGACTGGTGATCCAGGCAGGCTCTAATGATTTGATTCCGAAAGAACCGAAGGCTAATTCTGCACCACGACCGGCCAGACCTTTCATTTTGCCCTTCTGCATCTTTCTGAACTTCGTTCTCTTTGGCTGGATTCAAGATGGCCAACTAGTCGATGGTTCCAAAATTAAGGCGAGGGTCACGGATGAACCTATGCCCATAAACATACCTTATGGGAGGTCATCAACATGGAATTCGATCGCAATCGCTACTTCATGGTCGGC
>CAZTRY010000082.1:0-4147 GCA_964616525.1 uncultured Sphingobacterium sp. | reverse complement strand
ACATGTTCTTATTTTATTATATCGTTGTTAGTTATTGGTTAGTTTCCTTTAGTTGTTAATTGCGTTTTAGAATACTAACTACTAAATACTAACTACTAAATACTACCTCTTAATTATTTCTTTCCTCTGAAACCACCGCCTGCGTTACCGCCACGGTTCTGGCCTCCCTGTCCGCCGCGGTTCTGTCCGCCACGATTCTGACCTCCGCCACGATTATCACCAGCACCGCGTCTGTCGCCTGAGCCACCACGGTTATCGGCACGTCTTTCGCCACCGCCGCGTCTCTCGCCGCCACCTGCAAATGGTGCCGCTCCTTCTGCTCCTCTTCCTTTAACACCGGTAGTCTGGCCAATATTTGGAGAAAGATCACGTTTACCGTAAACTTCACCTTTCATGATCCATACTTTAACACCGATCTTACCGTAAGTGGTTAAAGCCTCTGATAAAGCATAGTCAATATCAGCACGGAAAGTATGCAATGGAACACGTCCATCTTTATATTGCTCGGTACGCGCCATCTCGGCACCACCTAAACGACCAGAACACATAATTTTGATCCCTTCAGCTCCCATACGCATGGTTGATGCAATTGAAGTCTTCATGGCACGACGGAAAGAGATTCTTGCTTCTAATTGCTTAGCAACCCCTTCGCCTACTAATTGTGCGTCTAATTCAGGACGTTTGATCTCAAAAATATTGATCTGTACGTCTTTCTTAGTCAGTTTTTTTAACTCTTCTTTGATCTTATCAACTTCCTGACCACCTTTTCCGATCACGATACCCGGACGGGCAGTGTGAATAGTGATGGTGATACGCTTCAAAGTACGCTCGATAACTACTTTAGAGATACCGCCCTTTGAAATACGTGCTGCCAGGTATTTTCTGATCTTTTCGTCCTCAACTAATTTATCAGAGTAATCGTTCCCACCGAACCAATTAGAATCCCAACCTTTGATGATTCCTAATCTGTTACCTATTGGATGTGCTTTTTGTCCCATTTCTCCTTACTTAGTTTTTGGTTCACTGTTTTTACTGTCAACTATCAGAGTAACGTGGTTAGAACGCTTACGAATTCTATGTCCGCGACCCTGAGGAGCTGGTCTTAATCTTTTTAACTGACGTCCGCCATCAACCATGATCGTTTTCACAAACAATTCATTGTCTTCAGGGCGCTGACCTTCATTTTTGGATTCCCAATTTTTGATGGCAGATAATAAAAGTTTCTCAACTCTGATTGCTGCTTCTTTATTGGTATACTTCAAAATATACAAGGCTTTCTCAACCCGCTCACCTCTGATCAGATCAACAACCAATCTCATCTTACGTGGTGAGGTAGGGCAATCGTTTAATTTTGCTATTGCTTCCATTGCTTATTTTTTCTTATCAGAGTGACCTCTAAATGTTCTCGTTGGAGAAAATTCACCAAGCTTATGACCAACCATGTTTTCAGTTACATAAACCGGAATAAATTTGTTTCCGTTATGTACTGCGAATGTATGGCCTACGAAATCCGGAGAGATCATTGACCTGCGTGACCAAGTTTTGATCACAGTTTTCTTATTTCCCTCATTCTGAGTAGCTACTTTCTTCGCTACGTTATGATCGATATAGGGACCTTTTTTTATTGAACGTGCCATTATTTCTTCCTTCTCTCTATGATGTAACGATCAGACGACTTCTTTTTATCGCGGGTTTTAAAGCCTTTAGACAATAAACCTTTTCTTGAGCGCGGATGACCACCTGATGATCTACATTCACCACCACCCATAGGGTGATCGACAGGGTTCATAGCTACACCTCTTACTCTTGGACGACGTCCTAACCAACGTTTTCTACCTGCTTTACCTAAAACCTCATTTGCTTTCTCGGAGTTTGAAACAGTTCCGATAGTAGCGATACAGGTTGCAAGGATCATTCTGGTTTCGCCAGATGGCATTTTAATGATCGCATATTTACCATCACGGGCCGATAACTGGGCATAAGCTCCTGCACTGCGTGCAATGATTGCTCCCTGACCAGGATTCAGTTCGATGTTATGAATAATAGATCCCAGTGGAATGTTCTTCAAAGGAAGTGCATTTCCAATTTCGGGAGCAGAATCTGCACCAGAAACGATCTTCATTCCAACTTTCAAGCCTTCCGGTGCAATGATGTAACGCTTCTCACCATCGGCATAATTTACCAGGGCGATACGTGCGCTACGATTCGGATCGTACTCAATAGTGGCAACAGTTGCGGGGATATTAGTTTTATCGCGTTTAAAATCAATCAATCGGTATGACTTTTTATGTCCCCCACCGAGATAACGCATAGTCATTTTACCGGAATTATTTCTACCGCCGGACTTCTTGATGCTGGTAACTAACGATTTTTCTGGAACGTTAGTCGTCACATCAGAGAAAACTCCTCCTACTCTGAAACGAGTACCCGGGGTAACCGGTTTAAATCTTCTTACTGCCATGTCTTAATTAAATATTGCTGTAAAAGTCAATAGTTTCACCATCTTTTAGCGTAACGATTGCCTTCTTGTATTTCGGAGCATTTCCGGTTACAACACCAGCTTTAGTGTTACGCGATTTTGTTTTTCCATACACTACTGCGGTGTTTACAGCCAGTATGTTCACGCCGTACATTGCTTCGATCGCATTTTTGATCTCCAATTTGTTGGCTCTGTGATCAACTTTAAAACTAAAGCGATTTAACTTTTCAGTTAATGCTGAAGCCTTCTCAGTTAAAATTGGTTTCTTTAAAATTTCCATCTTACTTAGCAAACGCCTCCTCCAATGTTTTAACAGTTTCTGTAGTCAGCAATAAAGTTCCTGCGTTCAATACATCAAATGTATTCAGCTCAGCAGCAGTAACTACTTTTGCTTTCTTTAAATTTCTGCTTGATAAATAAACATTATTGTTTGCTGCCGGAAGTACCAGTAATGACTTAACATCCGTTAACTTCAAATCAGCAACAATTTTGGCGTAGTTCGCAGTTTTGATAGAATCAAAAGTGAAAGCTTCCAAAACAACAATGTTGTTATCCTTTGCTTTATAGGTAAGGGCAGACTTACGTGCTAATGATTTCAGCTTTTTGTTTAGCTTGAAACTATAGTCGCGGGGCTGCGGACCGAATACACGACCACCACCATTGAACAATGGAGATTTGATTGATCCTGCACGGGCACCACCAGTACCTTTTTGTTTGTATAATTTTTTGGTAGATCCTGCGATCTCATTACGTTGCTTAGACTTATGCGTTCCCTGGCGTTGATTTGCTAAGTACTGCTTCACGTCCAAATAGATCGCATGATCGTTGGGTTCTACTGCGAAGATCGCATCAGGAAGCTGCACCTTGGCACCTGTCTCTTTACCTGATATATTTATAACCTTAACTTCCATCTTCTTATTTATCAACGATTACGTATGAACCCTTAGCTCCCGGAACTGAACCGCTAACTACTAATAAATTCTGATCAGCGTAAACTTTCAATACCTGAAGGTTTTGAATCTTAACGCGATCGCCACCGGTACGTCCTGCCATGCGCATTCCTTTGAATACACGTGAAGGCCATGAAGAAGCACCCAGTGAACCCGGAGCTCTTAAACGGTTGTGCTGACCGTGAGTTTGACCACCCACACCACCAAATCCATGACGTTTTACAACACCCTGAAAACCTTTACCTTTTGAGGTACCAACTACATCGACAAAATCGCCTTCGGCGAAGATCTCAACACTAACTACATCACCCAATGACTTCTCGTCTTCAAAAGTTTTAAACTCAACCAGCTTACGCTTAGGTGTAGTTTTAGCTTTTGCGAAATGTCCTTTTAATGATCCTGTCGTGTTTTTCTCTTTCTTGTCGTCGAAAGCTAACTGAACCGCGCTGTAGCCGTCTGTATCGACGGTACGTAGTTGAGTAACTACGCATGGGCCAGCTTCGATAACTGTACACGGGATGTTTTTCCCGTCAGCATCGAATATGCTGGTCATTCCTACTTTTTTTCCAATAATTCCTGACATTTTCTTTAATCAATTTGTGTCCATCGAAGCAGTAGGGCTTCGTTCAAGACATAGTAAACCCCTCTAAAGGGAGGGCAAAGATAGGAAAGTCTTATTAATTATCAAATAGTTGTGAGTTTATTTTTTAATTTATTT
>CAZTRY010000081.1:0-16325 GCA_964616525.1 uncultured Sphingobacterium sp. | reverse complement strand
TTGGAGCGAAAGACGAGATTCGAACTCGCGACCCCGACCTTGGCAAGGTCGTGCTCTACCAACTGAGCTACTTTCGCGTTTTGGTGAGTGCAAATATAGGCAGAAAAGCAATTTTGGCAAGTATTTTTTTATTTTTTTGAACTTAATAGTATAAACTCTTGTTAATCAGTATTCTGTCGGGATAACAGGATAAAAAATAGGTTAAAACGAACGAAAAACCATACAAAATTGATCCGGCGGGATATTCTACCATTTCAAAAATATCCTTCAGCAGCCCATGTATTTGAGTTTTATAAGCAAATTTCATATTCGGGCAGTAAGAATAAATTAAAATTTCATTTAGATTTAAGAATAAAATTAAAAACATGAATAAACTTAATATTCAGGAATATCTTTCTCTGGGCTATATTTATCTTTTACTTCTTGGCATAGCAACAGATGCAATCTACTTCGGATTCCTCGGAATAAGTATTCTGGATTATTCTGCAATATCCGATGTGTTATTATCGCCAATTAAGCTTTTGGCTCGAAATCTTTTGGTTTGCATTATCCTCCTGGTTATAATTACTTCCCTCTTTCTGTATAATAAGTGGCAGGCCACAAAATTAAAGAAGAGAGGAGAGTCCGAAACAGAGCAAACAGACCTTACAAACAAATTATTGCTCACAGCCTGCGTAATGGTACTTTTCTTCTTTGTTGGAATCGGCCTTGGAGCAGGCAAAAAGAATGGAATGATGTTAAGTAAAGGTGAATTGAGGCCAGATCATCAAATCACTTTTGCTAACGGGGAAGTCATTGAAGCAAAAGTTGTTGGAAGGAATAGTGTGTACCTTTTCTATGTCCGGCCAAATGAAAAGCAGGTAGTCATCACACCTATTGAAGAACATGTATTTCAGTTAAAGAAATTAGTGCAGAAATAGGGCTTTGGATTTAACTGTCTAAGTCAGCAATCTGGTTTGCAATCAGCTCAGATTCATAGCCTTTGGAAGCCGCATAACGGCTCAAAAAATAGCGGCGTTTAAAAGGGTCTTTCTCTTTAAGTAAATTCGATTTTTTATCAAGGATCTGCCTTAAACTAAGCAAATAATCGTCTTCATCAATGCTTTTAAGTGCTTTCTGGATCATCTTGTCAGGAACCTGTTTTAATTTTAACCCCTGTTTGATCTTCATTCTGCCCCAGCCCTTGATCCTGAATTTCCCAAGAGTATAGGCTATGGAAAAGCGTTCTTCATTCAAAAAGTTCTGATCAATAAGTTCAGAAATTATCTCTTCCACATCTTTTTGATGCAAACCCCATTCATAGAGCTTATTTCTGACTTCATACTGCGATCTTTCCTGGTAGGCACAATAGTTCTCAGCCTTTACCTTGGACTGCTCTCTGCTGAAGATTTTCGGTTTATTGTTTTCGTTTTTCAAAGCACTGAAATATCGCAAATATTTGAGAGGAATCTTTAAAATTTATTGAAATTAGCAGAATGAAGCATATCCTATATTCAACAGAAGATCTCACAGGCATCATGAATGCTGAGCCTTTTATACAGAATAGGGATATTTTGATCAGAACCATACTTACAGATAGCAGGAAGCTTAGCGATATCAATCATTCCATATTTTTTGCCCTGAAAGCGAGGAGAGACGGACATAGTTTCATTCCTATGGTATATGAAGCCGGGGTACGAAGTTTTGTAATTTCTGATTCAGAATTCGACACCAGAGCTTATCCGGATGCTAATTTTTACAGGGTTATTGATACTTTAAAGGCTTTGCAGAATCTGGCTACGGCTCATCGATCTAAATTCAATTATCCTGTCATTGGAATCACCGGCAGCAATGGTAAAACCATTGTCAAAGAATGGCTATATCAGCTTCTCGTTCCTGAAAGTAATATTGTCAGGAGCCCCAAAAGTTATAATTCACAGATCGGCGTACCCGTATCGGTATGGGAAATGAATGAAGAGAATGATCTGGCGATATTTGAGGCCGGAGTATCTAAAGCGGGTGAGATGGAAAATCTGGCCAGGATAATACGTCCTACAATAGGGATCCTGACCAATATTGGAGAAGCTCACAACGCCGGTTTTGAAAGTACAAATGAAAAGATCAAAGAAAAGTTGAAATTGTTTGAAGGGGTTGATCTCTTTATTTATTCGGATAAATACCTGGGTCAATACCATGGAGAATTGCCCGGAAAAAATAAATTTACATGGAATATTGGTGGTCAGGCTAATCTGGATGTCTTTGATGATGAGGTTCTTGAGGAAAGATTTCAGTTTCTCAGGGCACGCTATAATGGGAAGGATGTCCAGGCGATGATCCCATTCACTGATCAGGCCTCCATTGAAAATGCGATCATCTGCTGGGCAAGTTTGCTGGCATTGGGTTATGAGCCGGAAGAGGCCGATAAACGGCTTGAGAAACTGATTCCGGTAGGCATGCGGCTTGAGCTCAAGAATGGTATCAATAACTGTTCTGTAATTGACGACTCTTACAGTTTAGACCTTTCCTCGCTGGCTATTGCACTTGATTTTTTAAAACAACAAAACCAGCATCAGCGGCGTACATTGATACTTTCTGATATACCCGGAACTGATTCAGAAGCGGTTTATGGACAGGTTAGGAATCTGCTGGAGAATAAATCTGTCGACAGATTAATTGCCATTGGAGAACATATCAGCAAGTATGCAGTTGATTATCCTTTTGAGACCGAATGTTTCTCCGGAACTACGGATTTCCTGGAACATTTCAATTCAATACAATTTCATAATGAGACCATACTTTTAAAAGGAGCGAGGTCTTTCGAATTTGAGAGAATCAGTCGGCTTTTAACACAAAAAGTGCACGAGACGGTTCTTGAGATCAATCTTAATGCTTTGGAGCATAATCTGAATCATTATAAACTCGAATTAGGGGCCGGGACAAAAATTATGGCCATGGTCAAGGCATTTTCCTATGGTAGTGGCAGTTTTGAGATAGCCAATCTTCTGGAATTTAATAAAGTAGATTATCTGGCTGTTGCTTATGCTGATGAAGGCGTTGCATTAAGAAATGCCGGATGTAA
This sequence comes from uncultured Sphingobacterium sp., assembly GCA_964616525.1. Classification (GTDB taxonomy): domain Bacteria; phylum Bacteroidota; class Bacteroidia; order Sphingobacteriales; family Sphingobacteriaceae; genus Daejeonella. The sequence continues at coordinate 13,267 of CAZTRY010000081.1, read as the reverse complement.
TTTGCCTATCATGGTCATGAGTCCGGATGTAATGGCTTTTGAAACAATTATTCAGCATAAATTGGAGCCAGAGATCTTCAGTGTCAGGGTTTTAGATCAGTTGTTAGAGGTTTTGAACCGTAAGAATCTGGTGGATTATCCAATCCATATTAAACTGGATACCGGTATGCACCGACTTGGCTTTATGGAGGCAGAACTGGATGATCTGCTTAAAATTCTTGTTAATTCAAAGGGAGTACATATCCAAAGTGTGTTTTCTCATCTGGTGGCAAGTGAAGATCCCGGGCATGATGAATTCACAAAATATCAGATTGATCTGTTTTTCAGGCTTTCTGAAAGGATCAGCAACAGCCTGAATTATTCATTTATGAGACATATAGCCAATACTTCCGGGATCAGTCGTTGGCCTGATTCCCGTTTTGATATGGTTCGCCTGGGTATTGGTCTTTACGGAATAGATTCGGCTTATGATTCAAAATCTCCCTTACAAACCGTTACTTCGCTGAAAACAAGTATTTCGCAGATCAAGAATATTCCTGCCGGCGATACAATAGGATATGGCAGGGAAGGGAAAATGGTACAAGGCGGCAAAATTGCAACGGTGAAGATTGGGTATGCCGATGGCTACCGCAGGGGACTGGGCAATGGAAATGGCAAAATGATTATCAGAGGTAAGGAGGTGCCAACCATTGGAAAAATTTGTATGGATATGTGTATGCTTGACATTACCGGAATTGATGCTGCCGAAGGAGACGAAGTGATTGTTTTCAATGATCAGATAAGGGTGGAGGACATTGCCAGACAATTAGATACCATTCCCTATGAAGTATTGACAGGGATTTCCCAACGGGTAAAACGAATTTATTATTATGAATAGGATAGTCAGAGCTTTATTTAATTACCTGGTTAGAGGTGCCCTGGTCATTCTACCGATAGCTGCGGCTATATTTTTTATTTACTGGGCAGTTTCTAAACTGGATTCTGCACTCAACCTTAGTGATGTAATCTGGGTAGACCAGACCGGGAAGCCTATTTATATTCCTGGATTGGGGATCCTTAGCGTAGTAATCATACTGATTGTGGTTGGAATCATCGTAACTAATTTTGTTACTGATCCAATAAAAAAGTGGTTTGCTTCCTGGTTTAAAAGATTGCCTGTCTTTAATGTGATCTATACCTCATTTAAAGATCTGACTGAGGCCTTTGTTGGCGATGATAAGAAATTCAATGAACCTGTAGTTGTTGAAGTTAATGAGACAGGATTGAAGAAAATAGGTTTTCTGACCCAAAAAGACCTTACCAAAATAGGTTATCCGGGAGAAGTTGCGGTCTATTTCCCTTTATCTTATTCTTTCGCCGGACAATTATGTATCGTATCTGCTGACCGGGTCAAGCCACTAAAGATGAGTGCCAGCGAGGCAATGAAATTCATTGTTTCTGGGGGGGTAAGTAATATTCCCTGAAGGTTAATTAGAGAATTAACAAATTAGCAAATGCGAGAGCCGGGAAATAAAATTGTTATCTGTGTTCCCCTTTTAGATTCGCTATTTCCCTCCGGTCGGTGTTCTCCGTACCAAGCACGATCATATGAAGTAGTTGATGATATCACAACCACAGGGAAATAAATTAGTAAAAGAAAAGGCTCAGGAATTTCTACCCAAGCCTTTGCCTTTTATTTCAAAAACTATTTGTCTTTACTAATTGCAATGCGGTATAAAGTCCAGCCCATGAACAGGAAGAACATAAACCCTAAAATCTGATACCCCCCGGTTCCCATTAATCCGCTCAGGTGCTCTTCCATATTTAAGTTACCTACCGGTCCACCGGTTGATTCGAATGCCATTAAAAATGCATAGATAACCCCCATCAGAGCGCCTCCGGCAACCAGTCCGGTAGCAAAAAGGTTTCCTTTACCAAGTTCTTCATCTTCAGATTTAATACCATTTTTCTTGGATCTCATTTCAACCAAACCTTTGATGGCTCCACCGGCAAAGATCGGAAGGGTAGTGGATAGCGGTAGATAAGCTCCTACAGCAAAAGAGAGGGACTTTACTCCGCATAATTCAATGGTGATGGCCAGGAAGACTCCAACCAGTACAAATTGCCAGTCGAGGTTAAATGAAAGCAATCCTTTGATCAGAGTAGCCATCAGAGTTCCCTGTGGTGCAGGATATGTTTCAGTCCCGATGGCATGGGTTATTCCCTGAGCTGTCATCTCAGCTGTCGGCCTGTCAAGTACAGAAAGTGTCAGACCGATTACAACGGCAGAAACAATTGCACCAACAAACAAAGCTAATTGCTGGTATCTGGGAGTAGCACCTACGATATACCCGGTTTTGAGATCCTGAGATGTAGCACCTGCATTTGCTGCTGCAATACAGATCATACTGCCTACGACCAATGCCATTGGCTCATACAAATGGCCTGTCCAGCCAATACTTATGAAAATGAGACAGGTTCCCATTAAAGTGGCGATGGTCATTCCGGAAACCGGATTGGATGAAGTTCCGATTAAGCCTACAATCCGGCTGGATACTGTCACAAAGAAAAAACCGAAAATGATTACCAAAACACCAATTAATAGTTTATTCAGGACAGAGTCTCCGGGTATTTGAGGCAATAAAGCCATCAGTAAAATAAGTCCTAGGCTTCCAAAAATTACGATTTTAAATGAAAGGTCATCATCTGTGCGTTTTACAGTTTGCTTTTCATTCGTCGATTTATTCATCGATGCCAGACTTGATTTGAAGGAAGACACAATCGTTGGAATGGTTTTAAGCAGGGTAATAAATCCTCCGGCTGCAACCGCACCAGCCCCAATTTGTTTTACGTAAGCCTGATAGATTGCTGTTGCTGTATTGGCAAATACCATGTTTAAAGGATCCCATCCTCCCGGTCCCCCCGGACTGTATACATCTTTCAGGTAACCAAGCTTAACTAACTGATAGGCAATGGTTTCTGCAGGGACTAGTGTAGCCAGCAATGGGATAAGTCCCAACCAGGCAAGTACACCACCTGCTACCAGAACTCCGGCAATCTTTGGTCCGATGATATATCCTACACCCATATATTCGGGAGTTATTTCACCATTGACCGTCGCTGAAGGAAAGAATTTGTTTGCCTGACTTGTTGCCCAGGATGGAGCCTCTGCAATCAAATGAAATATCTTCTGAAGAATGGCATAGGCAAATGCAAAAGCAAGTCCGTAATAAGCTGTCTTAGCAAAATCACCACCTTTTTCACCTGCAATTAATACTGAAGCACATGCCGTACCTTCGGGATAGGGCAAGCTTTGGTGTTCTTCAACAATCAGAGATCTTCTGAGCGGAATCATCATGAGGGTGCCCAATATTCCACCTAAAGCAGCCAGGAAGAAAATTGGCCAGTATGAGAAAAAAGATTCACTATTACTTCCTGCGGATAGAAACAAAAATCCCGGCAGGGTAAATACAACACCTGCGGCAATGGATTCGCCGGCAGATCCTGTGGTTTGGATGATATTGTTCTCAAGTATGGTTGTTTTGAAGAATTTTCGGCCAATAGAAATGGCTAATACGGCGATTGGGATTGAAGCTGAGACAGTTAATCCGGCTTTTAACGCAAGATATACGGTTGCAGCCCCGAATATGATCCCGAATATTGCGCCCAGCAATACTGATTTTACGGTAAATTCAGCGACCTGACTGCCTGAACTGATATAAGGCTTAAACTCTTTCTTTTCTGTAATTTCCGACATAGTTTTTTAATTGGTTTTCTAATTTAAAGATAGTTCTTTTCACGATATTTGAAATATTGAAAGCCTATTTGAATTTAAATTATTCTTCTAAAGAATTTAAGTTTAAGGGTCAATTATGTTTGGTAGGAAATAAAATGAAAAAAGCCATTTTTTTAGACCGGGATGGGGTTTTAAATAAAGAACTGGGAGACTATGTATGCAAATTCGAGGACTTTAAAGTGCTGGAACATAATTTTTCCGCTCTAAAGGAATTACAATCACGGGGATATTTATTGATTGTCATTACCAATCAGGGCGGATTAGCTAAGGGCTGGTACACGGAAGATACGCTGGGTCGTATGCATGACCATCTTATAAAGGTTTATGCTGATCAGGGAATTCATTTATCAGATATTTATTACTGCAGGCATCATCCCGAATATAATGGGAAATGCCTCTGCCGCAAACCCGGTTCCATAATGCTCGAAAAAGCAATTGCCCGCTTCGGTATTGATGCTGGTTCATCTTATTTTATCGGTGATCGGGAAAGGGATGTGATTGCCGGAGAGGCAGCAGGAGTGAAGGGGATTTTGATTGATAGTGATCAGCCTCTGACGGAGATTTTGAACTTAATAGGTTAATCAGGATATGATTTACCAAAATCTCCTAATTGAGAGTTGAAAATTGAGAATGAAGAGTTGCAAATTATCCTTAGTTGAGCGTTGAGAATTTCCAAATAATATCTACTTAATTCTCCACTCTCAATTCTCCACTCTCAACTATACTTTGAACTATCCTGGTAGCGTGTATCCTCGAGTTCTCAATGAACCAAACATGAGTATTCATCCCTCCGCAAATCACTCCGGCAAGGTAAATGCCTTTCATATTGGTTTCCATTGTATCGGGATTATGCTCCGGGATCTGTTTCTCATCATTTGAGATATGGATTCCTAATTTCTTTAGAAACGTCAGATCAGGCTGATAGCCTGTCATTGCGAGTACAAAATCATTTCTGAGAGTGATTTTTCCTTCCGGGCTGATTATATCAACTTCGTTTTCCCTGACCTCGGTTAGGTTTGAATTAAAATAGGCTTTGATGCTGCCCTCCTTTATCCGGTTTACGATATCAGGCCTGACCCAGTATTTTACCCGTTCACCAATTTCCGACTCACGAACCACCATGCTTACCTGAGCGCCTTTACGGTAGGTTTCAAGTGCTGCGTCTACTGAGGAATTGTTGGCACCAACCACAACCACATGCTGTTTTGCATAAAAATGAGGGTCCTTGTAATAATGCTTTACTTTCGGAAGATCTTCTCCGGGGATATTCAGCAGATTGGGGATATCATAAAACCCGGTAGAGATAATGATTTTAATGGCTTTATATTGTGATTTATTGCTTTCAATATGATAGAAACTGCCTTCTTTTAGGACAGTTTTCACCTCTTCAAATAATCGCAAATTCAGCTCGAAATGCTCAGCAACCCGCCTGTAGTACTCCAGTGCCTCAGACCGGCTTGGCTTTATGTTATTGCTGACAAATGGTATACCACCGATTTCCAGTTTATCGGAGGTAGAAAAGAAAGTCATATTCGCCGGATAATTATAGAGTGAATTAACCAGACAACCTTTTTCAAGAATGATGTATGATAAACCGGCTTTTTTTGCCTCAATTCCACATGCAAGACCAATGGGCCCGCCCCCAATAATCAGAATATCGTATTTGTTTTCCAATTCCAGATTTTATTATGCCTTTGATAATTTAATGACAGATGGCTTAAAATTACAAAAAGCATAGAGTTTTACACCCTATGCTTTTTGCTTTAAGCTTTATGCCTTTAAGCTTTCAGCTTTCTGCTTTCATCTTACTTCCCTGCTGCTTTTGCATGGTCAGCGAGAAATGTTGCGAGTCCGCTATCGGTGAGAGGATGTTTTGACAGGGCAATCATTGCTGCCAATGGTCCGGTGATTACATCAGCTCCAATCTTAGCACAATTAATGATATGCATCGGATGACGAACCGAAGCGGCCAGAATCTGGGTTTCGAAGCCATAGTTATCATAGATTAATCGGATATCTTCGATCAGGGTTAATCCATCCGTAGAAACGTCATCTAAACGTCCAATGAAAGGAGAGACATAAGTTGCTCCAACTTTTGCTGCGAGAAGTGCCTGTCCGGATGAAAAAACGAGTGTGCAATTTGTTTTAATACCTTTAGAGCTAAAGTATTTGATTGCCTTAATTCCTTCGGCAATCATAGGAACTTTAACCACGATCTTTGGATCAAGTGCGGCAAGAATTTCGCCTTCTTTCACCATATTTTCAAAATCAGTGGCAATTACCTCTGCGCTGACATCTCCATCTACCAGTTCACAGATAGCTTTATAGTGGTTAATTACATTTTGATCGCCTGTGATCCCTTCTTTTGCCATCAGGCTTGGGTTTGTGGTAACTCCGTCTAATATTCCCAAAGCCTGTGCTTCTTTGATCTGGGCGAGGTTTGCGGTGTCGATGAAGAATTTCATGTCTATTAAATTAGCAAATTAGTAAATGAGCAAATTAGCAAATTATGCTTTCTTGCTTGTGGAAATTATTTTATTTATGATTTTTTGTATTTCAGTTAATTTTTCTTTTGGATCGGTAAGTTCATTATGATCATATAATTCTTTACACAATGCGATCCAGTACTCTGTTTCGTCTACTTCCTTGACTGCAATTTTGAATTTATGGATAAAATCAGCCTTGCTTTCAGCATTTTGAGCTTCTCTGACATTTGCACCTATGGAAGTAGAACTTTTGAAAAGTTGATTTGCCAGAGGGAAATTTTTATTTGTTTGGAGAATCTGACAATATTTTGCAGCACTTACAGCGAAAGCAAATGTTTTTAAAACAATTGGGTTTTCATCAGCTTTAAGCCTGCTCATGGGTGGAAGCAATTTGCTAATTAGCTCATTTGCTAATTAACTCAAATTAGAAAAAAAAATGGGCAAGCACCTTTTATCGCACCGCTACAACCTTCTACCCTTGCTGCGTTCCCACCCTGGGGGAGTTCAAAGGGAGCTGGTCGTAAAAGACTTGCCCGGCACAAAAGTAGAAAAAAAATGCAATTTCAGGCTATCGCGTTAAAATAGAAATATGAAATATAAAATTACTAACAAATAGGCCATATAATTAACAATATTGCAATTTTTATTTGCGATGATGGAATTTTTTGATTTAATTATAAAAATAGTTGTAAATAAAGTAAAAACGACGTATTTTGATTAATTTAGTCGGCTTAATAAATTTAATTCAATAGATGACAAATACTGACAACCAAACGCAGGGTTTATATGATTCTTCAATGGAACACGATGCCTGTGGAGTTGGTTTTATTGCTAATATTAAAGGAAAGAAATCGCACAAGATAGTAAGTGATGCACTTACTATTTTAGAGAACATGGAACACCGCGGCGCTTGCGGTTGCGATCCGGATTCGGGTGATGGTGCAGGAATTTTAATTCAAATCCCGCATGAATTTTTTAAACAGGAAGCTCTGAAACTTAATATCAGTCTTGAAAAGGCAGGTAGTTATGGAGTAGGGATGCTTTTTTTTCCAAAGAAAGCCACGATTAAGGAAGAGTGCCGCAGAGCGATTGGGAAAGCTGCAGATAAGCTGGGACTTAAAATATTGGGTTACCGGAAAGTTCCTATCAACAGTGGAATAATTGGAGAAGCTGCATTCTCATCAGAGCCGGATATTGAGCAGGTATTCATTGCCAAGCCTGCATCACTGCATACTCCGGAGGATTTTGAAAGGAAATTATATGTCCTTAAAAACTATGCTACAACACTTGTCAGAGAAAGTGTTACAGGAGCAGAAAATCAGTTTTATGTAGTATCGCTTTCTCAAAATGTCATTATGTACAAGGGAGAGTTTACCAGCAGCCAGGTCAGGATTTATTTCCCAGATCTAAACAATAGCTTGCTGAGCTCTGCTTTTGGAATGATTCATTCACGTTTTTCAACCAATACCTTTCCTTCCTGGCGACTTGCACAGCCTTTCAGGTTTATTGCACACAATGGTGAGATTAATACTTTAAAGGGTAATTTAAACTGGTTTTACTCAGGTATCCGCTCATTTGCATCTCCATTTTTTAGTAAGGATGAGATGGATATGCTGCTGCCGGTAATCGATAATAACCAGTCTGATTCAGCATGTCTTGATAATGTTGTGGAGCTCTTATTTCACTGTGGCCGTTCTTTGCCTCATGTCATGATGATGCTCATCCCCGAAGCCTGGGATGGGAATGAGCAAATGGATCCGGCAACAAAAGCATTTTACGAATATCATGCTACACTGATTGAGCCATGGGACGGACCAGCAGCTATTGCCTTTACTGATGGACACATGATCGGGGCAACCCTCGACCGGAATGGTCTTCGCCCACAGCGTTTCGTTATCACTGATGATAATCAGATTATTGTGGCATCAGAAGCAGGGGTTTTACCTGTTGATGAATCGAAAGTGATCAAGAAGGGGCGATTACAACCTGGTAAAATGCTGGTTGTTGATACCATAAAAGGAGTCATCATTGAAGATGATGAAATCAAAAAGGCAATTACAACCCAGCAGCCTTATGGTACCTGGATAGAGAACTATAAAATCAGGCTTGAAGACCTTGCGGAGCCAAGGGTTGCTTTCACCCAACTTTCAAATGAATCAACATTCAAATATCAGCAGGTATTTGGTTATTCTCGTGAGGATATTGATACCCTGATTGCGCCAATGGCCTTAACCGGTAAAGAGGCTGTAGGATCAATGGGTACTGATACACCATTAGCGGTATTTTCTGATCGCCCGCAACATCTGGCTAATTATTTTAAACAGTTGTTTGCACAGGTTACCAATCCGCCGATCGATCCGATCCGAGAACGCCTGGTGATGAGTCTGGCCGGATTTATGGGTAATAATGGCAATATCCTTGATGAGGACGAAATGCATTGCCATTGTGTCGCATTGCCACATCCGGTATTGAGTAATACTGAGCTGGAGAAGATTAGAAGTATCGATACCGGATCATTTCAGGCTAAGACACTTCAAACTTATTTCAAAGCTGATGGTCAGCGTGGTTCACTACAGCGTGGACTTGAGCGTCTTTGCAGATATGCTGAGGATGCCGTACATGACGGATTTGAGGTCCTGATCCTTTCAGACAGAGCGATTGATTCTGAACACGCTCCAATTCCATCCTTACTTGCAGTTTCTGCAGTTCACCATCATTTGATCAAGAAAGGCCTTCGTGGTGCTGTGGGTATTATGCTTGAGGCAGGGGATGTTTGGGAAGTTCATCATTTTGCATGTCTGATTGCCTATGGTGCTACAGCCGTTAATCCATACCTTGCACTGGCAACAATACATAAACTAAAAGCTGATGAAAGAATAGATACTTCATTGGATGTTAAGTATTTATATAAAAATTATATCAAATCTGTTAATGATGGTTTATTGAAGATATTCTCTAAAATGGGTATATCTACTTTACAATCTTACCATGGTGCCCAGATCTTTGAGATCGTAGGCTTAAATAAGGATGTAATTGATAATTATTTCACAGGTTCGGTTTCTCGTATCGGAGGAATGGGACTGGATGATATTGCTGAGGAAGCCTTGCGCAAGCATTTCCTGGGCTTTAAGCGCCGCGGAATAGAAGCTAAATTATTGCCTGAGGGCGGTGTTTACCAGTGGAAAAGAAAGGGTGAAGCGCATCTCTTCAATCCGGATACGGTTCACTTGCTGCAGCATGCTACCCGAACCAATAATTACGATGTTTATAAGAAATACGCCTCCCATATTAATAAACAGACTGACACTTTATATACTATACGAGGGTTGCTTGATTTTGCCCATCACCGCCAGCCGGTGCCTTTGAGTGAAGTAGAACCAGTAGAAGTCATTCTGAAGCGTTTTGCGACGGGTGCAATGTCATTTGGGTCTATCTCCCATGAAGCACATAGCACGCTTGCAATCGCTATGAACAGGATTGGTGCTAAAAGTAATACCGGTGAAGGTGGTGAAGATGAATTAAGATATGAGCCATTAGCAGATGGAGGTTCCATGCGCTCTGCCATCAAACAGATCGCTTCAGGAAGGTTTGGGGTTACAGCCAATTACCTCACCAATGCTGATGAATTACAGATTAAAATGGCACAGGGAGCCAAACCTGGAGAAGGTGGTCAGTTGCCTGGTGATAAGGTAGATGAATGGATTGCAAAAGTTCGTCATGCTACCCCGGGTGTTGGATTGATTTCGCCACCACCTCACCATGATATTTATTCCATTGAGGATTTGGCGCAGCTGATTTTCGATTTGAAGAATGCTAACCGGGCTGCCCGTATCAGTGTTAAGTTGGTTTCAAAGGCAGGTGTTGGTACCATTGCAGCCGGTGTTGCAAAAGCTCATGCAGATGTGATTCTGATTGCAGGTCATGACGGCGGAACCGGTGCATCACCGCTGACTTCTATTAAACATGCTGGTTTGCCATGGGAACTCGGATTGGCAGAGGCTCAGCAAACTCTGGTTAAAAATAAATTGAGAAGCAGGGTAGTCCTTCAAACCGATGGGCAGTTAAAAACAGGTAAAGACATTGCCATTGCAACCCTTTTGGGTGCTGAGGAATGGGGTGTTGCAACAGCTGCATTGGTTGCAGGTGGATGTATCATGATGCGTAAATGCCATTTGAATACCTGTCCTGTTGGAGTTGCAACGCAGGATCCTGAACTGAGGAAGCTATTTTCTGGTAAGCCTGAGCATATTGTAAACCTGTTCAGATTTATTGCAGAGGAATTACGTGAAATCATGGCAGAACTTGGATTCAGAACCATCAATGATATGGTGGGCAGGGTTCAGTTTCTAAAAATGAGGGATGATGTGGATCATTGGAAAGTGAAAAACATTGATCTTTCAGGTATATTATTTCCGATGGACAATCCATCAGGTATGACCCTTTACAATAGTGAAAAACAGGACCATAACCTGGATAATGTGCTTGATTGGGAATTGGTTAAAAAGGCCGTAAAAGCCATTGAATCAAAAGAACCGGTCTTTGCTTCATTCAATATCAAAAATACAGACCGGACCACTGGTACGATTCTTTCGAATGAGATTACGAAAAAGTATCATTCTGCCGGACTACCGCAAAACACGATAAATTACACGTTTACAGGTTCTGCCGGACAAAGTTTCGGTGCTTTCTGTACCAGGGGGATTTCCTTTGAGCTTTGTGGTGAAGCAAACGATTATGTTGGAAAAGGTCTTTCTGGAGCTCAATTGGTTATTTATCCTTCGAAGAAAAGTAAAGTTCTTTCGCAGGAGAATATCATCATTGGTAACGTTGCGCTTTATGGTGCAACATCGGGTGATCTGTTCGTGAGAGGACAGGCAGGTGAGCGGTTTGCGGTCAGAAATTCAGGAGCTATTGCTGTTGTGGAGGGTGTAGGTGATCACGGCTGTGAATACATGACCGGCGGAAGAGCTTTAATCTTAGGCAAAACAGGCCGTAATTTCGCTGCAGGGATGAGTGGAGGAATAGCATGGGTTTATGATTCAGATAATTCCTTTGTCGAGAATTGCAATACTGAAATGGTGGATCTTGATCCATTATCACCAAAAGATGAAGAAGAAATACTTAGTCTGTTGAATAAACATGTTCAACTTACTCAAAGTCAGGTAGCGAAATACATTCTTGATGACTGGGCTCAGCAATCTTCATCATTTATCAAAGTATTTCCAAAGGAGTACAAAAAGGTTTTATTACAAAAAGAATTACAGCAATCAGCAGGATAATGGGAAAAGTAACAGGATTTAAAGAGTACGACAGGGAGCTTCCTAAGAAAATTGCCCCTGCAGAACGGGTAGAAAATTATAATGAATTCGTTCAGGAATACCCGGCTGAGAAGTTAAATGAACAGGCAGCCAGATGTATGAACTGCGGAGTTCCGTTTTGTCATTCAGGCTGTCCACTGGGAAATGTTATCCCAGAATTTAATGATGCGGTTTATCAGGGTAAATGGGAAGAAGCTTATCTGATTCTTAATTCTACCAATAATTTTCCGGAGTTCACCGGACGTATTTGTCCGGCACCCTGTGAAGCAGCCTGCGTTTTGGGAATCAACAAACCCCCGGTTGCAATTGAGGAGATTGAAAGACATATTATCGAGATTGCCTATTCTAAGGGATATGTGAAGCCTAGTACGCCGATTTTACGAACTGGTAAGAATGTGGCTGTAATTGGCTCAGGTCCGGCAGGACTGGCAGCAGCTGCCCAACTTAACAAAGCAGGCCATAATGTGACTGTATATGAACGCGATGATCGTCCCGGAGGCCTTTTACGCTATGGTATTCCTGATTTTAAACTTGAAAAGTCAGTAATTGACCGCAGGCTGGAGATTATGGAACAGGAGGGGGTTAAATTTGTTTGTAATGTAGAGGTTGGTAAGGACGGAGATATGAAGGCCTTTATTGATCAGCATGATGCGGTAGTTGCAGCAGGTGGCTCAACGATTCCTCGTAACCTTAACATTCCCGGCCGTGATTTAAAGGGGATCCATTTTGCGATGGATTTTCTGAAACAACAAAATAAGACGGTAGGTAATATCTCGTTCCACGGTGAGCGTATTCTTGCCACTGGTAAGGATGTGGTGGTGATTGGTGGTGGAGATACCGGCTCTGACTGTGTTGGTACATCCAATAGGCAACATGCCAATACTGTAAAACAGTTTGAATTAATGGTTCAGCCTCCTGCAGCGCGTACGGAGAACATGCCATGGCCAACCTATCCGATGCTTCTGAAAACAACCAGCTCGCATGAAGAAGGTTGTGAGCGGTTTTGGGGCATCAATACCAAATCTTTCCTGGGTAATGAAAATGGAGAATTAAGGGCAATACTGGTATCTGATGTGAGCTGGGAACTAGATGCTTTAGGTCGTCCGGTAAAATTTAATGAAGTAAGTGGCTCTGAGCGTGAAATTCCTTGTCAGCTGATACTTTTGGCTATGGGATTCCTGCATCCTCAGTATCCCGGACTGGTAGAAAATGCAGGTCTTGAGATTGATGGAAGAGGAAACGTAAAAGCCGATGAAAGAAATTACCAGACCAGTGTTGCCAAAGTTTTTGCTGCTGGTGATATGCGTAGAGGACAATCCCTTGTGGTTTGGGCAATTTCTGAAGGTCGGGAAGCCGCCAGAAAGGTAGATGAGTTCTTAATGGGAGCTACAACTCTTCCTAGTAAGGACAGAATTAATGAATACATAACCTCATAAAGGTAACAGTGATAAAATGTAAAAGCTCTGCCTGAAAGGTGGAGCTTTTTTTTGAGATATGAGATATGAGATGTGAGATGTGAGATGTGAGAAAGGTGAGAAATGTGAGACCCAGCCAGGAACTTGGAAGTAAGACGGGGAATGCTGCTATTAGTAATTCTTATTTCCAAATTTAACCATATAGCTATCTGGCCTCAATTGTCAACTGTCCATCACTAGTGTCCGGTAAAAATAATTAAAAAAAAATAGGGA
>CAZTRY010000080.1:0-16597 GCA_964616525.1 uncultured Sphingobacterium sp. | reverse complement strand
AGTTTACCTTAGGCTAAGCGATCCTTTTCCCATGGTATAACCGTCGGCATAAAGGATGATGGTATAGACCCCTTTCTGGTATGTTCTGCCATCCGCCCAATCTATTGTATAGCTCCTTCCGTCATTTGCAAATTCAATTGCGGTTTTATAGGAATATTGTAATTCTTCATCATCAGAAATAAAGATTCCTCCGTTATTGCTAATCACCAGATTGCCGCTTGGGTCAATTACCCTCAGAAAAATTGTATGAATACCTTTTTCTGCCAGAGGGTTATTTACAATCGAAAAGTTTACCCTAAGTTTATCAGTTGTACTTGCACGGGTAACCACACTCTCTTTGCCATTATTCCTGATGTTTAATGCTGCTATTGAAATATTTCCTGATTTAATTGCAGCTGCTGCCTGAACTTTGGTGTTTAACTCCTCATTCTGTTTTTCAAGTTCATTGGCTTTGGTGCTTACTGAGTCGACAGTAGATAAGAGTTCATTCCGCTCACTGGTCAGATCCTGATTTTGTTTTTTCAGTTCATCAATTTCGGTTGAGTATTTGGAAACAAAATATCGGAGTTGTTTTATTTCTTCCTGTGCTTTAGCAAGCTGTCCTTGTGTTAGCTGACCCTGTTTGAGGGCATTTCTTAATTCATCAATCTTTTCTCTGGCTATTTCCTGTTCTTTCTGCATTTCCTCTGAAAGTTTCAGATTATTGCTTGTAGCATTATCCAGCTCAGCCTCAATTTTATCAATTTCAGTCTGCATTCTGGTTTTTTCATCACTCACCGTAATGATACGGTCATTAGCTTTCTTATCCTTAAAAAATAAATAGGTATTGGTTCCTAGTAAGGCTAGAATTACAGCAACCAGAAAATAAATCTTATTTGAGTCCTTTCGTATTGGTTGCTCCTGTTCAGGGTTTTCCATGTTCAATTATCTGATTAACGAAAATTAAATGTTTATTTAAAATCAATTCGATAAAACCTCATTCGGGGCAAATATATTGTTTAAGAATTGGGTTTTAATAAATTTGACCAGTGTATATGCCAATCTCAGCAGTTTTAAGGCACCTTAAAGACTGAAATTACACATTTTTTGCAATTGTTTAACCATATTCTTGCCCAAAATACAATAATGCAATTAATTAGATTAATTATCTTTACCCGCTAAACCTTCCTCCTTTACATGGTGAAAAAAATAATTTTCTTCCTCGCATTCCTCATTGCTGTTCCTGTTTATTTAAGATCTCAAATCAAATCTAATCCCAAACGGGAGTTCAGGGGGGTTTGGGTAGCTACAGTTGCTAATATCGACTGGCCATCTAAGCCAGGATTGAGTTCCGATCTGCAGAAGGCGGAGCTGATCCGAATCTTTGATGATCATCAGAAAAGTGGGATTAATGCCATTATGCTGCAGATCAGGCCGGCTACTGATGCATTTTATGGCAGAGGCCGTGAATTGTGGAGCCGCTTTTTGACCGGAACTCAGGGCAGAGCTCCCGTTCCAAATTATGATCCCCTCGACTTTGCTATTGAGGAGGCCCACAAACGTGGTATGGAACTCCATGCCTGGTTCAACCCCTATCGTGCAACAAATAATCTTATTGATGCTCATACTGCGGCCAACCATATAACCAAGCAGAAACCCGAATGGTTCTTTACTTATGGAGGAAAGAAACTTTTTAATCCCGGATTGCCTGAAGTAAGGCAATATATTGTAAGTGTAATTATGGATGTAGTTCGAAACTATGATATTGATGGAATCCATTTCGACGATTACTTTTATCCCTATCCTGAGGCACAGCCGCTCAGGGACAATGAAACATTTTATAAATATGGGAGCGCATTCAAGAATATTGATGACTGGCGTCGGAATAATGTTGATACGCTGATTCATACCTTATCTGACAGTATTCACAAGGCAAAGAAGCATATTAAGTTTGGCGTTAGCCCTTTCGGTATCTGGCGAAATAAATCTCAGGATCCGGAGGGCTCCGAAAGCAATGGATTTGATGGTTATGGAAAACTTTATGCAAATGCCAGGAAATGGGTTCAATCCGGATGGCTCGATTATATAAATCCACAAATATATTTCCCCTTTGGTTATCAGGTGGCGCCTTTTGATAAATTGCTCGACTGGTGGAGCAATAACACCTTTGGAAAGCATTTATATGTGGGTCAGGGGGTCTATAGGGCATTGGAAAACCGTCCTGGCTGGAGTGACAGATCACAGATTCCGAAACAGATCAGGTATTTGAGAAGCAATAAAAATACTCAGGGCAGTGTTTTTTTCAGCTCCAAATCGGTTACCAATAATATGGCGGGGGTTAAGGATTCTCTTCGCAAGGATTTTTATCGTTATCCTGCACTTCAGCCGGCAATGCCATGGCTGGATGATGTTAAACCCAATGCTCCCACAGTACTAACAGCCAAAGCTATTGCAAAGGGTGTTGAGTTAAGCTGGCAGGCACCAGCTGTGGCCAGTGATGGCGATAAGGCTTTTGGATATGTTATTTACAGGGTTAACCGTGGCGAAAGAATGGACACAGAACAAGCGCATCATATTCTTAAGATCTCGTTTAAAGCATCAGAAACAACATTTACAGATACTTTGGTAAATGCTAACCGCAGCTATACTTATGTAGTGACTGCGATCGACAGGCTTAAGAATGAAAGTAAGGCTTCAAATGCAGTTACCGCAAGCCCGCGTTTTTGAGTTTTATACTTTAATCAAAAAAAATGCCGTTCAGGTTGATGAACGGCATTTTTGTATGGATTTCCTTAATATTATTTTTCAGGAAGCAATACCATTCTGATGAAATTATCAGGGTTCAGACGATATTGAACTGTTGCTTTCAGTGCTTCAGGGTTTAACTCCTTCAAAGATTCAAGGTAGTTTAAAACCTGTTTAGGCTCATCTTCATTTTGAAGCTGACTGCTCAGGTATCCCAGCCAGAAACCATTATCCTTAAGCTGTGTTTCAGTACTGCGTGTTTCTTCAGCAATGAATTTTTCAATATCACCGGCAAGAGCGCCGTTTACCCTGATTTTATTTATTTCATCCAGCGTTGAGCTGATTAGTTTTTCTACATTTTCAGGGGCACATCCAAATGAAATATTAAATGTATAGCGTCCTTTTGGGAATTTGGTATACGATGCACGTGCACCAACACCATAAACACCGCCTTCATCTTCACGCAGACGTTCAATTAACTTAATTGTCAGAACCTCTGCCAATGCGTTTAATTGATTATTATGTTTTTCACTCCAGGTATAATCACCACTGAAAACCAGACGAACACTTGCTTTTGGCTCCTGACCTTTGTAGATTTTCTTGTCAATTTTACCTGCCGGAATCTTAATTCCAAGATCTTTTGCAGTTTCTTTACGGTTGCCTGAAGGTAATGAGCCAAGATATTTCTCAAGTAATGGTTTGAGCTCTTCTGCTTTAAAACTTCCTACAAAAACGAATGTAAAATCACTTGCATCAGCAAAACGATCTTTATAAATCTCAAATGCACGATCGAGGCTTACCTGATTGATTTTCTCAATAGAAGGTCCTGTTCTGCGGACATTATAATTCCCAAGAATAGCAGCTACTGAGTCTGCAAATACACTGTTCGGGTCATTACCTCTGTTTGCAAGTCCGCCTTTTTGCTGCGCAATCAGACCTTTAAAGGTTTCGGCATCTTTGCGCGGTTGTGTGAAATAGAGATAAGTTAGCTGCAATGCGGTTTCAATATCTTTCGGACTGGTTGAACCGGATATACCTTCAAACCTCTCCATAATATATGGTGAAACAGAAACTTTTTTCCCGCTCAATAATTTTGGAAGCTGAACTGAATTAAATTCACCCAATCCTCCATTGCGGATGATTGCAGTAGCATAAAGGGCAGACTGAAAATCAGCATCACTGTATAATGAAGATCCGCCCGGACTAAATGCAGTAAAGCTAATCTCATCATTCTTGAAATCGGTTGGTTTCAGAACCACTTTTATCCCATTGCTTAATTTAAATTCAGTGACCCCGATCTCAGGAATTTTAGATTCAGAAACAACCTTACCACTACTTAGTTTTGCAGAAAGCAGGGGCTTATCTGAAACCTGATCCACATAAGCACTGATATTGCTTTGTTTGGTACTGCTGATCCAGCTTTCAACTTTGGCTTCATCAGGCAGTTTATCTTTATCTTTTTCAGGACCCATGATGATCACATCACGGTTGACATTAGTGATATACTTTTTGGCCAGGTTATTTACATCACTGAGGCTAATTCCTCCGGTCATACTATTGGCCATTTTGTATTCATACTCAATACCCGGACTCGCTTCCTGCTCCAGAAAATGGCGCAGATATTCGTTTACAAGACTTTCAGAAGGTGTTTTATCTTTTTCTTTATAAGCTGACTCCATATTGGTCAGATAGGATTGCTTGGCACGATCCAATTCGGTTTGGGTAAATCCGAACCGCTGAACTCGCTCTGTTTCAGTCAGGGCGGCTTTAAATCCCCTTTCCATTTCACCAGGTTTCGCTACAACGAATACATTGTACATGTCAAGCCCGGCTAAAAATCCGCTTATACTGGCTCCAGCCTGTAAAAATGGAGGATCGGCCTGTTTGCTCATATCGGCAAAGCGTGTACCGAGCATGGAATTAAATAAGGATCTCAGGATACTGTTTCTGTAATCTGTTGTTGAGATAAGTTTCGACTCCGGATGCTTGATCATTATCTGGGCAACACTAACCGGGAATTCCTTATCAGTTACAGCGATGAATTGGTTCTTGTTTAATAAGGAAATTGAATATTTGGTTCTTTGTCTTGGTTTAGCAGGATTTTTAAGATCAGAAAATTTTGCTTTAATGGTTTGTTCCATCGCATCAACATCAATGTCTCCAACAACGATTAATGCCTGAAGATCAGGACGATACCAGTCTTTGTAGAACTGTCTGATTGTTTCGGCTGAGAAATTTTTCAGTACTTCTTCTGTACCAATTGGAAGGCGGTCGGAATAGCGCGAATTATTGAAAAGCATTGGTAGGTATTTATCCTGCATCCGTTGCTGAGCACCTTTTCCTAAACGTTTTTCTTCCAGAACAACCCCGCGTTCCTTATCAATTTCAGCAGGATCTAAGGTCGCATCCTGCGCCCAGTCGCGCATGATCTGTATACCATTTTTAAGTACTTCAGGGTCATCTGAGGGAATTGGAAGCTGATAGACAGTTTCATCAAAACTGGTATAAGCGTTCAGATCCGCCCCAAAACGAACTCCTGCTTTTTGAAGGTAATTTACAAGATCATTTTTAGGAAAGTTCTTTGTGCCGTTAAAGCCCATATGTTCCATAAAATGCGCCAGTCCCCGCTGGTCATCATTCTCCATGATTGAACCTATTTTATTCGCCAGATATAGCTGAACCCGATTTTTGGGTTCAATATTTTTGCGGATGTAATAGGTAAAGCCATTTGGAAGCTTACCGGTTCTGACGGCCGGATCTAATGGAATAATCCCGGATGATACCTGTTTTGTGGCTGCAGATCCGGATTTGCTTTTTACTACAGTTTGAGCCTTTGATACTCCTGCAGCAGCAAACATTACCGCTACCGAAAGGGTAAGTACTGATTTGTTTAGAAATTTCATTTTTTAAGAGGGTTTATAATTGGATTGCAAAATAGCAAAAACTAAACCTTGATAATAATTTTTTTGTTGTACATCAACCAGAGAATACCAAGCCAGATCAATACAAAGGTTAAGGCACCTGCGAGAGATGCATTAATTGGTGAAAAGTAGGGACTGAAGAAGGTTTCATACATCCATTCCCTGGAGTTTAGTGTGGTACCATCCGGCATATTTACCTTAATCAAAGTCAGAATTCTCGGAATAAGTCCGGAGAGGAAGAACACCGTTATTGCATTAACACCGTAAACAACAAACGGTTTAGTCCCTTTTTTATATCCCTGTACATCAATCAGCCAGTAACATAATGCCAGGCCAATGGTAGCAAGTCCGCCGGCATAAAGTACAAAAGAGCTTGTCCAAAGTGCTTTATTTATTGGAAAACAAAGATCCCAGATCAGAGCAAGAATAACAGCCAATACTCCAATTGAAAACATCCAGGAAATTTTCACACTTTCTTCCCTGTCTTTTCGTTTGAGCCAGGTACCAACCAGTACCCCAAAAAGTCCTGTTCCAATCGCCGGAATTGTACTCAGAATTCCCTCAGGATCCCAGGTTTTTGCTGAGCGCCATAAATGAGCTTCAGTAAGAATGCTTCTGTCGAGCCATGCACCCAGATTGGTTTCTTTTTCCAGATTAGCATATCCCACAACCGGAACAGGGATCAGGGTCATCATTGCCCAGTAGGCAATAAGGATACCAATTAATAATCTTAGCTGGGTTTTTGGAGTTGTTTTTATAAAAATTACGGCTGTAATGAAGAAAACAACCGCAATACGTTGAAGAACGCCAGGAATCCGCACGGTTTGGAATGCTTCCATCGGTTCAGTAAATACTTTTGGGAAAAGGTTTAGAAACAAGCCAAGTCCAAATAATATCAATGCCCTTTTTAAGGCAGTCATAATGAGTTTCGGATGGCTCATATATCCCTTTTTGCTCCCGAGTGCATAACTGATGGATACTCCTACAATAAACAAAAAGAAAGGGAAGATAAGATCTGTGGGTGTGCAACCATGCCATTCAGCATGTTTTAGTGGAGCATAAACACTGTTCCAGCTACCCGGGTTGTTGACCAGAATCATTGCTGCTACAGTCAGGCCTCTGAATACATCAAGAGATAATAATCTGACCGGAGATTGTTGAAGAATAGAAGGTTGCGACATCAGGCTTTTAATAAATGAATATTAAATCTGCATTTTTTTATTTTAATAAAAAAGGCTTATCCTGATTTTAAATGCCGGGCCCGAACAGGTATTTTCTACTTAGGTTTGATTTAAAAATAAATAGGATGCCTAAAGTTTTTGTGAAAGAACTTTTAAGGCAGTTTTATCCTTGTTTTCTATCACAAGTTGTTTAAGCTGCTCCTTCAGATCCTCTGTTATTGAATGATACTTTTTCAGGCCATAGATATTTTTCATTTCATTTGGATCCTTTTGAAGGTCGTAAAGTTCCCAAAAGTCTTTATGTTCATAGAAACGGATCAGTTTATACCGTGAAGTACGAATCCCGAAATGTTTTAAAACACTATGTTCACCAGGAAACTCATAAAAATGGTAATAAGCTGAATTTCTTATACTTGCAGTGTAATTTCTAAAAAGTGGCATCATGGATTTACCCTGAATCTCATTTGGAATTTCCAGTCCCGAAGCCTCTAAAAATGTTGGGGCGAAGTCAACATTAGATACAATCTGATTAGAGACAGTACCCGGCTTGATTATGCCGGGGTATCTTATTATTAAAGGTGTACGCATCGACTCTTCGTACATAAAGCGTTTATCGAACCAGCCATGCTCACCCATATAGAATCCCTGATCAGAAGTATAAACGACAATGGTATTTTTTGTCAGATTGTTCTTATCCAGATAGGAGAGGATCTTACCAATGTTACGGTCGAGTGAGAGTGTGGTGCTGTAATAATCCCTCATGTAGCGTTGATATTTCCACTCTGTTAATTCTTTTCCGCTAAGTTTCCTGCTCTGCAAATCCTGGTCTATTTTATCATAATAGGTATTCCATTTTAATCGCTGATCAGGATTCATCCGGGCAAGAAAAGAAGCTGCCAGAGCATCCGGTTCACTTCTCATTTTGAGATCATAGCCCAGTTTCATAGTCTTTTCAATCGACATATCCTGCATTCCGGCTGCTATCCGGTTTGAATACTGATCATAAAAATTCTTTGGGAGAGGGAAATTGATTTTATCGAACTTGCCAAGATCCTGAATATCAGGCATCCAGGTTCGGTGTGGTGCTTTTTCACCTACCACCACGAAAAAAGGTTTTGAGGGATCACGTTGATCAAGAAAGTTTATGGTCAGGTCTGTTATTACATCTGTAGCATATCCTTCCTTTCGGGTGGTATCGCCCTGCATATTAATCAGATCGGGGTTATAGTATTGCCCCTGCCCCGGTAAAATATTCCAGTAAGTAAATCCCTGAGGATATGAAACCAGATGCCATTTTCCGATCCAGGCTGTTTGAAATCCGGATTGTCTGAGACGTGCCGGAAACACATCCTGAGAGGCATCGAATGTATCGCGGTTATCCCGCATTCCATTTATATGACTATACTTGCCGGTGAGTAAAACAGCCCTGCTTGGACCGCAGATTGAATTTACAACAAATGCCTTCTTAAATAGTGCTCCTTCTTTTGCTAAACGGTCGATGTTGGGTGTTGCACCATACCTGGAACCATAAGCTCCGATCGTGGAAATAGCATGATCATCAGTCAGGATGATGATAATATTGGGCTTTGAAGATTGCTGTGCAGATGCTGTTAAGCCAAGCAGCAAACTAAAAAGAAAGGCCGAAATTGTCTTCATCATGGAACTTAAGCAAAATGGACTAGTATTTCCACCTGACAAAGGCTTCCATTGCTTCGTATTCAGCCAATCCCAGTTTGTCGTATGCTTTTGCAGTTTCGCGGGTACGGTCTTCGGCACGGACCCAGAACTCTCTGGCATCATCACCCGGAAAGACAGGACGGTCTTTTTGAGACTGATGTTTGAATATTGCAAAGCGTTTACGTTCAACCTCCTGAGGTGAAAGGGGAACAGCCATTTGAATTTCATGGGTTTCAAATTCATGCCATGCACCTCTGTAAAGCCAGAGCCAGCAATCTTTTATCCATTCCTTATCTTTTAGGCGATCAAGTGCCTGAATGAGAATGTCAAAACATACTTTATGGGTACCATGCGGATCGGCAAAATCGCCGGCAGCAAAAATCTGATGTGGCTTAATTTTTTCAAGCAGATCCATGGTTATTTTGATGTCATCCTCAGTAACCGGACTCTTATGTGTTTTACCCCTGTCATAAAAAGGTAATGACATGAAGTGAATCTGTTCGTCACTAAGTCCGGCGAAACGTGCACCACTGATTGCTTCCCCTTTTCGAATCAGTCCTTTTAGTATCTGAATTTCAGAAGTATCGGCCTGATTGGGCTGTTTCGACTCCAGAAATTTGCGCATCGAATGGTATAAATCATCTAGTTTTTGGGTGTCTAAACTGATGGATTTACTGAAATCGCGGGCAAATTCAACAAATCGAAGTGCATCATCATCCCAAACGGCAGTATTACCAGAAGTTTGGTAAGCAACATTTACATCATGACCCTGATCTACCAGACGGATAAATGTTCCACCCATTGAGATTACATCATCATCCGGGTGCGGCGAGAATATGATTACCCGTTTTTTATCCGGTACAGCACGTTCTGGCCTTTGTGAGTCATCGGCATTTCCTTTTCCGCCCGGCCAGCCGGTAATTGTATGCTGAAGTTTATTGAAAATATGTATGTTAATATTGTAGACAGGACCCTTTTCTGTTGCAAGCTGAGCCATACCATGGCTGTTATAGTCTTCTTCGGTAAGTTTTAATATTGGTTTTCCAAGGGTATTGGCAAGCCATATAACCGCTTTTTTGACCATCTGATCATCCCAAATACAATCTTTAACGAGCCAGGGAGTATTGAATCTGGTCAGGTCGGAGGCTGCATCCTGATCCAGGATGAATTCAACATTATCAGAAAGCTGAAGATAGGTTGCCGGTACTTCTGAAGAAATCTCTCCCTCAACTGCTTTTTTAATAATGGATGCCTTTTTAAGACTCCAAGCCATCAGTATGATTTCCCTTGCTTTAAAAATTGTACCGATACCCATGGTTATCGCTTTGGTAGGCACATTTTCTTTTCCACCAAAGTCGCGTGAAGCATCCCGGCGGGTAAGATCATCGAGTGTTACCAGCCTTGTACCAGAATTTGGTGCAGAACCGGGTTCGTTAAAACCAATGTGTCCGGTACGACCTATACCAAGAATCTGAAGGTCGAGTCCTCCGAGCGCGGTAATCTTTTTTTCATATTCCAGGCAGAATCCATGGATGGTTTCGATAGCCAAGGTTCCATCAGGGATATGAACATTAGCCATATCAATATCAATATGGTTGAACAGATTTTCCTTCATGAAAGTCACATAGCTTTGCGGCGATGTAGGTTTCATAGGAAAATATTCGTCTAGGTTAAAGGTGATGACATTTTTAAAGCTGAGACCTTCTTCTTTGTGAATCCTTACCAGTTCTTTGTAAACTCCAACAGGTGTTGCACCGGTCGCAAGTCCAAGAATTACGTTCTCGCCATTTTGCTGTTTTCTGATGATCAGATCAGAAATCCGACGTGCAACCTTTTTAGAGGCGGTTTCTTCATTTGGATAAACGGTAACTGGAAGCTTTTCGAAGCGGGTTTCTTCAAGTAAATTTAATCTTGCCATGAGAGGGGTCAGACTTTTTTAGGTGAGACGCAAATATAAATACAAATTCATTATGCCGGGGAACTTCTCAAAATATATTGACCGGAAAATTATGCATGCCGGTATTTACCAGCTTTTTTTTATCATTACATAAGATGAGAAAGTATTTAATTCTGGTTATTCTTTGCTTTTGCTGCACTTCTACGATTATAGCCCAGACTATAAGCGTGATGTCTTATAATATTCATATCGGACAAAATAGTGCTGATCAGGATCAGCTTGAAGCAATTGCACGCTATATTAAAGATTCAAAAGCCGATATTATTGGCTTACAAGAAGTTGATAGTAATTGTAACCGTTCCGGAAAAGTTGATCAGATGAAATTTCTTGCCGAGCAGACCGGAATGTATTATGCATTTGCAAGGCACTTTGCCTTTGATGGCGGAGCCTATGGTTTAGGTGTACTATCGCGATATCCGCTCACAGATATAAAAGATTTACGGGTTAGCTTAAGTAGCACGGGAAAACCGGAAAACAGGTCACTTCTGACAGCAGATTTTGTAAAAGGTCAGACTAAATTTACTTTTGCCACTGTGCACATGGATTACCGCGATTCAAAATCCCGACAGATTCAGGCAGAGGAGCTTGTAAATAAATTCTCGCTTGTCAATAATCCGGTGATTTTAACCGGAGATTTCAACGCAAATCCCGGAACAAAGGAACTTAAAACATTGGAGCATATTTTTACTGATGTGAGTGAGCTATCAGGCCCAACTTATCCCGCAATAAAACCAAAAAATAAGATTGATTTTATTTTAGTTAAAAAAGACCTGATAGCAAAGATCAAAAAACAGGACAGCGGTAAGGTGGTTTATTCTGATCATCTGCCCGTATTGTCTGTTTTTAAGGTCAGAAAATAAGTTCTGAACCTTTGTTCTGTATATTTTTTTATACAATCAAAGAAGTATTTTTAATTGAGTTAAAGTAGCTTGATTCCCAAACTCAGATGAAATAAATTCTGCTTTTGGTTGTACTTTTCACTCTGGCTGACATTGCTTAATCCGGCTTCATAGCGCAGGTCAAGTGTCAGATTACCCAGGTCAACACCAGTTCCGGCTTGCAGCCCCAGGGTTTGTTTTTTGTAATTTCCAAAATCACTTATACCCTGATACGCTGTAGCAAAGGTGGTATTCTCATCAATAATGAATGATACTACCGGTCCAGCCATAAAACGAAGGTTCAGCTTATTTGGGCCAATCTTAGTCCCGAGTAGGAGCGGAAGATCAAGTGTTGTAAATTTCACTTTCCCATTCGCTGTGATATCATTTCCACTATTGTCTTCAATCTTGACGAATTCATTTCCTTTGCTTCCAAGATATAATTCCGGTTGAAAATAAATTCCTGCAGCGCCAATTCTTGAAAATATTCCTGCCTGATAACCTGCAATACTGTTTTGATCAGTAAGGTCATTCTTTGTTTTTAGGCTTGAATAATTGACGCCCCCCTTCAGGCCAAATGTAAATGAGGGTAATTGTGCCATTGCTGTCATGCTTGTTACGATAAAAAGCAATGTGGCTGGTATTAGCTTTTTCATATTTTTATATTTTTAGTTTAATTCTACTTTAACAATATTTATTCCAAACTACCGGTTTCGGCCATTTATGCAAATTAGCTTGAAATTTGTCATGATAAACTTTAATTTTGTACAAATTTAAACCATGGCAGAGATCAGCATAAGTAATTCGGATTGGGATCGTTTGAAATTGAAAGTAAAACGCAAGTATAATAATCTTAATGAAGAGGATCTGGCATACCAGCAAGGTCAGGAAGAGGAACTGATTAGCAGACTGATGAGCAGATTAAAGCGCAATCGTGAGTATATTGTATTTACTCTAAAAAAAGGTATGCTGCATCTGGATACTAACCGCCTGTAAGAAGAATCCTCCCGCTTTTCTCCAAATCTTCTTCCCTTAACCAAAAAAGGAAGGATTTTTGTATCTTTAATTATCATAATTATAAGTATGAAGAATCCTGTCAATCCTGGGTCCGCAAGATCAAAATTCAAGAAAGCATTATTACCTGCAGTAGTAATCATTTCGATTTTTTCATTTTCTTTCGTTGAAGATCTTTTTCAGGTGTCCAAGAATCTGGACATTTTTGCTGCTATCTATAAGCAGTTGAGCATTAATTATGTAGATGATGTTAATTCTTCGGAGATGATGAAGAATGGTATTGATGCCATGCTGCAGGAATTGGATCCTTACACTGAATATATTCCTGAATCTGAAATTGAAGACTACAAATTAAAATATGTTAGTACTCAGTATGGGGGGATTGGAGCTACCATATCGAACAGGGGAGGCAAGGTAATTGTTGCAGAGCCTTATGCAGGTTTTCCGGCACAAAAGGCAGATATCCGTGCCGGAGATGAATTTCTCGAAATAAACGGTGTTTCTTTGAAAGGGAAGACCAATGAACAGGTAAGTTCGATGCTTAAGGGTTCAAAAGGTACTCCTGTTAAACTTCGTATTCAGCGCCCGGGAATGCCAAAGTCAATGGAACTGAACCTTACCCGCGAGGAAATCAGACAGAACAATGTACCCTATTATGGTATGCTTGCAAATAATGTAGGTTATATCAAGCTGGATAAGTTTCTTGAAAATTCGGCACAGGAGGTAAAAGATGCCTTAGCAGACCTTAAGAAAAATAATATTAACGGACTGGTATTGGATCTTCGTTTCAATGGTGGTGGTATCCTTCAGGAAGCTGTTAAAATAGTGAATCTCTTTGTTGATAAAGGGGTTACGGTGGTGATTCAAAAAGGACGGAATCGTGAAAAGTCAATCACTTATAATACCTTCAGTACACCGCTTGAGCCTAATCTCCCCTTAGTGGTATTGGTCAATAATCGTTCAGCATCAGCATCAGAGATTGTGGCGGGATCATTGCAGGATCTGGACAGAGCAGTAGTTATCGGGCAGCGTAGTTTTGGGAAGGGCCTGGTACAGCAAACTTTTAATCTTCCATACAACAGCCTTGTAAAGGTTACCGTAGCTAAATATTATACCCCGTCAGGCCGCTGTATTCAGGCACTTGATTATACTCACCGCGATACAGATGGTATGGTTGTGAAGGTCGCCGACTCACTCATTACCGAGTATAAAACAAAATCAGGAAGATCGGTGTACGACGGCAGCGGAATTTTTCCTGATGTTTTTGTAAAGCCAATGAGGTATAGCCTCATAACCCAGACACTGGCTTCGAGGTATCATATTTTTGATTACGCAACCCAATACCGTAGCCTGAAAGCAAGTATCAGTGATGCGAAAAACTTCAGGCTTAGTGATGCTGAATACAACGATTTTATAGCTTTTCTTTCAAAGCGGGATTATAATTATGATACCAGGGTAGAAAAATTATTGAATGAATTACGTGATGAAGCTGAAAAGGAGAACAAAATCGGAGATCTTAAGCAGGAATTCGACGCACTCAAAGCAAAAGTAAGCCACAGTAAGAAAAATGATCTGGTATTGTTCAGGGATGAAATCAGAAAGGTTCTTGAAGGTGAAATCGTATCCAGATATTATTTTGAAAAAGGCAGGCTTGAACAAAATTTCAAATATGATAATGAGCTGAATGAGGCTCAGAAAGTTTTATCTGATAAATCAGTCCTGGCTTCTATCCTGAATGGCGAAGGAACCTATAAATCTATAGGAAAGCCGGGAGAGGATTACTCCGCGAATGTAAAGTAGTAATGTGTTGTCAGTTGCCGGTTACCTGTTGCCAGATAACAGGAAACTGGTAACTGACAACAGATAACTCTACTGCTTGAAAGTCAGTCCCATATTATACATAATAAACGCCCATTTATCAGCCTGCTCTTCGATGATTTTTGCAGTTGGTTTTCCGGCTCCGTGACCGGCATTGGTTTCTATCCTGATCAGTGCCGGGCTCTCACCTTTGTGATACTCCTGTAATCGTGCTGCGAATTTAAATGAATGTGCCGGAACAACACGGTCATCATGATCTGCTGTAGTAATCAATGTGGCAGGATATGAGATTCCGGGCTTCAATGCGTGATAAGGGGAGTATTTTAAAAGATACTCAAACATTTCCTTTGAATCTTCTGCTGTTCCGTAATCATAGGCCCATCCTGCTCCGGCAGTAAATTTATTGTATCGCAGCATATCAAGTACACCTACAGCAGGCAGCGCAACTTTGAAAAGCTCAGGACGCTGACTCATAACGGCACCTACAAGAAGTCCACCGTTAGATCCACCAGATACCGCAAGAAAATCTTTGGAGGTATATTTATTATTGATCAGGTATTCTGCTGCTGCGATGAAATCATCGAACACATTCTGTTTGTTCATTTTAGTTCCGGCTAAATGCCATTTTTCACCATATTCCCCGCCTCCGCGAAGGTTAGGAACAGCATAAATTCCGCCCTGTTCAAGCAAAACGATGTTCGAGGTGCTGAATGCCGGAGTAAGGCTGACACTGAATCCTCCATAGCCATAAAGTAAGGTTGGATTCTTCCCGTTTAGTTCAATTCCCTTTTTATGGGTGATAATCATTGGGATTTTAGTTCCATCCTTAGAGGTATAGAATACTTGTTTGGATATGAAATTGGAGGGGTCGAATTTTACTCCTGATTTTTTGTATTCTAAGGACTGCCCGTTTGCGATTATATATTTGAAGATTGTTGGCGGGTAGATATAGGATGTGAAAGTATAATATAGTTCTTTCTCGGTTTTTTTGGCATAAAAGCCACTTGCTGATCCAACTCCCGGGAGAGTAACTGTACGTTCCAGATTACCATCCATATCATATTGCATAACCAGAGAAGTTGCATCTTTCAGGTAGTTGGCAAAAATTTTTCCTCCGGCAGTGCTGATACTAAGTACATTATCGGTTTCAGGTATCAGATCTTTCCAGTTTTCGGGACCGGGACTGGATGCATCAACGGTAACCACTTTGTAGTTTGGCGCATTCAGATTGGTGAAAATATAAAGCTTGCTGCCCTGATTGTCGATAATGCTGTGATCCCCCTTAAAGTTATTTACAACATTAACAATTGGGCTTCCGGGTTTTGAAAGGTCCTGAAAATATAATTCGTTCCCGGTGGTTGATTCAGCAGCAGTAATAACCAGAAATCGTTCATCTTCAGTCAGGCCTGCTCCAATATATCTTCTTGGATTTTGTTCGCCGCCAAAGACAAGCCGATCTTCTTTTTGTGAACTTCCTGTACGATGAAAATATAGTTTATGATACTGTGTTAATCCTGAAAGCTGGCTTCCTTCTGCAGGTTTGTCATAACTGCTGTAATAAAAGCCTTCATTTCCTTTCCAGGCAAGGCCCGAAAATTTAACATCGATCAGGGTATCTCCAATAATAGTATGGTCATTCGTGTTGAGAATAATTACTTTTCTCCAGTCTGAACCCCCTTCTGAAATCTGGTAGGCTGCCATACTCCCATCCTTAGTGAATTCTATCCCGGCGAGTGAGGTAGTAGCATCTTTGGAAAATGTATTTGGGTCAAGAAATACTTCAGGACTAGTCTTATCCTTTTGTCTGTAAAGCACATACTGATTCTGTAAGCCATCGTTTTTATAGAAATAAGTATACTCACCCTCTTTAAAAGGGGCAGTATACTTTTCATAATTCCAGAGTGTTTCAAGGCGGCTTTTAATTGCCTGCCGGAATGGAATCCGGTTCAGATAATCCTGTGTCACCTTGTTTTCTGCTTCTACCCAGGCTTTGGTTTCTGTCGAACGGTCATCCTCCAGCCATCTGTAAGGATCATTTATAGTGTTCCCAAAATAGGTATCTGCAATATTGATTTTATTCGTTTTAGGATAGGCCATTTTATTGGTATTTGGGCTTGTATGCTGTGCAATTCCGCAAAGAGGGTCAATCAGCAATGCGGCTGCTATGACAAAATGTTGAACAGGCTTCATGATAATTGGTTTTATGAATTCAAAAATACGAGAAGCTGGGTAAATTATGGTCAATTGCCCGTCATTACTGTCCAGTTAAATTGAGTAACGTTCAGTATATCTCTATTTAGGCTTTTCAAATTGATGGTTAAGCTAAATTCAAAATTAGATATCCCACTTAACTTTGCTTCCCTCCATTGCCGGGGGGCGAATTCCTTTTGAAGGCCAAAAGGAACAAAAGCCTTCTTCAATCCCTAG
>CAZTRY010000079.1:0-16716 GCA_964616525.1 uncultured Sphingobacterium sp. | reverse complement strand
CTGGAATCGGTTCTGATTGATATAAATTTAACGAACTATACCGCTACGCCATCATGTCTTGAAGTCATGACCAACTTGGTCATACGGTTTCGCGTTTAGATTCCAGCGAAGGCTGGAATCTCCTCAACCCTCAACTACGCATGTCATTCCCGCGAAAGCGGGAACCTCTGGCGACACACCTATTTGTGCAAGCAGTAATTTTTAAATCCCCTTGTTTAAATGTGGAAATCTAAGCAGTAAGTATGCCGATCTAAATTTTAAATTTGTAATTGTACAGGTATTATTTATAGATAAGGATGGCTGAAATAGATTATAGTGATGATAGTATTCGCTCGCTCGACTGGAAAGAACACATACGTTTGCGTCCGGGGATGTACATTGGGAAGCTGGGCGACGGGTCGGCATATGATGATGGAATTTACGTTTTACTGAAAGAAATTCTGGATAACTCGATCGACGAGTTTGTGATGGGTTCCGGCCGGACGATTGAGGTAACGGTAAGTGATAAAAAGGTCTCTATCCGCGATTACGGTCGTGGAATTCCTTTGGGAAAAGTAATCGATTGTGTATCCAAAATCAATACCGGGGGTAAGTATGACTCCAAAGCCTTTCAGAAGTCGGTTGGTTTAAATGGAGTGGGTACCAAGGCCGTGAATGCACTTTCTTCCAGTTTTACCGTTCAGTCTTATCGGGATGGGCGGACAAAAAAAGCTGAATTTGAGCAGGGAGTGCTGGTGAATGACATGCCGGAAACCGAAACTACTCAGCGTAACGGAACGGCAGTTGTTTTTTATGCGGATGATACCATTTTCAGAAACTATCATTATATCCCTGAGTTTGTAGAGAGCATGATCTGGAATTATGTATTCCTTAATTCCGGGCTGACAATTAATTTTAATGGTACCAAGTTCTTCTCAGAAAGGGGTTTATACGATCTGCTTACCAGGAATACTGAGGCAGAAACTCTTCGTTATCCGATTATCCACTTAAAGGGTGAGGATATTGAAGTGGCAATGACTCATGGTCAGCAATATGGTGAGGAATATTATTCATTCGTCAACGGGCAGCATACCACACAGGGCGGTACGCATCAGGCGGCTTTCAGGGAGGCGGTTGTTAAAACCATACGGGAGTTTTATAAAAAGGAGTTCGATGCCTCGGATATCAGGGCTTCTATTGTCTCTGCTATTTCAATCAGGGTACAGGAGCCGGTATTTGAATCGCAAACCAAGACCAAACTCGGATCGCAGAATATAGCTCCTGACGGACCATCAGTCCGTACCTTCATCAATGATTTTATCAAGAAGGAACTGGATGATTATCTTCATAAACATCCTGCCGATGCGGATGCGCTGCTGAAAAGGATACTTCAGTCGGAACGTGAGCGTAAAGATATTGCCGGCATCAAAAAACTTGCGAATGAACGTGCAAAAAAGGCCTCATTGCATAATAAGAAATTAAGGGACTGTAAAATCCATTTCGATGATAACCATGAACGTAAGCAGGATACCACACTGTTTATTACCGAGGGGGATTCTGCAAGTGGTTCCATTACCAAATCAAGGGATGTAATGACGCAGGCTGTATTCAGTCTGAAGGGTAAACCCCTCAATTGCTTTGGTTTAACTAAAAAGGTGGTGTATGAAAATGAGGAATTTAATTTGCTTCAGCATGCACTGAACATTGAAGATGGATTAGATAATCTGCGTTATAATAACATCGTATTTGCAACAGATGCAGATGTGGACGGAATGCACATCCGATTGTTACTAATGACATTTTTTCTCCAGTTTTTCCCTGATCTGGTTAAGGCCGGGCATGTATCTATTCTACAAACCCCGCTTTTCAGGGTTAGAAATAAGAAGGAAACTATCTATTGTTACAGTGATGAGGAACGGCAGCGGGCCATCCATAAACTTGGGAATAAGCCTGAAATAACCAGGTTTAAGGGTTTAGGTGAGATCTCACCGGAAGAGTTCGGATTGTTTATTGGTGCCGACATAAGGCTTGATCCTGTCATTTTATCAAAAGAGCAGGGGATTAAGAGTCTTCTGGAATATTATATGGGTAAAAACACTCCCGACCGGCAGCAGCACATTATTCAGAATCTTCGTCTTGAGGTTGATGTTATCGCAGAGGAGCAGGAAGCAACAGCATTGTTAGCCGAAGTATCATGATAGAGAAAAAGATCCTTTCCATAGCTTTTGAGGAGTATTCTTCGGTAGATGAATTAAGCAATTCAGATAAAAATCTTTGTCTGGAGTCTGAGAAAGCAATGTCAAGTTCACATTCGCCTTATTCCGGATTCAGGGTAGGGGTTGCTGTGCAGCTCGAAAGTGGAAGGATAGTTTATGGCAGTAATCAGGAAAACGTGGCCTATCCTTCGGGATTATGCGCTGAAAGGGTTGCTCTGTTTGCCATCGGCTCTGCTTATCCGGAGGATAAAATTATCAGTATGGCTGTTACTGCTCAAACTGACCATTTTGAGATAAAAGAACCGGTTACTTCCTGCGGTGCCTGCCTTCAGGTAATGGCTGAATACGAAAAAAAGCAGTCGAGCCCAATCAATGTTCTCTTCTACTGCCGTAATGGCTCAATTATCAGAACCCAGGGAATAAAAAGTTTACTTCCTTTTGCTTTTGCAGAAACAAGACTTCAAAAATAATCGTAAATTGTATAATGTGCAGGTGTTCCATTTGTTACACCAGCAGTTGAACAGGATTTTTCAATAGATCTTTATTGAAAAATCTTTTTAATTCAAATTTCGATCAATGATGAAGAAGTATTTATTTCTGCTTGTTGCAGTATTATTCTCTGCTACTACCGGTTTAGCCCAAATCAGATTGTCGTCTATTAAGGTGGATGAATGGGTAAAGAAGAATTTCAGCGGACAAGGGGTTATAATTGGAAATATTAAATTTAAAGGTTATCCTCTGTCTACTTTATCCTATACCAGCAGCGGTAATATATTACAGGTGCAAAGGGGAATGATTCTCTCAACCGGCAACTCATTCAATGTTGCAGGATATAATAATTCCCATAATCAAAGTTCAACTTTCGGTGATATTTTATCTCCTCAGACAGATCCGGATCTATCAGCAATAGTTAGCGGTAAGTTATATGATATCTGCAGTGTTGAATTTGATTTCGTGCCGATGGATAACAGTATTCAGTTTAATTATCAATTTGGTTCTGATGAATATCCTGAATATGTTGATTCACCTTATAATGATGTTTTTGCTTTTATTGTTTCTGATGAGAGCAGTACAAAGAATATTGCTTTGATACCCGGAACCGGAGTGCCTGTCAGTATAAATACCGTAAACTTTAAACTTAATCAGGATCATTTTATTGATAATAATTTATACAAGCAGGTTGTAATTAAAAGGCAGGAGCCATTGAAGTCAACATACAAAGGGACCTTACCGGGCAGAGTTTTAAGGGGTATTGGTTCAATCTTTACGATGAATGGACCTGTTCCCGGCGATCAGACTGTAATTCAGGCTGATCCTGAATTATTGAAGACTCTGGATCCAAATCTTTACCGCAATCTGCGCTACGACGGAATCACTAAGAAGCTTGTTGCTCAAAGCTATGTGACACCCTATAAAAAGTATCATCTAAAGATTGTGATCGCCGATGTTGCAGATAACATCTATGATTCAGGAGTATTTATAGAGGACCGAAGTCTGACCTCAAAAAAGGATGTTCAGCAACCGGGATTTGTGGATTATCCTGATCTGAGCAAAGTGATTGATCCCAATCTGATCTTACAGGGAAAAACTCTTGAGGAGATTCTTCCGGCCGATTATAAGAAGGTAATGACTAAGCAGACAGAGCAGCCTGCTGCCTTAGTTCAACAAACACCTGCACCAGTTACTCAGCCTGTTTCAGTTACTCAGCCTGTTTCACAACCTGCATCTGCAGCTGCCGTTGCTACACCTGTTCAGCCTAAGCAGAGATCCGTACCCGCTCCCAAGCCAGTTGATGTAGCCTCTCCTGCTCAAAAGAAAGTGGTACTTACAGAACCGGAATTTGAAATGCCCAATGTTGTAATCCTGTTTGATTTTGATAAATCGGACATCTCAGAGGAGGAAATGGGAAAGCTGCGGACTGCCATCAACAGGTATAAAACATTAAGAAATCAGTATTCGATCAATATCTCCGGACATACGGATAATTACGGCAGTCTGGAATACAATTATGCACTTTCCGATCGTAGAAATAAAGCTATTATTCACGCTGTTAGTGAAATGCTTGGAGAGAGAATCAATATACCTGCTCTCAGCAAATCCTATACACTGCCGGTTGCCGATAACGGCACAGATGCCGGTCGTCAGTTAAATCGTCGTGTAGAATTGGTGTTTATAAAGAAGAAATGATTATTCTGATTGCCTGTTGAAGAATTTATTCTTCTTTTTGACGGAATAATTTAGCTGGAATCCAACTCCAAAAGATTTCAATTCAGTTTCACCCTGTCCGATTCCTGACAATGGGAGTTTAGCATAAGGCTGAATCACTATGCTGCTTTGTTTTCCAACAGGTTTTTCAATACCAACAGACAAATTGACTATGCTCATTATGTGTTTGTTGGCATTATTGATTGTGTATTCCCTGCCCGGAGAAGGGTATAAAAGAGTAGGAGTATAAATGAAATTATATTTCTCAGACAGCATAATGTAAGAGGATAAGCCAGCAGATGCTATGATGCCCGTTTTTTTGGTTTTGTTGAGCAAGACTGACATATTAAGTGGAATATCAATCACTTTACAGTCTGCATCAATCCGTCTTGAATAACTTGCCCAGGATGAGAATGGCTTTTCTTTTGTATAATAGGAATTTCTATCAGATGTATATTTTTTTTGGGAATAATAGATACCGGTACCGGCAGATATCCCTTTAGTTATCCTGTAGCTTATTCCAAAACCCCCACTAAGTCCGGCTTTGCTGTTTCCAAAGCTGCTAACTGAATTCAGGTCGGTAGTAAAAGCCATACTCAAAGCGAGTCTGCCACCTTGTTTTTCATTATTGCTTTCCAATTTCCGGGTATTACTGTCCAGATCCTGACTATTGTCGGATTTCAATGAAAATGTACTGATTGCATTTAAATCACCGGAGGACAGGGAGCTTACATTTCTGAGCTCCTGATAGAGCGCTTCATCTAAAGGCTGGAATTGATTTCTGGCTTCTGAATTAATATTTGTAAGCAAAGGGGATTCTGTCAGATCTTCAAGCGGTTTTCTGCTTTCCTGCTTCACAATCGCTCTGTTCAGACTTAGGGTGTTTTCTTGATCAGGAATTACAGGATCCTGTGTTAATGCTTGTGAATCTGTACTTTCATTTTCAGTATTTGGAGTGGAGTTCACTTTATTTTGTGGTTCAACCTTGATTTTCTTATCCTTCGGCCCATCAGCCAATCGGGTTTCAGGCTCATTTGAAAGCCATACTGACAGGAAAATAAGTAATCCTGCAGCTATTCCAGCCGGCCAGTAAAACCAGCCAATTACAGGCCGCCTATTGGGCTTGCCATTCAGAAGACGCTCCATTTCATTCCAGTCATTCTCTGTAGGAGAAAGCTCCGGAGTTGATTTAAGCGCCTGCCTGAAAAATTTGTCTGTCTTGTTTGGGCTCAAATTGCTCATTGAAAATTATTGCTGTATTCTGTCCTGTGTTTATCTCTGTTTTATTTGTTTCTGGTTTAATATCATTTGCTTCAAGCATTGCTCTTAGTTTTTGCCTTGCTTTAAATAAATTTGATTTGGATGTTCCTACCGAAATACCCAGTTGTTCTGCAATTTCCTCATGGGTATAACCATCAATCGCAAATAAATTGAACACGGTCCGGTAACCAGGTGGTAAAGCTTGCACTATTTTAATCAAATCATCATAGCTAAGTTTGCTCTGGATGTCATTATCGTTTCCCTGAATTTCCAGCTCGGCAACGTCGCTGGTAATGGGGTGCTTTAGCTCGGCACGGTAATGGTCAATGGCCGTATTGGTCATAATACGGGAAAGCCAAGGTAAAAATGGCTTCGAGGGGTCATACCGGTCTAGCCGCGTTAAAACTTTATAAAATCCATCATTTACTATTTGTGCCGCTTCATCTCTGCTGCGGGCATATCTTAAACAAATCCCCATAGCAAAGCCATAAAAATTGTAGTACAATTTTTTCTGACTACCTGCTATTCCGCGAATACAATCTTCGCGAAGTTGATGAGGTAATTGTTCAATTGAATTACTCAAATTAATAGCTATTTGTGTTATACACGGTGAAAGGATTCAAATGGTTGCTTTTACCAGTGAAAATAATTGTAAAATATTGAATGACAATTAAATAATCCTATTTAATTGTCAAATTGATCAGAAGGTTCTTTCAAAAGGCGGAATTTAAGTACACCTTGAATGTTTAAATTAACCTGAGTTCGGCATATAAATATTTAAAAATCAAGGCCTAAATGCATTTTTTACCTTTATGATGCTTAACAAGGAAGATAGTTTTTAGCTTCAGGGCTAACTTTGCCTATCACAATACTTAGTAATTAAAATACGATGCTTCCCAGCCCGAGGCAGGCAGGTATGTGCTTATTTTAAATTGTTATTTCGAACTCACATTAAATTAATCAAGAGCTGTTTATAACTTAGCGCTTGCATTTTGATCTGATAACTTATATTTACCACAATAGAATTTCATATTAAGGATGAGTGAAGAAATAGAAAGCAAAGACAGCGAAAATAACAATACGGCAGGCGAAGAAAAAGCTTTACATAATGTAACATCGCTTTCCGGTTTATATGAAAATTGGTTCTTAGATTATGCATCCTATGTTATTCTGGATCGCGCAGTTCCTCATATTCACGATGGTTTAAAGCCAGTTCAACGCCGTATTTTACATTCTCTGAAGGAGATGGATGATGGGCGCTTCAATAAGGCTGCCAATGTTATCGGTAATACGATGAAGTATCATCCACATGGTGACGCCTCAATCGGGGATGCCATGGTTCAGATTGGCCAGAAGAATTTACTGATCGATACTCAGGGTAACTGGGGAGATCCGATAACAGGGGACTCTGCAGCAGCACCCCGATATATTGAAGCACGTTTGTCTAAATTTGCAAATGAAGTAGTATTTAACCCCGACACTACCGAATGGCAAAGCAGTTATGATGGCCGTAATCGCGAACCTGTAACCCTCCCAGTGAAGTTTCCGCTATTGCTTGCTCAGGGTGCTGATGGTATCGCAGTTGGTCTCGCGACTAAAATTATGCCGCATAATTTTGTGGAACTGATCGATGCCTCGATTGAGGTATTGAAAGGTAATCGTCCGGATCTTCTTCCTGATTTTCAAATGGGAGGCATGGCCGATTTCAGTAATTATAATGAAGGGATGCGGGGCGGCAGAATCAGGGTTAGAGCTAAAATTATTGAAAGGGATAAGAAGACTCTGGCTATTACCGAAATTCCTTTTACTACAACAACTGGCGGACTGATCGACAGTGTAATATCTGCCAATGATAAGGGTAAAATCAAGATCAAGAAGATTGAGGATAATACGGCCAAAGATGTGGAGATTATTATTCACCTGGCGCCCGGTATCTCACCTGATGTGACGATTGATGCACTCTATGCCTTTACAGATTGTGAGGTTTCTATCTCTCCCAATACCTGCATTATTAAAGGGGATAAGCCATATTTTATGAGTGTGAATGATATTCTCATTGAGAGTACCCTGCACACCAAAGGCCTCCTCAAACTGGAGCTAGAAATTAAACTTGCCGAACTCAAGGAAAAGATCTTTTTTAGCTCATTGCTCAAAATATTCATTCAGGAAGGAATGTATAAGAATCCTGAATACGAAGGGTCGGGCAATTTTGAAGCTGTTGTCGAAGTTTTAAATAAATTGTTTAGCCCATTCTTTCCCCAGTTGTATCGGGAGATTTTGCCTGAAGATTACAGAAAGCTGATCGATAAACCGATGAGCAGTATTACCCGCTTTGATCTTAAGAAATCTGATGAGCAGTTATTGGCTTTGGAAAGTGATATTAAGGAAGTTAATAAGCATCTCAAACATCTTACCGATTATGCGATTGCCTGGTTTGAGAAGTTAAAAAGTAAATACGGCTCAGGAAGGGAGCGCAAGACAGAGATCAGAGCTTTCGACCGGGTAGAGGCCTCAAAAGTGGCCTTAGCCAATGTTAAATTATATATGAACCGGGAGGATGGTTTCATTGGAACCGGACTTCGTAAGGATGAATTTGTTTGTGATTGCTCTGACCTGGACGAGGTGATTGTGTTCAGAGAAGATGGTAAATTTATTGTTTCTAAAGTCGCAGAAAAGACCTTCGCCGGAAAGGGAATAGTACATGCTCAGGTATTTAAGAAGAATGATGAGCGCACAGTCTATAATCTGATTTATAGGGATGGGGAAAGTGGTACTTCTTATATCAAACGATTCTCAGTCCTGGGTGTTACCCGGGATAAAGAGTACGACCTGACCAAGGGTAGCAAGGGCTCAAAAGTGTTGTATTTTACGGCAAATCCCAACGGTGAAGCCGAAATTATCAATGTTCAGCTTAAGCCTCATTCAAAACTGAAGAAACTGCAGTTTGATATTGATTTTGCTGATCAGGTAATTAAAGGCAGGAGCTCCATGGGTAATATCGTTACCAAATACCCTGTGAAAAAGGTTCTGCTAAAGAGCAAGGGTATCTCCACTTTATCAGGACGTAAGATTTGGTATGATGAAATTCTGAAACGTCTGAATGTGGATGGAAGGGGCAAATATCTTGGAGAATTTGATGGAGATGATAGAATTCTGACACTAAATCCGCAGGGTGTTTATGAGCTGAGTAGTTTTGATTTGAGTAATCACTTTGATGACCGTCTGCTGTTGATTGAGAAATTTAATCCGGAAAAGGTATTCAGTCTGATCTATCTGGAAGGTAAATCAGGTGCTCATTACCTCAAAAGATTTGTTTTTGAAAGTACTTCAATCGGGAAGAAAACCAGTGTAATCAGTGAAGAACCGGGGTCAAAACTGATCCTGATCTCGGGCCATGTCAGACCAAAGATCAAGCTGGAAGTATTGAAAGGTAAAACCAAAATAGCGGAGGAGTCTGAGCTTGATCTGAGTGAGGCTATTGAAGTTAAGGGAATGAAGGCTATGGGTAACAGACTCAGCCCTCATGAAGTAAAAGAGATCCAGCTGATTCATTCAGCAGTTGAGGAAGAAGAGGAAGAAATTCTTGCCCCGGATTCTGAACCTGATGAAAATGAAAGTGATGAGCCGGGAGTTCATACTGCTACTCCTGTTTCTTCACAGGCAAGAGATATTGCTGCTGAAGTAAAGCCGGCTGAGGATAATGAAACAATAGTTGAAGTACCTTTGTCAGAAACTGAATCATTGCAGAAAGCCGAAATTGATGAGGAGATCAGCGAGGATGTTTCTGTAGTGGAAGAGGTTGAAATACAAGAGATTCCAAACCTTTATGAAGAGCCAGTAAAGGAAGAAATAAAGCCGGCAAAGAAAATTGATTTTGAAATCACCAATCCGGATGATCTGGATATTGATGATAAAGGGCAGTTGGGATTGTTTTGATCAGACTGACTCAAAAGCTAATTCTGGCGACAGTATTTATTCCTGAATGGATTTTTTTAATAGACTATAAGGCTTTTTCCCAAAAATAATTCAGTTATCTGCCCGGTTAACCGATACTTTCAAGTGCTGGTCGTAATTTGAAACACGTTTTTGACAATTGTGATATTTGTTACCATCAGTAGATTTTAGCTGAAATACCTTTGTATAAAATTTTAAACAATTTTATATGAAGAGCATAGCGATTGTCATTTTTGCCGGCCTTATTTCACTTTCGGCAGAGGTATTCAGCCAGGATACAATTTTACTTTCCAGGAATGATATTTGGGCGAGAGTATCTGAAAGGAACCTTCAATTGCAAATTCAGGATCAGGATTATAAGTCGGCTCAGGCTGATTTCAAGCAATCAAATTCGCTGTTTTTGCCCGATGTTTCTCTTTCGCATACAGGAACATCAAGTACCAATCCTTTGATTGCTTTTGGCTCGAAATTAAATCAGGAAATTTTAACGCCATCAGATTTTAATCCGACTTTATTGAATAACCCTGATGTTACGAGCAATTTCGCAACCAAATTTCAAATTCTGCAACCTCTACTTAATCTGGATGGTGTATATGGAAGGCAGGCTGCAAAATCTAAAATGGAGGCTATTCATTTGCAGTCTGAACGTTCAAAGGAATATCTTGAATTGGAGTCAGTTAAGGCATTCATGCAATTGCAATTAGCCTATAAATCAGTTGATGTTCTCAAAAAGGCAGAATTGATGGTCGGAGCCAACCTTAAATTAATAGAAAGCTACTTTAATCAGGGTATGCTTCAAATGACTGACGTCCTTTCTGTAAAAGTACGTGTGAACGAGATTAAAAATCAGGTTCAACTCGCAAAAAGCAATACCCGGAATGCATCAGATTATTTGGCATTTCTAATGCAGGAGGATATGAACGGTAAAGTATATCGTCCTGTTGAAGAACTTGAAAATTCTATTTCAATGAGTGAAAGTGGTGGCGGTGTATCAGAAAGTCGTAAAGATATCATGGCTATGACAAAATCAACCGAAGCTTATCATGCCTTATTGAAATCCTCAAAAATGACTTTATTGCCAAGATTGAATGCTTTTGGAACATACGAAATGTATGATAATAAAGTATTTGGTGCCCGGGCCAAGGGTTATCTGTTGGGTGTACAATTGTCATGGAATGTATTTGATGGTTATAAGTCTATTGGAAAGAGACAAAAAGCTTTGGCAGATTATCAAAAATCTGAAGCTGAAACCAGTCAGTATAAGGCCCAAAGTCAAATGGAACTCAATAAAACCAGCCGGCAGCTTAACGACGCAGGCCTTAAAGTAAACCTGTCCAAATTGGCGCTTGAGCAATCTCAAGAGGCTTACCGGATACGCAATAACCGGTTTAAACAGGGGCTCGAAAAGACCAGTGATCTGCTTGGTTCAGAGACTCAGATGTTTCAGAAAGAGCTTGAATATCTTCAGACAGTATTTGAATATAATTTCACTCAACAATATTTAAGCTTTTTAACTAAGTAATACAATGAAAAAGATATTAATACCAATAGTAATTCTAGGAGCGCTCTCATTTTTAGCTTCCTGCGGTGAAAGTAAGAAAGAAACAATTATAGACGTTCCTGCGGTGGCGGTAAAGCTGGGAGGTTCTTCTTCAATTAAGAATACCGATTTTATCAGTGCAAGTGGAAAGATTGAGGCAGAGAAAAGTGCGAATATCAGTACGAGAATGATGGGTTATATTACTAAAATTCATGTAAAGGTTGGTCAGCAAGTTAAACAGGGGCAAATGCTTATCAGTATAAACAGCTCTGATCTGACAGCCAAAAGAGCACAGGTAGATGCGGGGATTCTGCAAGCGACAACTGCATATAACAGTGCCAGAAAGGATTACGACAGATTCGTGAATTTATTTAAGGATGAAAGTGCTTCCCAAAAGGAGTTGGATGATATTACTGCCCGATATGAGATGGCTAAAGCCGCACTGGATGGTGCAAAGCAAATGAAAAAGGAGGTGATGGCGCAGTTCTCATATTCAAATCTTACGGCTCCTTTCACTGGAGTAATTACCAATACTTTTATTAAAGAGGGTGATATGGCTAATCCGGGAATGCCTCTTCTGAGTATGGAGGGGGTATCCCGATTACAGGTAACTGCGATGGTCTCAGAAAATCAGATCTCAAGTATTACAAGAGGGATGCCTGCTGAGATTCTTATAAAATCAATTAATAAAGAGGTTAATGGTAAGGTTTCAGAGGTGAGTGTCTCAGCAAAAAATACCGGTGGACAGTATCTGGTGAAGGTTGATCTTGACAAAATTGATAATTCTATTCTATCAGGCATGTTCGTTAATGTTCAGTTCCCTGTTAAAAGTGAACCAGCCTCTACTGAATCTTCCGATAAGGTTTTGATTCCTGTTACTGCATTGGTAAAGCAGGGTCAGCTTAAAGGAGTATATACCATAGGAAATGCAAATACTGCAATTCTGAGATGGATCAAGACAGGTAAAACATTTGGTGATCATGTTGAAGTTTTATCTGGATTATCTGCTTCTGAACAATATGTAGTCTCTGCAGAAGGCAAATTGTATAACGGAGTGAAAGTTAGTATCCAACAATAAATTACTGTTTCAAGCATTTTTTATCCATTTAGCGATAGAGAATATAACTTAGGTATCATGCAAGAAGGTATATCAGGAAAAATAGCCCATTTTTTCATAAACTCTAAACTTACAATTTTATTGATGTCGGTGCTGATGATTATCGGTGTCTACAGTTCGTTTCTTATACCCAGAGAAGAGGAACCTCAAATCAATGTACCAATGGCTGATGTGATGGTCGGGTATCCGGGAGCAAGTCCGTCAGAGATCGAAAGCCGCGTGGTTAAACCACTGGAAAAGATTATTTCCAACATTAAGGGTGTTGAGCACGTTCATAGTATGGCAATGAATGGCCAGGCAATGATGATTGTGCAATTTTTTGTGGGTGAAGATGTAGAGCGTTCGTATGTTAAACTTTATGATGAATTAAATAAGCATGAGGATTTATTTCCGGCAGGAGTTTATAAGCCAATCGTAAAAACCCGCTCGATAGATGATGTTCCAATGCTAGGACTGACATTATGGAGTGAGAAATATGATGAATTTCAGATTAGACAAATCGCAGAAGAAGTAACCTCTGAGATCGAAAAAATTAAAGATGTAGCAGCGACAAAAGAGATTGGAGGTCGCAAACGTGAAGTAAAAGTTGTTTTAGATAAAGATAAAATGGCTGAGAGCGGTGTTGATCCGCTTGGAATCATGCAAATGATTCAGTCGAATAACGCCAGTTCTCAATCAGGGAGCTTCTCTAATAATGATCAGGAATTTTTGGTGTCTACCGGACAGTTTTTGACTAATTCTGAAGATGTTGAGAATCTTGTAATTGGAGTAAATAATAATATGCCTGTTTATCTGAAGCAGGTTGCATCAGTTCAGGATGGTCCATCAAGCCCAGGCAGCTATGTTTCTTTTGGGTACGGAAAGTCTAATGAAAGCTATTCTAAATCTAATTCAGAATATCCTGCAGTAACAATTTCTATCGGTAAAGTTAAGGGTGCTGACGCAATGAAAATATCTGAAAAGATACTGGAGAAGGTGGATCATTTGAAGCAAAATATCATTCCTGATGAAGTTCATGTTGAAGTGACTAGAAACTATGGTGAGACAGCATCCGATAAAGTAGGAGAGCTCCTGCTCCACCTTGGTATTGCAATTGTTGCGGTAACTTTCCTAGTTATGCTTGCTATGGGATGGAGAGGTGGATTAGTTGTGTTTTTCTCAGTACCATTGACGTTTGCATTGACCCTGTTCAGTTATTATGTCCTTGATTATACGCTAAACCGTATAACATTATTTGCATTGGTATTTGTGGTAGGGATTGTTGTGGATGATAGTATCATCATCGCCGAGAATATGCACAGGCACTTTAAGATGAAACGACTTCCGTTTAAACAAGCGGCCATTTTTGCAATAAACGAAGTTGGAAACCCAACTATTTTAGCAACATTTACTGTCATTGCGGCGATTTTACCTATGGCTTTTGTCTCCGGAATGATGGGGCCATATATGAGTCCTATGCCAATTGGGGCATCTATCGCGATGATTTTATCTCTCTTTGTAGCCCTCACAATTACTCCATACCTGGGTTATCATTTATTGAAAGAGAAGGATGAGCAAAAGCATAAGGAAGAGCAGGGGCTGGAAACTAGTTTGATTTATAGAGTTTACGATAAGATTGAGCGCCCTTTACTTGAAAGTTCTCCAAAGCGTCGCTGGATGCTGGGTATTACTTTCTTACTGCTGATTGGGTCAGTGATGATGTTCTTCACCAAATCAGTGGTAGTGAAGATGCTTCCATTTGATAATAAGAATGAGTTTCAGGTAGTGATTGATATGCCTGAAGGGACAACTTTGGAAAGAACTGCTGCGGTAACTAAGGAAATTGCACAGTATCTTTCTCAAAAACCACAGGTTGTTGATTATCAGAATTATATTGGAACATCTGCACCCATTACCTTCAATGGATTAGTTCGTCATTATGATCTTAGAGGTGGAAGCAATATGGCTGATATTCAGGTGAATCTGCTACATAAAGAGGATAGAGAGCAGCAAAGCCATGATATTGCAAAGGAAGTCCGTCCTGAGATTCAAAAGATAGCCAAAAAGTACGGTGCAAATGTAAAGATCATTGAAGTTCCACCTGGTCCTCCGGTATTATCTACACTTGTTGCCGAGATCTATGGTCCTGAATATCAGGAGCAAATTAAGGTTGCAAAGCAGGTAAAAACTATTCTGGAACAAACTTCAGATATTGTTGATATCGATTGGATGGTTGAAGATGCTCAAACTGAGTACCGCCTGGAGGTTGATAAGGAAAGGGCTATGCTGAATGGAGTAGCCTCCCAGCAAATAGTGGGTAATTTGACCTATTTGCTAAAAGAGTATCCCGTTTCTCAATTATATGATGAAAATTCAAATGATCAGGTTGGTATTGTATTATCTCTAGATGATTCGGAAAAGTCAGATTTACAGGACATTACCAGCCTTAAGGTAAAAGGTTCTCATGGGAATATGATTCCGGTAAGTGATTTAGTTAAGGTAGTGCGTGATACATTGA
This sequence comes from uncultured Sphingobacterium sp., assembly GCA_964616525.1. Classification (GTDB taxonomy): domain Bacteria; phylum Bacteroidota; class Bacteroidia; order Sphingobacteriales; family Sphingobacteriaceae; genus Daejeonella. The sequence continues at coordinate 1,948 of CAZTRY010000079.1, read as the reverse complement.
ACAAAACTATTTATCGAAAGGATCAAAAGCGTGTGGTTTATGTAACTGCTGACATGGCAGGTGCTTTGGAAAGCCCGGTTTATGCTATTCTTGGTATGAATGAAAAACTTCAGAAAATCAAATTACCAAAGGGATATAAAGTGAATGAGTTATATATGGAACAGCCTGCTGATGAGAGCAATTTTACAGTAAAGTGGGATGGTGAATGGCAGGTTACACTGGAGGTATTCCGGGATCTTGGTGCAGCATTTTTAGTGGTTATAATCATTATTTATATGTTGATTGTTGGCTGGTTCCAGAACTTTAAAACCCCAATGGTCATGATGATGGCAATCCCATTGTCGCTAATTGGTATTGTACTCGGGCATTGGATTTTGGGAGCCTTCTTTACAGCTACTTCTTTCATAGGAATGATCGCATTAGCAGGAGTTATGGTTCGCAACTCAGTGTTACTGATTGACTTTATAGAAATTCGTCTGAATGACGGGGTTCCATTAAAGCAGGCAATCATTGAGGCGGGTGCTGTGAGAACTACTCCGATTCTATTAACAACAGGTGCTGTTGTGATTGGTGCATCCATAATTTTGTTCGATCCGATATTTCAGGGACTTGCAATTTCGCTCGTGGCAGGTGCAATTGTTTCAACCCTGCTAACCCTGGTCGTGGTGCCTTTGATCTATTACATTACTGAGAGAAAAAAATGGGAAAGTAAATTACCCAACAATGGAGAAACTATTAAATCAGAAGAGATATGAAATTATTGATAATTACTGCGATAAGAGAGTACAAAAAAGATATACTGAAGATGCTCAAGGCAGCTGGAGTTAAAAACTTCTCATACAGAGAAGTAACAGGATTTCAGGATAATTCAGGCGATGAGGTTGGACTTAACTGGTTTGCCTCTGAGATGAATGAAAATGAATCAATTTTATTCTATGCCTTTGTAAATATGGAGATAGTTGAATCATTTTTCAATCTCGCGGACGTATACAATGCTAAACAGGGGAATGAGTCCCGTATTCACATTGCAGTTTTAAATATTGAAAAGTCAAATAATTTATAATATATGAAAAATCGCATTGTAAGAGCAATTGCTGGCAGCTTTATTTTGCTTAGCTTACTTTTAGCTGTTTATATTAACATCAACTTTCTCTGGTTTACAGCTTTTGTGGGAGCCAATTTATTACAGTCGTCCATTACTAAATGGTGCCTTATGGATGATATTCTCGCTAAACTGGGTGTTAAAGAATAGGTTAATAAAAGGCTGACAGGGTTCCAAACCCTGTCAGCCTTATCAAACCCTGTCAGCCTTAATTATTTTAATTTTTCCCTGAATTCCCTGATGAATTTATGCAGCTTAGGCTGAATAACATGAACACAATAGCCCTTATTCGCATTGTTGTTATAATAATTCTGGTGATAATCTTCTGCAGAATAGAATATTGAAACCGGACTTACCTCAGTAACAATTGGCCGTTCGAAGACCATATCTTTTTCCAATTGATCAATCATGTTTTCAGCGGCAAGTTTCTGCTCCTGATTTTCGTAGAATACCACTGAACGGTATTGATTGCCAACGTCATTCCCCTGCATGTTGAGAGTTGTAGGATCATGGGTCTTAAAGAATACCAGCAAAAGATCCTCAAAAGAGATCTCTTCCGGGTTAAATTCAATGCGGATGATTTCTGCATGCCCCGTATCTCCTGAGCAAATATCCTCATAGCTGGGATTGGGTTTATGCCCACCCATATAACCTGATACTACTTTTGTAACTCCTTTTAAATTCTGAAAGACGGCCTCTGTGCACCAAAAGCATCCACCGCCAAAAATTGCCTGTTCCATAGTAATAAATGTGAGAATTTATTGTGAGAGAATTATAATGGCGCTGTAAAGAAAAAGAAGCCGTCTCATAATTCATTTTATGGGACGGTTTTGTTTTATGGACAAT